>CADCTW010000214.1 GCA_902805735.1 uncultured Gemmatimonadota bacterium | reverse complement strand
CCGGGCCCCGGCGGCGGGCGCGCAGCGGGCGGGGCGCGCCATGTTCGAGTCTCGCTGCGGGGCCTGCCACACCGTGCGCGGCACCGAGGGGCTGGGGCTGGTGGGCCCCGATCTCACCCACGTGGGGAGCCGGCGCACACTGGCGGCGGGCACCCTGGCCAACACGCCCGCCAACATGTACCGCTGGATCGCCGACCCGCAGAAGGTGAAGCCCGGCACCCGGATGCCCGTGGTGGGGCTCACCCCCGCCGAGCGGCGCGCCGTGGTCGCCTACCTCCAGCACCTCCGCTAGCCTCGTCGCGGGCGGCTGAAGTCGCTGCAGCGACAGCACCAAGTCCCCCCGCGGGGACTGAAGGTACCGGCTGACCCGTCCGCGGAGGCGGACTTCGTGCCGACGTCGCCGCGAGCTCACTCGCCCGGCACGCGGCTGCCCAACGATCGGCAGGATCGCGCGAGGCCGCGCGATCGTGCACCAGCGCGGGAGACTCCGTGTCCATCCAGACCCCCTCCGCCCCCACCGACGAGCGGCTCCGCGGCACCTGGCAGGCGCCGCCGGGGCTGCGCGGCTTCGCATCGGCGCTCGACCACAAGCGCACGGGGCGGCGCTACCTGGTCACCGCCTTCGCCTTCCTGCTGGTGGGCGGGGCCGAGGCGCTGCTGGTGCGCACCCAGCTCGCGCGGGCCGACTCCCGCCTGCTGACGCCGGCGGAGTACGACCAGCTCTTCACCATGCACGGCGTCACCATGATCTTCCTGTACGCCGCGCCGGTGCTGGTGGGGTTCAGCAGCTACCTTTGGCCGCTGGTGGTGGGGGCGCGGGAGATGGCCTTCCCCCGCCTCAACACCTTTGCGTACTGGATGTACCTGTGCGCGGGGATCTTCCTGTACAGCAGCGCCCTCACCGGGAGGCTGCCGGACACGGGGTGGTTCAGCTACGTCCCCCTCTCGGACCGCGACTTCACCCCCACCCTCAACCTGGACTTCTACCTCCTGGCCCTGCTCCTCCTCACCGTCTCCACGACGGCGGTGAGCATCAACTACGTGGCCACCTTTGCCCGCATCCGTGCGCCGGGGATGTCGCTGAGCCGCCTCCCCATCCTGGTGTGGGGCACCGTGTCGTCCGCCGCCGCCAACCTTTTCGCGCTCCCGGCGCTCACGGCGGCGTGCGCCTTCCTCTTCCTGGACCGGCGCTACGGCACGCGCTTCTTCGACCCGGCGGTGGACGGGCAGCCGCTCCTCTGGCAGCACCTGTTCTGGATGTTCGGGCACCCCTGGGTCTACATCGTGGTGCTCCCGGCGATGGGGCTGGTCTCCGAGGTGATCCCCACCTTCTGCCGCAGGCCGCTGGTGGGGTACACCTGGGTGGCGGGCGCCACCGTGGCCACCTCGGCGCTGGGCTTCGGCGTGTGGATCCACCACATGTTCGCCACGGGGCTGGACCCGGTCTCGCTCGCCTTCTTCGGCGGGAGCAGCCTGCTGATCGCCATCCCCAGCGCGGTGTCGCTCTCCGCCTGGATCTCCACAATCTGGCACGGGCGGCCGGTGCTCGCCACGCCCATGCTCTTCATGTCCGGCTTCATCCTCCTTTTCGTGATGGGCGGCGTAACGGGGGTGATGACGGCGGTGGTGCCGTTCGACTGGCAGCTCACGGACACGTATTTCGTGGTGGGCCACCTCCACTACACGCTGGCGGGGATCAACCTGTTCCCGGTGCTGGGGGCGCTCTTCTACTGGTTCCCCAAGATCACGGGGCGCATGCTGGACGAGCGGCTGGGGCGCCTGAGCTTCTGGGTGCTCTTCGCGGGGGCCAACCTGGTCTTCTTCCCCATGCTGCTGGTGGGGTTGATGGGGATGCCGCGCCGCGTCTACACCTACCCCGGCGGCCTGGGATGGACGCTGCTCAACGCCCTCGCCACCTTTGGCGCCTTCCTCTTCGCCGCCGGCGTGCTGACGGTGCTCTTCAACGTGGTGCGCGCCCTGCGCCGCGGCCCGCCGGCCGGCCCGGACCCCTGGGGCGGCGGCACGCTGGAGTGGGCCGCCGCCTCGCCCCCCTCCCCCTACAACTTCGCCGCGACCCCCGTGGTCGCGGCCCGCTACCCCCTGTGGGCGGAGCCCGGCGTGCAGGCGGACCGGGCGCACGCGTTCGCACCCGCGGCCGGCCCGGCGCTCGCCCCCGCGGCGGCACCCGGGACGGCGGCGCCTTCGCCCTCGTTCGCGCCGACGTCGGTGCCGTCCGTGGACCCGGCGGAGGGGCGCGCGGTGCTGGTGACCTCCATGAGCGCCGCGAATCCCAAGGGCGTCCTGCACCTGCCGGACGACACCACCCTCCCCCTGCTCACGGCGCTGTCGCTGACGGCGGTGGCGTACGGGCTGCTGGGCGTCCCCGCGCTCACGGTGGTGGGGATCGTGGGCGCGGCGGCGTGCGTGGTGGCGTGGCTCTGGCCCGTGGCCGCGTCCCCCGGCCCCGTCGCCACGGCGTTCGGCACCCTCCCGCGCGACGGGAGCGGGGTGCGCGCCGCCGCGTGGTGGGGGATGATGGCGTTCACCGCCACGCAGGCGGCGCTCTTCGCCTACCTCCTCTTCGCCTACGGCTTCCTGGGGCTGCGCGCCTCCGGCAGCTGGCCCACGGCCCTCCCGCCGCTGGGCCCCGCGACCACCGGCACCGTGCTCCTGCTGCTGAGCTGCATGGCCGCGTGGTGGGCATCCCGCGCCGCCGCCCGCGACGCCCGCCGCACCGCCGCGCTCGCCCTGGCCGCCACCCTGCTCCTGGGCGTCGCCGTCCTCGCCCTGCAGGCCGCCGACCTCCTCCGCGCCCTCGAGCCGGCCACGGCCGACGCGTACGGCTCCATCTTCGCCTTCACCCTGGGCGCGCAGGTGGCGCACGTCGCGGTGGGCGTGGTGGTGCTCGCGGTGGGCCTCGCCGCCTACCTCCGCCGCCGCGCCACCGCCGAGCGCCCCCTCGCCGTGCAGCTCGCCGCCTTCTTTTGGTACTTCGTGGCCCTCGTCTGGCTCGCCGTGTACGCCACGCTCTACCTGTCGCCGCGCCTGTAATCCGGAGGCGAAGCGCGAAGTCCTGAGTCCCAACGGCCTGAGGTCAGGACTGAGGACTCAGGACTCAGGACCAGGCACTAGGCACTAGGCACTAGGCACTAGGCACTTCCCCCGGCAACACTCCCCTTCGCCCGCCCCAACCCCAGGAAAACCATGGAGCCCAAGAACCCCAGACTGCAGCATTACTGGAACCGCACGGTCAAGGAGCTCACCGACCGCCCCCCTCTGTCCCTGGAGGAGGGTGAGGCCGAGCGGCACCGCATCTACGCCTGGCTGGTGATGGCGCTGGTCCATCACTACTGGAACGGCAACAAGAACGGCCGGCGCGGGGAGTACCCCTTCAACACGCCGCCCGGGGCGAACGCGGGGGCCTTCCACGACGCGGACTACCTGGGCCACAACATCGCCGCCATCGCCGTGGACGCCGAGGGGTACGTGGTGGACTTCGAGTTCAACCACAACAAGCTCTACAACAGCTCGGCCGAGCACGCCGAGGCGCGCCTGATCCGGCGGGTTTACGACCTCGCGCAGGTCAACGACTCGTGGGCGCTCAATCGCAAGGTACGCGCGCGCGAGGACTACGAGATGTTCGAAGACACCACCGTGTACACCTCGCTCGAGTCGTGCTCGCAGTGCACGGGGGTCATGGCGCTCGCCCGCGTGTGGCGCGTCGTCTACCTCCAGCCCGATCACGGGATGTACCTCATCGGCAACATCGTCCGCAACCTCACCGAGGGCACCAGGCTGGAAGCGCCCATCCCCATCCCCGGCGACCAGATCGGGCTGCGGCAGTACGCCGAGCTCGACGCCGCCTTCGACCTGTTCGGCGAGCAGCTCAAGACGACGCCGTTCTACATCCCGACCGACCCCAACGAAAAGAAGAGCACCAGCCACTCGGTCACCTCGTTCCTCTGCACCCGCGCCGCGCGCGACCTGTACGGCGCGGGCCGGGCCGCCCTGGAGGCGCTCACCCCCGAGACGCTCGCGCATCCCGGGTTCAAGCCGGCCGACCGCGACGGAAAGCGCGTGGAGAACGCCCTCACCAACCTGCAGGTGCTCGGGGAGGTGAACGGCTTCCTGGCCTACGCCATCGAGGCCGGCAGGCGTGGAACGCCGCACCACTGAGCACGGCGGGGCTCACACAGAGACACAGAGGCACAGAGATGAACTCCTCTGTGCCTCTGTGCCTCTGTGCCTCTGTGTGAATCGGTTCTGCCTTCAGCTCCGCGCGTACAGGACGAATCCCAGCAGGGAAAGGAGACCCACGCCCGCCCCCAGGAGCCCGTTCCGCTTCTCCACCCGGAAGGTGAAGTCGGCGGCCGGCATCTGGGTTTTCGTGGCGCCCGGCGCGATGCGCAGGCGGTAGCGCCGTCCCGGCCTGAAGCACCCGTGCCGCGCGCGGCTGCCCGCCGCCGGCGGGGGGGTCCGGCAGACGAGGAGCATGGGGGCCCTGCGGATGTCCTGGCGCTCCAGCTCGCGCAGGAAGCCTGCCTCCTCGGCCTTTACCCGCTCCCAGTCACCCACCGTGATCGCGGGGTGGGAGCCGATCTCGCCCGGATCCTCCATCCGCATGGAGATGATCCTCCGCTGGCGGCGGACTCCGATCTCCGAAGCCGCCGTCCAGCGCCCCGCCAGCCGGATGGAATCCGGCCGTTCCAGGAGGCCCACGACGCCGATCGGGCTGGCCACCGTGTCGCCCATCGTCGGCCGGGCGGACAGGTCACCCCGGCGCTCCAGCCCCGCCACTGCCACCCGCTGGCCGCGGATGACCACCGAGTCCGTGATCGCCGCGAGCTCGGCCGCGCGTACCCACAGGCCGCCCCGCGGGGGAAGCATCGCCAGCCGCCGGGACTGCGCGCGATCGCTCAGACGTTCGGCAGGCTCCTCGCCAAGCCGGGTCCAGGGTTCGAGGCCCAGCCCGCTCCGCTCCCACTCCCACGACGATGCGGCGGCGCGGGCCAGGCGCGTGGTGTCCGCGAGGAGGAAGGGCATCGCCCCGCCCCTCTCCACCCGGACCTCGTTCACCTGAGCCCGCCCGATGAGGAACAGCTCGAGGGGCCCGGCTGCGTCGCGGTGTTCCTGCACGCGGGGTGTGGGCATCCAACCCTCCGTGTGGTCCAGCTCCACCAAGCGGTCCACCCGCTCCACGGAGATCCGCTCGCCCATGGAGTTCCACGCGCTCGAATCCACCGTGAAGTTCGGCTCCACGTAGAGCTGGATGGCCTGCACGATGCTCCCGTCCGCGGCGCGCACCTCCTGGATCTGCTCGGTACGGTACGGCTGCACGAAGCCGGGCTCGCCCGGCTCGCGCTGCGGCCGGTACGCGTCGAAGCCCGCGTGCGGGCGGGGAGCGAGCGCGCAGGCGCCCAGCGACAGGGCACCGCAGATGCCCAGCGCGGAACGGGCGCGGCGCGTCCGCGCGAGCCGCGAGGCCAGGGCCGACGCCCTCACCGGGCACCGCCGGCGCCGGGGGTGCTCTCGCGCGGCTGACGCGGGCGCATGGCGTACGTCATGTTGACGCCGAAGCTCGGGCCCTTGTCCTTGCCGCCGATCTGGTCGTTGACGTACTCGAAAGTGAGGTGGCCCAGCCGCACGCGCCCGCTCACAAAGAACTCCGATGCAGGGCTCTTCGCGCCGTACACCCGCTCCGTGGGGTGCTCCACCTCCGCGATCTGGCGCCGCTGCTCCTCGGTGCGCGTGCGGACGAAGAAGCCGTGCGCCTGCGTCAGGGCCACGTCGAGCTGAACCGGGAACTCGCCGCGGAACAGGGCGAAGTCGAACCGCACCACCCCCTGCAGGTTCGCGTAGCCCGCCGTGAGGTCGTCGAAGACGATCCCCGGAAGGAGCACCCCGCCCCGGGCGGTCGCGCCCGCGCCCACGCTGCGCAGCTGGATGAAGTCGGCGATCCACGACGGCACGGCGTCCGGGCAGCGCGTGAGGCAGGGGAGCGCCGGACGCGCGTTGTCCGGGAACTCGAAGCTCACCACGTTGGAGCCGGCGTGAAGGAACATCTCCTGGTTCAGGGTACCCAACGCGTACCCTCCGCCCACGAACACGGGGGTCGGCACGCGCTCCTCGTACACCGTCCCGTTGTCCGCCAGCCGCCGCCGCGTGGAGTGGAGCTGGACGAAGCGTTCTTCGGAGTACCCGAAGAAGGGCGGCCACACGTCGCTCTTGCCGGCCGAGACCCTCTCCGGCGTGTCGCCGGGCTCACGCGGCACGGGGAGCAGCTTGTTCGGCCCCTTCTGCCGGCCGAGGTGCGCCACCTGGTTTTGCAGGAAGCGCGGCACCACGTCGTTCACCACCCCCACCATCACGGTGCGCCGCGCCGAGACCGAGTTCTCGCTCACCGAGCGGGGATTCATCACCGACGACCACGAGTAGGTGAAGATGTTGAAGCCGAGCGTTTCGTCCATGTCGTTGTACGGCGTGAACGTGTACTGGTCCGTGCCCGGCAGCACCTCCTTGCCGTACTCGGTGAAGCCGAGGAAGTGCAGCCCCCACTCTCTGCGGGCGCTCACCTCCGGAAGGGTGTTGCCGCCCCAGTGGGAGGTGGGCGTCACCAGCCCCTGCCCCGCGGCCGCGGCCGGCTGCAGCAGGAGGGCGAGGGCGAACAGGCGAATGCGTCGTGTCTGGGCCATGGGGATGCGCAGGGAAGGTGGGGAACGGGGTGAATGGGGTGTCCAGCGGGATCCAGTCAGTGCGGGCGAGAACGTTTCTCCGGGCCGGTGAACGCGCGCGTCCCGGCCGCTGCGCCTAGAAGCGGCGGTGGAACAGGGTGGCGTCGATCCCCACGAAGAACATGGGGCGCGCCCTCCGGGAGCCGGCTCCCTCCTCGTCCTCGTGGTACGCGGAGGTCACACCGCCGCCTACCGAAAGCGGGAAGTTGCGGAACAGGTTGAGGACCACCGCCACGCCGGGCGCGAAGAGCTTCCGCTCCAGGTGCTCGCCCGCGTCCTCGCCGTCGAACGCTTCGAAGATGACGGGGCCCAGGTCCACCAGGGGGACGAACAGCGAGATGGCGCCCCCCGGCATCCCGAAGCTGACCTCCGGGCCCACCGGCAGCGCGGCTTTCCACCCGCCGTCCGAGCCGGCGGCCCCTGTCTCCCCGTAGTGGCCGCCGCCGACGTATCCCACCAGCGACGCCGTGCGCGGCGCGGCCCAGGTGCGCGGCGCATCCCACCGGCTGGCCTGGCCCCGCTTGGCGCGATACGACCCCACCCCCGAGCTGGCGGCCTGCAGCGCCTCCGTCACCTCGCGGGAGTCGCGGGCCGTGGCGAGCGAGGACGAGAGCGCCACGAAGCGCATCCGCGCCCTGCAGCGGTCGCTCTCCGGATTGCCGCAGAACCGGAAGCGCGGGTTCTCCGCCAGCCAGCTCACCAGCGTGGCGTAGTCCTTTTGCGAGACGGCCTGGTGGAGCTGGATGGCCTCCCCGATGAGCTCCTCGAACCGCTGCACCTCCGCGGGCGCCGTATCGCCGGGCAGGAAGGCGAACCGGGGCGCCGTGCGCAGCACGCCCAGCACCACGCCCGCCGCGGAGATCCCCTGCTCCACCGGGTTCTCCCGCAGTGCTTGGGCGGCGCCGGCCGCGTCCGCGCGCAACTGGCCCAGCTCGCCGCGGATCGAGTGAAGCTGGTTCAGCAGGGCGATGGCTTCCGCTTCGCGAGCGGCCAGCCGCGCCATCAGCTCCCTCCGCGGCACGGCGTCCACCCTGAGCAGGTCGTGCCCCACCAGGGCCACGAAGTAGCGGCGCAGCCACCCCCGGTCCCGCGACGCGAACTCTTCGATCATGGGGGCGCCGCCCGCCGCGCTGTATTCCCGCGCGAGCAGCCCCACCACGCGGATGGCGCTGCGGGTGTTCGGGTCCGCCATGCGCGAGGCGTCCACCTCCGCCAGCCTGGCCAGCACCACCGACGGAGCGGCCCCGCTGCGGATCTCCCGCCCCCGCTCGTACACGATCGAGATCCCCTGCAGGTACGCCCTCACCCTTTCCCGGGCCGGCGCGGCGGAGTCGCGCAGCATGCGGTCCACCAGGGTGTGGCTCCGCGAGGGCAGCGCGTCCAGGTCGCTGAGGAAAGCGGAGCGGAGCAGAGGAGTGAGGCTCTGGTACGTCTCGCCCTCGATCCGCTGGACCAGCTGGTGCGAGCGGGGGAACGCCATGCCCAGCAGGGTGTCGTTCTTCACTCCTTCGCGCAGCGAGATGACGAACGCGAACACCGCCTCGTCCTGCGCCCGCTGCACGAAGAACCGGGCGGCTCCCTCGGCCAGCATCGGCAGCGCCGCGGCGCCCCCCGTCGCCAGCATCGCGGGCGTGCCGACCCCCGCCGCCAGGTTCGCGGCCGTGCCGGCGCCCATCCGCCCCTTGAAGAAATCGAGCGCGTTCGTGTCGGGAGGTACTGCGCGTAGCGCCCGGTTGACCCTGGTTTGCGCGGATTCGAGCTGCTCCAGCGTCACCGCCGTGCTGCGATACGGGTCCTGGAGAAATTCACGGACCTCGGCGGGGAGAACCGTATCGGGACCGCTGAGGCCGTTCGGCAGGCGGAGGACGGAGTCCCGCAGCGTCGCGGCGGCGCGGGCGCGGTGGAAGGCGCTCTCCAGTCCACTGCCCTCCTGGGCGTGTCCCTCGGATGCGACGGCGAGCAGGGTGATTGCGGCGCCAGCGTAGATGAGCGATCGGCGCATCGTGCCTGTTTGGTTTGGGCGGGGGAGTGTGCGGGGAGCAACAGGGGGTGCCTCGTGCGGGCGGCGGCCCACCTCTTCATGGCCCGATTGGGGAGCCGTACGCGGCGCGGCGCACGATAGCCGCGCCATGCGCCGGCAGCAAGACCTTTCCATATTTAGGCCCCTGGAGACGACTCGTCGATCGCGATCGCGAGCTCCGACCCCTGGTGCCGCGCGTCGCGCTCATCGATTAGATGGACGGAAAAACAGAATTCCCACGACGGAGCTGATCGGCCGCCTCGGGCGCGGGCATTTGGCGCCGCGCGCCGGCGATACTTGTTCCCGGGAAGAAGATCACCGGGCAAACAGCATGACCTCACACAGAGACACAGAGGCACAGAGGAACTTCATCTCTGTGCCTCTGTGTCTCTGTGTGAGATACGCTGCGTCACTCCGGAAAGGTCAGAGGCGCGAGTGCGGTTGCAAGTGGCTCCCGTTCGGCACGCAGCCACTGGTCTGCCTCGCGGAGCAACTTCACCGTCGCATCCCGAAGCGTGCCGACTTGCTTCGGGTGTACGGTACCCTGCCAGTCGTACACGGCTTTGTGTCGCGTCTGCCGAATGGCGTTCAGGTCCCGGGCTGCTTCCGACAGGGCGCCGAGGTTCAGAGCCGCGACAGCCGCGTAGGTGATATGGTGGTTGTCGTCGCCTTTCACCCGGTATCCGGCTGCTCTCACGACTGCGGTCGCACCCTGGAGTGCAGCCTGGTACATCAGGGTGAAGCGGGAATCCGGGTCCTCTTCGAGACCGTGCACGGCCGAGCTGCGGAGTGTGGTCGTGGCCTTGCGCCACATCCCGACGACCTCCTCGTCTGGAGCCGCGAGCTGCTCGATTTCGCGGCTGTCCAGCATGATCCGGATGCGCGCGTTCACGCTGTCACTAGGCGGGAGAGTGTTTGGTCGTCGCCGCGGAGCCATGTTTTAGGCTCCGCCAGTACACGTCTCAGGAATGGATTTCCGGACCGGGCGCGCTCCCGCGCCGCCGCGACGGTGTACTCGATCACGTCCAGCGTCCTGCCGATGAGAAACTCCGCGTCCGAGAGCTGTCGCCTGAACTGGGCCGGGTGGTCCTCGTGTTCCAGCAGAAGAAAGAGATCGACGTCGCTGTCCGTGCGGGCATCCCCCCGCGCGATAGACCCGTACACGAACGCCGCCTCGACCCCCGCTGCGTCGACGAGGGCCTCCCGAAGCACATCCGCGGGGGCCGCCGCGGAGCGGAGAAGGAGCATCCACGCCCGCCAAGCGTCGTGTTCCTCCACCGCGGAGAAATAGACCCGCCCCTCCTCTTCTTCACGGCGCACGGCTCGGATGTCGAGGAGACTCTGCATCTCCCGCTGGAGTGATGCACTGGACAGCCGCGTACGGCGCATGAGGTCCCGGAGGTGGAAACGCTGGCCCGGGTGGACCGCGAAGAACACCACCAGACGCGCCATTGCCTTTGAGTGGAACAGCGCCGCCAGACTTGATTCGGTTCCTGAAAACTTGGTGTGCATAGCGTGCTGTACCCTGGGTGTGCCAAATTTTAGCACGGAAGAGTAGCCATTGCAACCCGCTCCCTGTACTTGGGACAGGGGTGCTCGGCCCGGGACCCCGCGCAACGCACGTCGCTGGCGGGTCTCTCCTGACCGCGCATACCTTCGCGACGGAACCCCTCGGGGACCCGCGGGGTCTAACCCCCTTCCGCCACCCCCGATGTAACCATCTGGCTTGTATGCACATCGGGAACGGTTCGTGCGCCTGTAAGGGGCTCGCGCCGGCAGCATCGCTTCCCCAGGCTCCCGCAGGATGCATTACAAACAGCCCACCCGCATCAAGGCCCAGATCCTCACCGCCGCCGCCGTCGCGGGGACGGTGGTGGGGCTCGCGGCGGCAACCTCGTGGGGAGAGGAGAACGTCCGCCGCGAGCTGCGCGAGCTGACGGCCGCGCCCACGTCGCTGGCGGTGGACCCCCTGCGCGGGCTCACGCGGGCCGAGATGCTGCTGGCCGTGGAGCAGGCGCGGGGCGCGCTGGCGGACGGGCGCCCGTGGGACGCGTGGAACACGCTGCGCCCGCACGTGGCCGCGTACCCCGCGGAGGCGCCGCCGGGGGTGGTGCTGATGGCCGCGCGCGCGGCCGGCGGATGGCAGGGGTGGGCGGAGGTGCGCGGGCTGCTGCGCGGGCGCACCTGGCTGGAGGAGGTGGGGAGCGCCGAAGGGCTCTTCCTGCTGGGTCAGGCCGAGGAGGCCGGCGGGAACTGGAAGCGCGCCGCCGACGCGTACCGCCGCTACGCCCGCGCCGCCGACGCGTCCGAGCGCGGGGCCGGGTACGCGCGCCTGGGCCGCGTGCTCC
>CADCTW010000213.1 GCA_902805735.1 uncultured Gemmatimonadota bacterium | reverse complement strand
TCGGAAGTTAAGCCCCACTCGCGCGGATGGTACTGCCGGGGCCACCCGGTGGGAGAGTACGGCGCTGCCGGCCTACAATTCAGCCCCCCGATGCTCGCAAGAGCGTCGGGGGGCTTTGTTTTTGGGCTCACACAGAGACACAGAGGCACAGAGAAAAAGGAGAAGGCCCGGAGCCAGGGCGGCTCCGGGCCTTCAGAGGGGGGTGGGCAGCGCCGAAGGTGGGGCGGGTAGGTGGTGCGGCGAGGATGCGGGTGGGTACTGCGGATGGTTTGAGACTGACTGGTCTTCCGGTCGCTGGCCCCCCGGCCAGCTCGTCGTCTCCGACGTTCGGCCACCATATAGGCAATCGCAGGGCCACATGGCACGGGTGAGATAAGTGCCACGTGGGCAAGGGTTTAGCGTTTCAGAGGCCGTGCTCGCCATGGGGTTTGGTGGGACTCCGCGCGGACAGGTGGGACATCGCTTACCCATGCCCGTGGGGAATGGGCGCACCATTCCGGTGGAGCGGGAAGCCGGGTTCAGTGTACAGAGGGCTGGACGGTCGGCGCCGGCATACGACGAGGGGTTCGGATGGCGAGTAAGTACGGGATCAAAGAGGTCTTCGGGACGCTGCAGGGGGAGGGGGCGCAGGCGGGGACGCCGGCCGTCTTCCTCCGCTTCGCCGGGTGCAACCTGGGCTACGAGGTTTGCCCGTTCTGCGACACGGACTGGCTGCGGCCCAGCGTGGTGACCGACCTGGAAGGGACGCTCGCCCTGGTGCGCCGCGAGGCCGAGGCGTCCTTTGGCGGCGAGCGGCCGGGGCTGCTCCTGGTGGCGACCGGCGGCGAGCCCAGCCTCCAGCTCGACAAGCCCCTCTCGGACGCGCTGCGCGCGCGCGGGTACCGCATCGCCATGGAATCCAATGGCTCGCGCCCCGTGGACCGCTCGCTGGTGGACTGGCTCACCATCTCTCCCAAGCAGGGGGAGTTCGCGCAGAAAGAGGGGCACGAGCTGAAGCTGCTCTTCACCGGCGCCTCCATCGACGGGATCACGCCGGACGTGGCCGCGGTGAGGAGAATGGTGGAGGGGACGAGCTTCGAGCAGTACTTCCTGCAGCCGGTGGACGTGCCGGAGGCCGGCGGGCCCAACTACGCGGAGGCGATCCGCGCCGTGATGGAGCTGGGGCCGCCCTGGCGCCTCTCGGTGCAGACCCACAAGGTGGTGGGGATTCCGTGAGCGTGGCTCTCCGCGTGGCTATGTGAGATCGCTGTCGCAGATCCGTTCGGAGGGTGGACGGCGTACTTCCTGCTATGGGAGAGAGGGCGGCATTGTCCGCCGGGTTAAAATCCGCTATCTTCAGGATTCGCAAGAGCTTCGGTGCGTTGTGCAGAACCGGGTGGCCGTATCTGGATCGCCCTTCATCCTTTGCCCCAGGAGGTACCAGATGCCGTTTGGACTCGGCTTTGGCGAGACGGTGATCATCTTCGCGGTGTTCCTTCTCCTCTTCGGGGCCAAGCGCCTCCCCGAGCTGGCGAGCGGGATGGGGAAGGGGATCCGTGACTTCAAGCGCGCCATCAACGGACTGGACGAGAACGCGATCCAGGCCAACGCGGACCAGAACTACCTGCAGACTGCTCCCGCGGCCGCGGCCCCGGCCGTAGCAGCGCCGGTTGCCGCCGCTCCCGCGGCGGAGGCTGAGAAGGCGGCGCAGTAAAGAAACAGCGCGTCTCGCACGGCGACACGGAGGCACGGAGATGAAGTCATCTCCGTGCCTCCGTCGTTTCGGAACATACCTTGCACCCCGGCCGCCACGGCCCCCCGCGACCGCGGGAGATTCGGCTCGCACGGACACGGACGGACGAAGATCATGCTCAACGAGTGGTGCAGGATCAGGCGCGCCGCGGCGGCGCTGACGCTGGCGGCGGCGCTGGCCGCCTGCGGCGGGGAAGGCGGGAGCTCCGAGGCGGGCGGCGAGGGGAAGGACCTGCCGGGCGACACCACCGGCGGGCAGGCGGCCCCTGCCGCCGGCGCCCAGCCGCAGAGCGCGGCGCCCGCGCCCAAGGGGCCCACGGGCCCCGTGGCCAACCTCCCGCCCAACGAGATGGGGCGGATCATGGTGCTGGAGTACCACCGCACCGGGTCGCCGGAGGGCGAGTTCGTCCGCACCCTGGCGAACTACAAGAAGGACCTGCAGTCGCTGTACGAGAAGGGCTACCGGCCGGTGACGATGCGCCAGGTGCTCGAGCGCAACATCGACATCCCCGCGGGGACGACGCCGGTGGTGTTCACCTTCGACGACGCCACGCGCGGGCAGTTCTACTACCGGCCGGACGGCAGCATCGACCCCAACACCATGGTGGGGGTGTGGGCGGACTTCAAGCAGCGCAACCCGGCGTGGAGCGGCGGCGGCGTGTGGTGCATTCTCCCCGCGGCGGCGCACCCCTCCAACTTCTTCGGCGAGACGCCGGACAAGGCCACTCCGCGCGCGCAGCGTGAGGCCAACATCCGCAAGAAGATGGAGTGGTTCGTGGCGAACGGCCACGAGATCTGCAACCACACCCTGTTCCATGCGCGGCTGGACCGGGCGGGGAGCAAGGTGCAGGACTACATCGGCATCGGCGAGGACAGCATCAAGGCCTACCTCCCGGCCAACTACGACATCGTGACCTTCGCCCTCCCCCTGGGGATGTGGCCGGCGAACCGGTCGCTGGCCTGGGCGGGCACCTACCGCGACGGGAAGCGCTACGAGAACAAGGTGGTGCTGGAAGTTTCCGGCGGCCCCAACGTTCCGCCCTGGGACCGCGAGTGGAACCCGCACTCGGTGGACCGCTTCATCGTGGCCCCCGGCGCGCTGGAGCGCCAGCTTGCGTTCTGGGAAAAGGACCCCAGCAACCGCTACGTCTCGGACGGCGACCCGCGCACGGTGTCGTACCCGCGCCGCATGGCCGCGCGGCTGGACCGCAGCAAGCTCGGCGGCCTGACGCCCAAGGAGCTCCCGGACGCTCCGGCTCCCTAAAAGACTGGGCTCACACAGAGACACAGAGGCACAGAGAAGAACTAATCTCTGTGCCTCTGTGTCTCTGTGTGAGCATGTTCGTTGAGGCGGGGGAGGAGGATGTCCGCGAGGCGGGCCATGACGCGCTGGTAGACGACGCGGGCGCGGGCCTCGGGGAGGTCCAGGCGGTCGGCATAGAGGGAGACGGCGCGCGTGGGATCGGCTTCGTTTTCCAGGAGCTCCACGAAGGTGAGGGCGTGGCGCATGTGCATGTCCGCGATGGCCTCCTCGGAGCGCGCGGCGGCCAGCTCCATCCACAACTGCTCCTCGCCACTGCGCTTGCGCTGGCGGCGGATGTAGCGGAGCGCGCCCAGCGGGGTGGCGTAGCGCCAGTCGAACCCCCAGCCGCGATGCCCCTCGCGCGCCATGTCGTCGCGCACGTCGGTGTCGTCCAGCAGCGCCACGGCGCGCGTGCCCACGGTTTCCGCGTCGTCGCCCTCCAGGTCCATGATCTCGATGTAGCGGTCGATGGCCTCGTCGAAGGCCATGCGCGGCGCCAGCACGGTCACCAGGTCGCGGGCGAGGCGCGCGTGTGTTTCCACCAGGTCTTCGCGCGCCAGCGCTTCGGCGCGGTCCAGGCGGCGCTGGATTTCCTGCGAGACGCCTTGCAGCCAGAGGGTGACGGGCGAAGCCATTGGGTGCTCTCGGGGGTATGGGATGGGCGTTTGCCGCGGGGAGTGCGCGCCGTTAATCTACGGCGCGCATTCAAGATGCGAATTTTGATCCTGGCTAACAACCGCCCGCGCGGTTTGGAGATGGCTACATGGCGCTTTCGCGCAGCTCGTCCTGGAAGGAGCACCGCCTGGCCGACCGGCTGGAGGTCGGCGGCTCGGAGTACAGCGTGGACCTGGTAGCTCGCAAGGCCACCGGCGTGGAAGGATGGAAGGTCACCGTCGTCTACCTCCCGCGCGACGCGGGGAGCGAGGTCAAGGCCGACCTGCCCAACGCCGCCTCGACGGCCGAGGTGCGGCGGCTGGTCACGGAGCTGGAGGGGAACGAGGGGCGGTTGAGGGAAGTGTTCGGTGGGGCGGAGTGAGGGGCGGGGGAACGGGATACGGGGGACGAGGGACGGTAGAAGCGAACTGCCCGGGATGACGGCGGGTTCGCCGTCCGTAGTTGCCGTCCCCCATTCCCCGTTCGCCGTTCCCGAGCAGTTCCTCGTGGACGGTGAAACCGTCCGCACCCTCCCGGACCTGATCCAGCCCGGCCTCCGCCTGCTCTTCGTCGGGTTCAACCCCAGCGTGCGGGCGGCGCGGCTGGGGCACTACTACGCCGGGCGCAACAACCGCTTCTGGGACCTGCTGGCGGCGTCGGGGCTCACGCCGCGGCGCTTCCACTTCGAGGAGGACCGGCGGCTGCTGGAGCTGGGGATCGGCGTGACCGACCTGGTGAAGCGGCCCACCCGCAGCGCCGCCGAGGTGTCCGCCGCCGAGTACCGCGACGGGGTGCGGCGGCTGCGCGGCATCGTCGCGGAGACCGGGCCGCGCGTGGTGTGCTACAACGGCAAGGGGGTGTATCTGCTGGCCTCCGGCCTCGCCGCCGCGCCGTGGGGGGAGCAGGTGACGCGCGTGGCGCCCGGGGTGACGGACTTCGTGGTGCCCAGCCCCAGCGGGCTCGCGCGCATCCCCTTCGCCGTGAAGGCGCGCTGGTACACGGAATTGCGCACTCTGATGGAAAGGATGGAGGGATGAGCGATATCACGGTGGCGGATTCGCCGCTGCACCAGGCACTCGGGGAGCTCGGGGCGGCTTACAGCGAGGTCGCGGGGCGCGCCGTCGTGCGCCACTTCGGCGACACGCTGGGGGAGTACAACGCGGTGCGCGAGACGGTGGGCGTGGCCGAACGCGGCGACCGCGCGCGCATCCGCATGTGGGGGAAGGACCCCGCCAAGATGCTGCACGGGATGATCACCAACGACCTGCTGAAGGCGCCGGAGGGGCAGGGGGTGTACGCGGCCATGCTCACGGCCAAGGGGCGCACGCTGGCCGAGCTGCGCGCCTTCCGCCGTCCCGGCGAGGTGCTGATGGAGATCCCCCGCGAGGCGCTGGCCGGCACCGTGGAGCACCTCCGCAAGTTCGTGCCGCCCATGTTCGCGCGCTGGGGCGACGTCTCGGACGAGGTGGGCGAGCTGGGCGCGTACGGGCCCAATGCGGCCGCACTGGTGGAGCGCGTGCTCGGGGTGGACGTCTCGGGGATGGCCGAAGACGGCTTCCTCGCGGCCGAGTTCGGCGGGGTGGCGGTGATGGTGGCGGGGACGAGGTACGTGGGGAACGAGACCGGGTTCGACCTGTTCGCGCCGGTGGCGGCGCTCCCCGCGCTGTGGGCGGCGCTGCTGGCGCCCGGCGACCTGGGCGTGCGCCCCGTGGGGCTGGCGGCCATCGAGACGCTGAGGATCGAGGCGGGGCGTCCGCGCTACGGCGCCGACCTGTCGGAGGAGGTGATCCCCACCGAGGCGTTCGAGGAGACGGGGATGATGGGGCGCGCCATCTCCTTCACCAAGGGGTGCTACACGGGGCAGGAGGTGATCGTGAGGATCGCCCACCGCGGCCACGTGAACCGCCACCTGCGCGGCTTCCTCCTGGGCGACGGCCCCGCTCCGGCCGTCGGCACCCCCATCTTCCGCGCGGACACGGGGAAGGAGGCGGGGAGGCTGACGAGTGTGGCCTTCTCGCCGATGATGGGGCAGGCGGTGGCGCTGGGATATGCGCGGCGCGAGCTGGAGCCGGGGGCGGAGGTCCTGATCGGCGCGGCGGACGGGCCCGCCGCGAAGGTGGTGAGGCTCCCCTTCCAGCGCGGACCTGTGTGATGGCGAGCCGTGAAGCGCTCAAGGAGTGGGCCTCGGTGGAGCGAGCCCTGGCCGCCGGCCGCGTGTCGCTGCTCGTGCGCAAGGGCGGCATCAGCGAGCGGCGCGGCGGCTTCGACGTGGAGCACCGCGCGTTCTGGATCTTCCCCACCGCCTTCCACCAGAACGCGGACGAGCTGGCCCCCGGGTTCCGCGACCTGATCGGGGGCGCGGAGCCCGCCTCGCGCGACGAGGTGCGGCTGCGCGTGTTCGCGGAGGTGGTTGAAGCGTTCAAGATCGAAAGCCTGGAAGTGATGGACCGCCTGGCCGGCCTGCACCCCATGGCACCCGAGACGGTGAAGGCGCGCTTCGAGTACAAGAACCGCCCCTACCTCCACGTCGTCCTGGTGCGCGCCCGCACACTCCCCGAGCCCATCGTCATCCCCAACACGATCGGCTACGAGGGGTGCGTGAGCTGGGTCACGCTGGATGACGAGATCCCCACCGCCGGCGCGGTGCCGGCGGTGGGGGATGCGGAGTTCGAGGCGGTGAGGCGCGAAGTGCTGGCGCGGATAGGAGCGTAGCGCCCGATCACTGCGCCTGCATCGCCTTCTGCAGCTGCTCCAGCTCCTGCTTGTGCGCGCGGACGAATTCCAGGTTGGCCGGGTTCACTCCGCTCTTCGCCACCACCGAGTCGCGATTGGCGCCCTGCTCCAGCGCGTACTGCAGCATGCTGGCCTGCACCATGGTCGACATGATGACCACGTATTCGCGCGGTTCCAGCCCCGCTTTCTCCACCTCGGCCCGGAACTGCGGGTTGGCGCTGATCTTCCTCTCCATCGCGTCGATGGAGCCGTCATCGTCGTCGTCCGAGGCGTCGCTCTGCTGCTCCACCGGCTTGGCGTTGCGGAGGTTGCGGGTGGCCTGCGACCACTTGCGCACGTCGTCCATGGTGAGGACGTAGTCGGCGAGCTCCTGCGTGTCCGCCTCGCCGCTGGCGTCGGCGCGCACCGCGGCCGCGGGTGAGGCAGCACCGCCGGCGGCGGCTTTCCGCGGCTCGTCGCCTCCGCAGGCGAGCGTGAGCAGGAGAGGAGCGAGAAACAACATCCGTGTGTGTCGCATGGTGCCCTTGCAGGTATGGGGTGGATGAAGCGCTCTACCGAGGGGTGTGCCGCACCAGGAGGTAGCTGTGCTCGGAGCCCGACAGGCCCGAGCCGGGGTTGTCGGTGCGCCTGAAGTCTGCCCGCCACAGGCCGGGCTCGCGGCCGGTGAGGACGATGCGGTAGACCTGGTCGCCGTAGTCGCTCCCCGAGCGCGCGGGCTCCGTGCTCACGAGCTCGTTGGGGTGCGCGCCCGCCCATGCGTCCGACCAGCCGTGGCCTTCAGCGACTTCCGGCGGCCGGTATCCGAAGGTGTAGTGGGTACGGTCCACCGGGGCGCCCAGGCGGAAGGTGACGGTGACGGTGTCCGTGGCGGTCCTTTCCTGCTTTTCGTCGTGGCCTTCGCAGTCGGTGCCCGCGACGGCGACGAGGTTCCTGTTCCACTCGACGCGTTCCACGGTCATGGTGCCGGGCCGGGTGCCGGCGGCGCGCATCCTCTCCGCGCCAAACAGGGCGGACGCGTTCCCCTCCGCGGTGTACTGCACGTAGCGAAGCGGCGCGGTTGCCGCCTCGCCCGCCTCACTCCGGGCCTGGCCGTAGGGGACTTTCGCCTGTACGTGGTGCTCCAGGCGGACGCCCGGCCCGCGGGTGGCGAAGGCGGAGCTGAACTCGACCTCGAAGGAGAAGCACCCGCGCATCTGGTCGAACGCCCGGTCGAAGGCGGCGCCCTCCGGCCCGTCGGCGCTCCCGCCCAGGAGCTGCCGGCGCCGCTCCAGGAACAGGAGCGTGGTCACCGCACGGAGATCGTGCTCCTCGCGGCACCGGCGGACCGCGCGCTCCATCCCCTTCTGGTACGCGTTCTCCATGATCCTGAGGCTCGACGCATTCGCCTCGGCGCGGCGCCGCTCCAGCTCCGCCGAGGCGGCGACGCCGCGCGCGGCGCTGTCCGGGCCCATGCCGAAGAGCTGGATCTGCCGCTCCCATGCGTAATAGCGCTGCATGCAGCACTCGGCCAGGCGGTCGTCGGCCTCCGCGGCGCGCATCAGCGGGCGGAGCACGGCGTCGTGATACTCGATCGCGGCGTCGCTCAGGAGATCTCCCAGCTCCGCGGCCTCCTCCCCGCCGAGCTGCCGCGCCCTCTCGCGCCCCAGAATGTCGGCGATGCGCGCCCGCATGCGTGCTTCGTCACTGCTTGCCCGCTGCAGCGCCTGGCGGCCCGGATCGCCCGGCGCGGCCTGGCCGAAGCCGTAGCCGCTGAAGTGGAAGAGCCGCATCTCGATGCCCCCCGGGCCGCCGGTGAGCGGGTACTGGTGGGCATCGTGGCCGCTGCCGTAGTAGCCGAACGCCACCTGCTCCGCCGCCGGCACCTGGCGCACGGGGCGGATGGTGAGGGTGGCAGGCTGAAGAAGCTGCAGGCCGGATGGCTCCAGGTGCACGGCCGCCACGCTGCCGCCCCGCAGCGGGAGACCCGTGACGGAGCGGACGGGAACCAGCGTGATGAGCTGGTCGCTGAGCAGCGCATCCCTGGGTATGCGGAGCCGGTAGTGCGTGCCGTCGCTCCCGGTGGCGGTGAGGGTGCCGCCGGCGGGGGTCACGACCCGGCTGGCCGCGCGGTCGTTCTCCAGCGTGGTCCGCAGCGTCACGGGCTGCGCCGGGGCGCGGAGCCACTCCGGAGCGCTCCCCGCGCCGCCGCCTCCGCACCCGGCCAGGAGCAGTGCCGCCACGCACGCGCCGCACAGGCCCCTGCACAGGGCGCGAAGCCGCGGGTGGGTGTAGTGGGGGTGGCGCGGCGTTCCGGCGCCTCGGGGGTGGGGCATGGAGCGTCTCATGGGACGAGTCCGGGTGCGCCGGGACCGCCCGCGCGGGGCGGCCCCGGCCGGGTGCCTACAACCGCACCAGCTCCACGCGCCGGTTCTGCCGCCTCCCCTCCGGCGTGGCGTTGGGCGCGGCGGGCCTGCTGGCGCCGAGGCCGCGCGACTGCACCCGCGCCGCGTCGATGCCCTGCGCCACCAGGAAGGCGCGGACGGCGGCCGCGCGCCGCTCGGAGAGCGCCTGGTTGGCCGCCGCCTGGCCGGCGTCGTCGGTGTGCCCCTCCACCGCGATGCGCAGCCCGGCGTACTCCCGCAGCATGGCCGTGATCTCCCGGAGCGTGGGCGTGCTCTCGGGGCGGATGCGATCGGAGCCGGTGTCGAAGAGGATCCCCTGCGTGGCGACGCGGCCCTCCCTGGAGAGCGCGTCGTACAGCCGCTTGCCGCCGGCCATGACGCTCAGGTTGCCGACCATGGTGGCCTGGCCGCCCTCCCCGTTGCTCAGCTGGAGGCGCAGCTCCCGGCCGCGGGTGAACTGCGCGTTGGGCATGTTGATCACCCGCGCTCCGCCCGCGTACACCTTCACGTAGCTCCCGTCCACCATCACCCGGATGGGGGTCGTCTTCCCCTCCAGGCTCGCGGCGCGGCCCTCGGTGCGGGCGTCGTCCTGCGACGAGTACACGTTCACCGTGCCCCCGCCGGTCCAGTTGATCTGCGCGAAGGGCGAGCAGCGGCCGCTGTGGCACAGCTCCAGGCGGTTCCCGTGGGTGGGGCTCCCCGGCACGAAGTCGAACTCGATGGTGAAGCGCTGCGGCAGCGTTTCGGGGAGCGGGATGACCAGCGTGCCGCCATCGGTGGTGTGCAGCCAGCGGCGGCCCTGCACCTCGGCTACCTGCATGTTGCCGCTTTCCAGCCGCAGCCGTCGGGGGAAGTCGCCCACGTTGTCGGCGGAGAAGTCGGTGACGAAGAGGGGGCGGCTGCCGGGTACGAAGTCGTAGTTGACCCATGCGCCCTGGCCCGGGTGGGCGTTGGCGGGCGGAGCCGCGGCGGTGCCACCCGGCGTGGTCCCCGCGGGGTTGGCGCCCAGCGCCGCGTCCACGGCGCGGTCCGCGCGGTCGCCGACTCGCTCTTCGATGCGCTGCTTCACCCGCTCGCGCATGCGGCCCAGGGCGCCCCCCTGCGCGTCGGCGGGCGAGTGGGCGAGCGCGGCGGCGGCGCAGGCGGCGAAAAGGACGGCGGTGGAGCGGATCATGGCTACCTCGGCGGGGTGAGTGGGGTGGACGGGGCGTCCGCGGGACGTTCCGCGGGGTGTCCGATCGCGTACCTTTCTTCTATACTTTTGATGGCGGCCGTCCACCCGGAGACCAGCGCGACGAGCTCGTCCGCGCTCGCGAAGCTCCGCTTCTCCCCCGTGCCCAGCCGCTCGACCAGGCCGGTGAAGCGGCCGTCGAGCCCGGCGCCCGTCCTGCGCAGCCGGACCAGGAAGTAGGAGAACAGGATGCTCTCGCCGGGTGCTTCGGTGGGCTCCATGCGCGCTTCCGTGCGGAGGGGGGTGTCCGGTGCCGCATCCACAGTAGCGCCCCGCCCGCAAGCCACCGTCAGCCCCGCGTCAATCCGTTTCATCCCAACGAGTTGAGTGGTGCCCTCCATGCTCCGTCTTCGCACGCTCGGCACGCTGCGGCTGGAAGGGCCGCACGGCGTGCTCCTGGCCGGCAAGCGCAAGGAGCTGGCGCTCCTGGCGTACCTGGCGCGGCGCGCGCCCGCCGCCGTTCCGCGCGCGGAGCTGGCGGAGCTGCTGTGGGGCGACCGTGAAGAGGCCCGCGCGCGGCACTCGCTGCGCCAGGCGCTGCTGGCGCTGAAGCGCGCGCTGGGGGACGTGCTGGTGGTGGCGGGGGACGGGGTGGCGGTGGCCGCGGGCGCGGTGGAGCTGGATGCCGCCGCCTTCCAGGGGGAGCTGGAGGCGGGGCGGGTGGAAGCGGCGCTGGCCTGGTGGGGCGGGGGCTTCATGGGCCCGCACGACGACCTGGGAAGCGGCGCCTACCGCGTTTGGGTGGACGGCGAGCGGGCGCGCCTGCGCCGGCTGCTGGAGGCGGCGCTGGAGCGCTGGGTGACGGACGCGGAGGCGCGCGCGGAGTGGCCGGTGATGGCCGAGCGCGCGGCCCGGTGGGCCGAGCTGGATCCCCACGCGGTGCGCCCCTGCGCCCTGCGCGTGGAGGCGCTGCTCCTGGACGGCCGCACGGAGCTGGCGCGGGCCGAGCACGCGGCGTTCGGGGCCCGGCTGGCCGCGGCCGGCGAGGGCGAGCCGCCGGCGGAGTGGGTCCGGCTCGCGGAGAGGATTGGACGCGGCGGGGGAGGCCGGCCGCAGGCGCCGGCGCG
>CADCTW010000212.1:2302-11120 GCA_902805735.1 uncultured Gemmatimonadota bacterium | reverse complement strand
GGGAGCACGCGCTCGAGCGCATAGCCCTCGCGGAGCACCAGCGAGCGGAACTGCTCGAAGTAGATCATCGGGTGGCCCGAGTCGGCATCGGAGGAGATGGTGAGCTGTTCGAGCGGCCCGCCGTGTTCGAGGTAGTAGCGGACCCACTTCGCGACGTCCTGCTCGACCGTGTCGAAATCAACGTGCGCACCCGCCTTCGCCAGCTCGATGGCTTCGTCCAGGAGCTTTTCGCTGCGCTGCACGTGCGTGGGGTAGAGCCACTCGGGCTTGACCTGGTACTCCTCGATGATCTCGCGCAGGGGCTGAAGCCGCGTGTCCTCCTCGCCGACGTGGAAGTGGGTCACCCCGGCTTTGCCCGAGAGGAGCCCGCCGACGTGTGTGTCTCGAACGAGGGAGGCCAGCTCCTGCTTCGACTGGTTCAGGGATCGCTCGTCGGAGATCGCCACTTCGCCGGCGCCCACCACCTCCGGCACGTACATCAGATCGCCGCGTACCGAGCCCATCAGTGTGGTGGGAGGAACGTTGTAGCCGCCCGTCCACATCCAGCACTCCAGCCCCTCCTCCCCGAGCGCCCTCACGCGCGCCAGGAGCCCGGAGATAGTCTTCATGGTGGTATCCACGCCCAGCGTGGCGACCACACTCGTGATGCCGGCCGGAACGATCTCGCTCAAAAAGATCATCGGCGACTGCAGCGCGAGGCTCCCCTCGCCGCTTCCGCCGAGCAGGTGCTGATGCGGGTCGAGGAGTCCGGGAGCCACCACGCACCCCGTGGCGTCGATCACGTCGTACTCCACACCCAGCATGTCGAGGCCCCGCCGGTCGATCTCCCCCACCTTTTCTATCAACTCGTTGGCGATGAGGATGGAGGCGCGTCCCTTCGGCTGCGGGTCGTACAATTCCCCATTCTCGATCAGGATGATCATCACGCCTCGGTGGTCAGCTGGATGTGCGCTCTGCGGCGTCCGGGAGGCCGCGGCACGCGTCGGCGGTGAGCAATGTCCACACCGTGCGCAGCGACTCGACGCGGGCGGGGGCAACACCCCGGCCCCGCGCGCGCCGGCTGTTCAGGGCACCCGCCCGGTTGAGATCGTCTTGCGCTTCGTCCTTCCGCCATCGGCCGGGCGCTCAGAGTGCACTCGCCGCATCGACTGCCACGCCGTCCCGAACGACGCGCCGGCCGCCCGAGATCACCTCCACGACGCGGAGGGGGCGCTCCGCGACGATCACGAGGTTCGCCCTCGCACCCTGCCCGATCGCTCCCGCAGCGTTCATCCGCAGCATCCCCGCCCTGTTCGTGGTCGCCCAGGGGAGCACTTCCGCGAGCGGGCGGCGGCCCCCCGCGGCAAGCGAAAAGATTGGTTCGAGGATGGTGCGGGGGTCCGCGCGTGGTGCATCGGAGAAGAGGGTGAATCGGCGAGGATCTCCGCCCCGGGCGAGGAAACGAGAGATCCACTCCTCCGCGTCGCCGCCGGCGCGGATGCCGATGAAAGCACCCTACCCCGCGCAACGGACGATCTCGTCGAGGAGATCGCCGCCCCGCCGCGTACCGTCAGGAAGACGCGATCCGCGGGGACCCGCTGTTCGCCGACAGCCTGTCGCAGCTCCGCCAGAGCTGCTCCAGATCCCTCCAGGTGGATGTGGGTGACACCCGCCTTCCCGCTGAGGGCTCCGCCCAGACTCGCGAAGGTCCGCGCTCATCGATCCCACGAGCACCACGTGGCCGCGTTCCCGCTCCTGGATTCTCCGCAGCGCCTCGTGCGCGCACGCGAGGTAGCCCACCACGTTGGTTCGCACCATCCGGTCGATCTCCTCCAGCGACTCATCGGGGAAGTCCTCGCCGCTGACGGCCGCGTTGTTGACCAGGATGTCGAGCCCGCCCAGCCGCCGGTCCACCTCCTCGAAGACGCGCCGCACGTCCTCGATCCGCGACACGTCGGCCACGATCCCGTGCGCTTCGCCCCCGGTGCTCCGGATCTCGTCCAGAGCTTCCTGGAGCTTGTCCTGGTCGCGCGCGAAGGTGACGACCCGCGCCCCCAGCGACGCGAGCGCCCGCGCAGTGGCGCGCCCGATTCCACTGCTGCCGCCCGTCACGAGCACCGCCCTGCCGGAAAGGTCCTGCGCGTCCGGGATCAACATGCCTACCTCGATGCCGCTCATTCCGGCCTCCTGTCGCGGACGAGGCCGCTCCTCGTCCCATGTGAAGCGTCCGCGTGGCGATCCGCACGCGCGCCCCCACATCGGAACGGCGGATGGTGCGTGGCCCGAGCACTCCCCGCGCCCACGCAGTCGCACGACGCCGCCATCTCGCATCGGCTGTGTCTGCGCGGATGCTCAGCAGTCCTTGGACGAGCTGCCCCGACACTTCCTCGTGGGCCCCTTCACCCGCGGAACCGGATGATCGTGCTCCGCCGGACTGAGCACCCGTCCCACCGCCGCCCGCCAGGGTGCCGAACTTGCACATCCGGGAACCCGAATGCGGTCGCGGCATGTTTTCGCCGGTCCCCTCCTCGACGTGACGTACGTGCGCACAGAAGAAGAAGATAGCCGGCGCGCTCCGGGACCTGGCGACGCCGTGGACCGGGTGTTCCCCGGCCGGAGCGAGATGGCGGGACGGTGCCGCGCGCTCGACTGGAGCTCGACTCCGCTCGGCGGGGTGGAGCAGTGGCCGGAGCCCCTCAGGACGGTGGCGGGGCTGGTCGTCGCCTCCCCCACCCCGATGATCGCACTCTGGGGGCCCGAGCTGGTCCAGATCTACAACGACGGGTACCGGGACGTGATGGGCGCCAAGCACCCGGCGGGGCTGGGCCAGCCCACGCGCGAGTGCTGGCCGGAGGTGTGGGGCTTCACCCGCCCCGTGTACGCGGGCGTGATGGAGCGGGGAGAGTCGTTCCGCTTCGACGAGCAGCTCCTGGTCCTGGAGCGCAACGGGTACCCGGAGGAGGTGTACTTCCGGCTGGCGTACGGTCCGGTGCCCGACGGCGCGGGCGGCGTAGGCGGGATCCTGGCGACCGTCTTCGAGACCACGCCCGAGCGCCGAGCGCTCGCCGAAGCCCCGGCCATGACCGCGGAGCGGGACGAGCTGGCGTGCAGCCGCGAGACGGAGTACGAGCGCCTGCGATCGGCCATCCTGCACGCGCCGGTGCCCATGGCGCTGCACCTGGGCCCGGAGCACCGCCTGGAGATCGTCAGCGAATCGTTCCGGCGGGTCAGCGGCGGCCGGGACGTCACGGGGATGATCCCGAGGGAGGCATACCCCGACGTGCTGGGCCAGGGCATCCTGGAGCGGCTGGACGAGGTGTACGCGACGGGCCGGCCCTGGAGCTCTCCCGAGATCCACGTCTGCTACGACCGGCGCGGGATGGGGGCGGAAGACAGCTGGTTCAATCTCCGCTACGAGCCGGTGTTCGATGCGGAAGGGCGCGTGACCGGCGTGCTCAACTTCTCCCTGGATGTCACCGAGCAGGTGCTCGCCCGGAGGCAGGTGGAGGAACAGGCGAGCGCGCTGGCGGCGAAGACCAGGGAGCTGGAGGAGAGCCAGAACTGGCTGCGGCGGGCGCTGGAGGCGGCGGAGATGGCGTTCTGGGATTTCGACCCCAAGGCCGACACCACCGTCCGCTCCCCGCACCACGACCGCTTCTACGGCTACGAAGAGCCGCTGGAGGTCTGGAACTTCGACACGTACCTCCAGCACGTGCACCCGGACGACCGCGCCCACGTCGCGGACCGCTTCGCCCGCGCGCTGGAGCACGACGAGGAGTGGAAGGTGGAGTCGCGGGTGGTGTGGCCCGACGGCAGCATCCGCTGGATCGCGACGCAGGGCGCGGTTTTCCGGGACGCGCGGGGCACGCCGCTGCGGGTGGTGGGGATCATCACGGACGCCACGGCGCGCCGCGAGGCCGAAGCCGAGCGCGAGCGGCTGTTCCGGGAGGTGGAGGCCGCGAACCGGTCGAAGAGCGAGTTCCTGGCGGTGATGAGCCACGAGCTGCGCACCCCGCTGAACGCCATCGGCGGCTATGTGCAGCTGCTGGAGATGGGGATCCACGGCCCCGTGACGGACGCGCAGAGCCATGCGCTGGAGCGGGTCCGCAAGAGCCAGCAGCACCTGCTGGGGCTGATCAACGAGGTGCTCAACTACGCCCGCCTGGAGAGCGGCATGGTCACCTACGAGATCGCCGACGTCCCGGTGCGGGAGGTGCTCGCCTCCACCGAGGTGCTGATCGAGCCGCAGGCCCAGGCTCGCGGACTCGCCCTGCGGGTGCACGGATGCCCTGAGACCCTCACCGTGCGCGCGGACCCCGAGAAGCTGCGCCAGATCCTGCTGAACCTCGCGTCCAACGCGGTGAAGTTCACCGACGCGGGCGGCCGGATCGAGATCGCCTGCCGGTACGATGGGGACGAGGTCGCGCTGCGGGTGCGGGACACGGGCATAGGGATCCCGGCGGACAAGCTGGAGTCGATCTTCGAGCCCTTCGTTCAGGTGCGGGCGGAGCTGACCCGAACGACGGAGGGCACGGGGCTGGGCCTGGCCATCAGCCGCGACCTGGCACGCGGCATGGGAGGCGATCTGACCGCGGAGAGCAAGCACGGGGAAGGCTCGACCTTTACGATCCACCTCCCGCGGGAAGCGGCGGAGCCGGCCGGCCTCGATCCGCGCCCGGAGCTGCCCGCAGAGGCGCTCACGTCCGTGGCGGAGCTCCTGCTGGACCACCGGGACGCGATCCTCGGCGCCTACACGCAGCGGCTGCGCTACGACCCGGTGGTCGGCACGGCGGCGGCGGAGCAGACCGACCTGGCCCTCCAGGACCACGGTGTGAACTTCCTGGCGGGGGTGTCGCAGAGCCTCGGCACGCGCGCGGCCGACCCCGAGACGGCGGGCGAGCTGGCGGACGACACGGACGAGATCCAGCGCACCGTGTCGGAGCTCCACGGAACGCAGCGCCGGCGCATGGGCTTCAGCGAAGAGGCGCTGCGGCGCGACTGGGCGTTTCTGCGGGACGAGACGGTGCGTGTCGTCCGCGAGCGAGCACGCGTGGGGTTGGAAGTCGCGCCCATCGTGGATCTCCTGGAGAGGATCTTCGGCCGCGCGGAGCGGACCAGCCAGCGCGCCTGGCGGCGCAGCCCCGGGCGTTAGCGCGCGCGACCTCCTGTGCGATGCAGCCGGTGGTGCACGGGCGACCTGCCGGGCGACTGATGAAGGCGCGGCAACAACGGCACGAAGTCCCCCCGCGGGGGCTAGACCTTCGGCTCGGCCGGAGGGCCTGGTCCGCGAAGGGGGACTTCGTGTAGTCGTCGCAGCGAATTCAAATTCATCCGCCCGCAACCTGGCGGCTGAATAGCGCTGGGAAGTCCCTCGCGGCATCGATCCTCAGGGTGGCTCGTCCGCACCGGACCCGCGCGGACGGCCACGGCCGGCATTCGCCACTCCCTGGGTCTTGCGCTGCGCGGCATCGATCGCGTCGCGCGCCCCCCCATCGCCGAAGTCCGCGTCCCGGAACCCCACCAGGCTGATCCGTTCCGCGTCGGCAAGAAGCTCGCGGACGGCGGAGAGCGGGCGGTCCGCACCGGGGGCGGACACGCGGCGGAGCGCCGCTTCGACCTCTTCGCCGAGAATCCGGTACTCCCGGCGGAGCGCCTCCTCCGTCCATCCCAGCCGTGCCCGCTGCCCGCCGTGACGGTCGGAGATGAGCCTGCACACGTCGGAGTTGTCGCGCATCAGCTGCCGCCCGCCCGTGGTCTCTCCCTGGATGACGAGGGACTGCGCGATGTCCGCCAGGAACACGCTCACGTGATCCTCCAGCTCCACCCGGGCGGCGTCGCGCGCCATCGGGACGGCGGCGTCGTCGCGGAGCCGGGCGACGTAGGCGGAGACGATCCGTTCGACATCGGCCTGGATCGCCTCACCGCCGCGGGTGAGATCCGAGACGGAATCGGCGGGGGCATCCGCCGCGTCGCACGGCAGCCAGACAGTGAAGGTGGAACCCTCGCCCGGGACGCTCCGGGCGGTGAGGTCGCCGCCCATGATGCGCGCGAACTCCCGCGAGATGGTGAGGCCCAGCCCGGTCCCGCCGCGCGTGCGGGTGTGCCCGCTCTCGGCCTGGACGAACGGGGTGAACATGGCCTCCAGCTGGCCGGGTTCGATGCCGATCCCGGTGTCGCTCACCCGGATCGCCGTCCAGGGTCCGGCTCCCACCAGGCGTGCCTCGGGATCGGGCGCGGCGGTCACTTCGGCCTCGATCCGGATGTGCCCGCCGGGGTCCGTGAACTTCACCGCGTTCGAGAGGAGGTTGACGAGGATCTGCCGCACCCGGTCCTCGTCGCCCAGGTACCGGTGGTCGCACCCCGTCGCGCACCGGTTCTCGACGGCGATTCCTTTCGACTGCGCCTGCGGGAGGACCAGCGGCACGGCCGCGGCGACGGCGCCGTGGGCGTCGTGCCGCTCACGCGCTACCTCCACCCGCCCGGCTTCCAGCTTCGCGAGGTCGAGGATGTCTTCCACGACGCCGAGGAGGTGGCGCCCGCTGGCCGCCACCCGCGCGAGGTGCTCCCGCTGGCGCTCGGTCACCGCGCCCACGATCCCGTCCTCCAGGAGCTCGGTGTAGCCCAGGATGGCGTTGATCGGGGTGCGGAGCTCGTGGCTCATGCTGGCGAGGAAGTCCGCCTTGGTCCGGTTCGCCGCCTCCGCCGCCGCGCGCGCTTCCTCGCTCTCGCCCAGGAGCCGCTCGATCTGCCGGCGCGCCAGCACCGCGTCCGTCGTATCCGTCCCGTGGGCGATGATCCCCTCGCGCTCGGCATGTACGTTGGTGATCGGCAGGTACGTGAGATCGAGGAATCGCTCTTCCGCTGGGGCCCCCGGGGTCCTCTGGAGCAGCACGGGCACCTCGCGGCCCACGAACGGTTCCCCGGTGGAGAGGACATGATCCAGCAGCTCGATGAACCCCTGCCCGCGGATCTCCGGAAGCGCCTCCACCACGGGTTTGCCCACCGGGTCACGATGCCCCACGAGCTGGAGGTACGCGTCGTTGACGAGCTCGAAGACGTGGTCCGGTCCGCGAAGCACGGCGAGGAAGGCAGGCGCATGCTGGAAGACGAACTCCAGGCGCGCGCGCTCCACCTCGAGCTCCCGCTCCGTCTGCACGCGGCCATCCACCACCTCGACGGTGAGGGTCACCGCCTCGACCTCCCCGCCCGCACCGCGCACCGGAGCGAAGGTGACGTCGATGAAGTGCTCTTCCGGAACGCCGTCCTCGTCCGCGTCCCACGCGGCGCGGACCCCTCGCGCCGACCACGGCTCGCCCGTGGCGTAGACCTGGTCCATCAGCTCCAGGTAGCCCTGCCCCTTCAGCTCGGGAAACGCGGCGCGGTAGGAACGGCCCAGGACCGGTTTGCCCGCGACGCGAAAGTAGCTCTCGCTGGCCGCCACGTACACGTGGTCCGGACCCGCGAGCAGGGCGACGGCGGTCGGCATCTGGGCGACCATGCGCGCGAGGGCGTTGTGCCCGAGCGGGTGTCCGGGATCGTGGTCCACGCTGGGCATCTGCGGGTGCGGGGGAAGGGGTGACGCCGTTTGGGATGGAAGGAGCGTACCAGGCCGCACCGCGGTCGCCGCTGTCCCGCACCCGGAGCGCGGAGAGCGGTGGGGAGCCCACCGCCGCGGGTGCGGCGGTGGGTCCCATCATGCGATCAGCGCACCGCCGGTGTGCCCACCTCGCTGAACGCCGCGCGCAGTGCCGCGCCGGCGCGGCCGACCGCCTTCTTCGCGCCGCCCACCACCGCGGCCATTCCAAAGAACTCGTGCGTCACCCCCTCGTACAGGTGGTGGTCCACCATGACGCCGGCCGCACGCATCGCGCGCGCGAGCTGTTCGCCCTCCGAGCGGAGCGGGTCGATCTCCGCGTTGATGATGGTGGTGGGCGGCAGGCCGCGCAGATCCGCGTGCACCAGCGAGATCAGCGGGTGGGTCGCGTCGGCCGGCGAGCGTAGGTAGTGGTCGAAGAACCACTGCATCATGGGCCGGTTGAGCGGCTTGGCGTCCGCGTTCTCCACGTACGACGGCGACGAGGTGTCGCTGTCGGCGATGGGGTACACGGAAAGGATGTGAGCGGGGAGCGGCAGGTTGTTGTCGCGCGCCAGGATCGCCGTGGCGACCGCGAGGTTGCCGCCGGCGCTCTCGCCCGCCACCGCCACCCGCGCCGGGTCGCCGCCCAGCTCGGCCGCGTTCGCCAGCACCCACTGGTACGCCGCGAAGGTGTCCTCGTGCGCCGCGGGGAACCTGTGCTCCGGCGCCTTGCGGTACTCCACCGAGACGACGATCGCCTCCGCCGCGTTGGTGAGCGCGCGGGCCGAGCTGTCGTAGGTGTCGTTGGTGGCGATCACCCATCCGCCGCCGTGCGTGTACAGGATGACGGGGAAGGGGCCGGTGCCGTGCGGGGTGTAGATGCGCACCGGGATGTCGCCGCCGGGGCCGGGGACGGTGCGCTCCACCACGCCCCCCACCGCCTCGGGCTCTGGAGTCTTGCCGTGCTCGCGCATCATCGCCATCACCGCCTGGGCGGGGGTGGGCTGCATGCGCGCCTCCTGCGGTGAGAGCGTCTCGATGGGCCTGGGCCCCAGCGCTTCCAGGTGGCGCAGCACGTGGCGCATGTCCGTGTCCGCGCGCGACATGGTGGCGTCGCCGATCCCCTCGCCCGTGATGCGCGCGCCCACCTCCTCGTTCAGCCGCCGGAGGACGCCGGTGCGCGCCAGGAGGTACGCGCCCGCGCCCAGCACGCCCAGCGTGAGCAGCGTCTGCAGCGGGTGCTGGCTGGTGTGGGTGTACGCG
>CADCTW010000212.1:0-2292 GCA_902805735.1 uncultured Gemmatimonadota bacterium | reverse complement strand
CGTAGCGGTCGTACGCGCGCGGCGAGGCGCCTTCCATCATCTCCATCTGCTTCGCGGCCCCGCCCACCAGCACCTCGCGCTGCGGACGCGCGGCGCAATCCAGGATCGCGCGCGCCACCACTTCGGGCGCGTAGACCGGGGGCGGCACGCTGGGCTCCGCGTCCGGCATGTGGTTGTGGGCGTGCTCCGTGTACGGCGTGTCGATGGCGGCGGGGCGGATCAGCGTGACGGCGATGGGCAGGTCGTGGTGCGCCAGCTCCTGCCGCAGCGCGTCGGTGAAGCCCTTGACCGCGTGCTTGCTCGCCGAGTAGTGGCCCTGCAGCGGGATCGCGACGCCGGAGAGCACGCTTCCCACGTTGATGAGCGCGCCGCCGCGCAGGCGAAGGTGCGGAAGCGCGGCCAGCGTGCCGTTGACCACCCCGAAGTAGTTGGTATCGAAGAGCCGGCGCACGTCGGCCACCGGCGTCTGCTCGATCTCGCCGTAGATGGAGACGCCCGCGTTGTTGACCCAGGTGTCGATGCGCCCGAACGCCGTCATCGCCACGCGGGCCAGGGCGTGCATGGCCGCCTCGTCCGCCACGTCGCCGGCGAGCCACTCCACCTCGGCCCCGGAGCTCCGCAGCTCGTCGGCGATTCCCTCCAGCGCTTCCGCGTTGCGCGAGTTGAGCACCACGCGCGCTCCCCGCTTCGCCGCCATCCGCGCGGTGGTCAGCCCGATCCCGCTGTCCGCGCCCGTGATGACGATCACCTGCTCCCCGACCGGCTTCAGCTTCATTGCCATCGTTCCCCTCATAGGTAGAACCTCACACAGAGCCACAGAGGCACAGAGAAGACTTCTCTCTGTGCCTCTGCTCGATCGTACGCCCTACCGCCCGCCGAACGCCGCCCTCAGGGCTCCGCCCCCGAACGCCACCGCTTCGCGCGCGTCGCTCACCACGGCGCCGGTGCCAAAGAACTCGTGCGTGGTGCCCTCCCAGGTGCGCTGCTGCACCTGGACGCCCGCGGCGCGCAGGCGGGCCGCCAGCTCCTCGCCGTCCGAGCGGAGCGGGTCGATCTGGGCGTTGATGATGGTGTGGGGCGGCATCCCGCGCAGGTTGGTGTCCACCAGCGAGATGCGCGGGTCCGCCGCGTCCTGCGGGCCGCGCAGGTAGTGGCGGAAGAACCACGCCATCGTCGGCCGGTCGAGCGGCTTGGCGTTGGCCCACTCCTGGTACGAGGGCGAGATCGTGTCCCCGTCGGCGATGGGGTAGACGGAGAGGACGTGCACCGGGAGCTTCACGCCCCGCTCGCGCGCCATCAGCGCGGCGGCCACCGCCAGCCCGCCGCCCGCGCTCTCCCCCGCCGTGGCCACGCGGTTGGGATCGCCGCCGATGGAGGCGGCGTTCGCCAGCGCCCACTGGTACGCGGCGAAGGCGTCGTCGTGCGCCGCGGGGAAGCGGTTCTCCGGGCCCTTGCGGTACTCGATGGAGATCACGATGGCCTGTGCCGCATTGGTCAGCGCCCGCGCGGAGGAGTCGTACGTGTCGATGGTGGCGATCACCCACCCTCCACCGTGCGAGTACACGACCACGGGAAACGGACCCGTTCCCACCGGGGTGTAGATGCGCACCGGAATCGGCCCGTCGGGACCCGGGATGGTGCGGTTCACCACGCTGCCCACGGGCTCCGGCGCGGTGCTGCGCCCCTGCCGCTGAAGGAGCGCCTTTACGGCGTCCGCAATGGTGGGCTGCTGGCGCGCTTCGGCCGGCGTGAGCGTCTCGATCGGCCTGGGGCCGAGCGCCATGTGCTGCTCCAGGACGGCGCGCATGTCCGCGTCCGCGCGTGCGAGCGAGGGATCGGCGCCGGCGGCCGGGCTCATACCCGGCTCCGCGCCGCGCATCGGCTGGCACCCGATGGCCGCGGCGGCGAGCACGCAGATGAAGGCTCCGGCGCGGAGCGGGCGAATTCGGTGCATGGTCATCCTTGGCTTATGTCGCGGTTCCGGCACGCGCAGGGGGGCAGGGTCTCGCCTCGTGTGCATTCCGGGCGCGTCTCCATCGGAAACGCGGGCGCCAGGCGGAAACGCGGGCGCCAGGCTTGTGCAAACGCTGTACCTCGCGGGTCGCGTTTCCTGCCCGATCGCGGGTTCTCGCCCCATGCTCCCGTATCCCCTGGGGCGGCGGGGAGCAAAGTCGGTGGGTGCCCGATTCGCCGCCACACCCTATCTTCCGCTCCGGGTAGCCCGTTCGCGGACTGGACGAACACAGTGAGGACGCGTGGCGATCATCGATGAAGCGTGGGCGGCGGTGGAGC
>CADCTW010000211.1:20663-35113 GCA_902805735.1 uncultured Gemmatimonadota bacterium | reverse complement strand
TTGCTGCGGAGGCCCTGCTCGGGCGCGCAGAGGGCCGGGCGCCGCACCCCCGGCGCGCGGTGCAGCACGTCGGCGGCGTGGCGCCCGTCGCGCGTGACGGCGGTGTGGTTGGTGATGAGCCCCACGCGCTTCCCCCGCACCAGGTGCAGCGAGTCGCGCAGCAGGATCTCGAGCCCCGGAATCACCTCTTGCGCGGGCCCTTCCGCGGCATGTGCGGCAGGTGGCCCGGTCTGGACGGGAGCGGCGAGCTTCGGCTGCGAGCCGCCGAGCGCGAGCACCGCCGCCACGGGCAGGGCAGCGAGCGGAATCATCAGGAACGGCTTCATTCGACTTCTGTTCTCTGGCACTTCGAGGATGCGAAAGAGTGGCGCCGGGTCAGGCGGCCGACTGCGCGGTGACGGTTCTACAGGACTCGGCGCGCGAAAGGTCCGCGCGCCGAGTCAGGGATTAGGGAATAGGGACTAGGGATTAGGAACTACCCGCTAGGCACTGGGCACTGGGCACTGGGCACTCAGCACTTAGCACTTAGCACTCAGCACTCAGCACTCAGCACTTCTTCAAGCAAACAGATCCTGCCCGAACTGAAACCCCCCGCCCTTGCCTTTCGACTTCGGCTCGGGCTTGGCGCGGGCGTAGCCCTGCTCGGCGCGCGAGATGCGGCGGTGCGCGGCCAGGCCCTCCAGCAGCAGCTCGGCCGCGGCGACGGTGGTGCCGGGGTCCTCGCGCTGGTACATGCCCACCTCTTCCAGCGCCTCCACCAGCCCCGGCACGCTCCCCAGCCCCCCCAGCGCCGCGTCGGCCGACGCGCCGTCGGACACCTGCAGGATGCCGCCGCGGTCGAAGTGCTCGATCACGGTGTCGAGCGAATCCACCTCCCACACCTGGTCGAAGATCTCGCGCGCGGCCGTGGCGATCAGGTCCCTGGCGATGGCCTCGGAGCCCTGCATCTCGCCCTCGTACTCCAGCTCCATCTTCCCCGTGATGGAGGGGAGGGCGGCGTACACGTCGGCCACGCGGGGCACCACGCGCTCCTCGCCGGCCAGCAGGGCGCGGCGCTCGGCGTTGGACACGGCCGTCTCCATCACCGAGATGGGCATGCGCTGCGACACGCCGCTGCGCCGGTCGATGCGCTTGTCGTCGCGGGCCAGGAAGGCGATGCGCTCCACCAGCTCGGCCACGAAGGGGGGCACGTGGATGGGGGCGCCGTCGCGGCCGATCTCCGCTTCCTGGGCGGTGATGGACATCGCCTCCTCGGGCGACTTGGGGTAGTGCGTCAGGATCTCGGCGCCGATGCGGTCCTTGAGCGGGGTGATGATCTTGCCGCGCGCCGTGTAGTCCTCCGGGTTGGCGCTGAACACCAGCAGCACGTCCAGCGGCAGGCGCACGGGGTACCCCTTGATCTGGACGTCGCCCTCCTGCAGCACGTTGAAGAGCCCCACCTGCACCTTGCCGGAAAGGTCGGGAAGCTCGTTCAGCGCAAAGATCCCGCGGTTGGCGCGCGGCAGCAGCCCGAAGTTGATGGACAGCTCGTCGGACAGCAGGTGCCCGCCGCGCGCCGCGCGGATGGGGTCCATGTCGCCGATCAGGTCGGCCACGGTGACGTCGGGCGTGGCCAGCTTCTCCACGTAGCGCGCGTCCCGGTCCAGCCACGTGACGGGCGCGTCGTCGCCGGCCTCCTCGATCAGGAGCCGGCCCGCGCGCGAAATGGGGCGCAGCGGGTCGTCGTTGGTCTCGGTGCCGGCGAGCACGGGGATCTGCTCGTCCAGCAGCGAGGTGAGCTGGCGGAGGATGCGGCTCTTGGCCTGCCCGCGCAGCCCCAGCAGGATGAAGTTCTGGCGCGCCAGCACGGCGTTGCAGAGCGCCGGAACGACGGTATCCTCGTAGCCCACGATCCCGGGAAACAGGGTACCGCCGGCGCGCAGCCTGGCGATCAGGTTGTCGCGCATCTCCGTCTTCACGGAGCGTGTGCGGTACCCCGCGGCCCGCAGCGCGCCTAGGGTGGTGGGACGATCGGCCATGGGATCCGTGCGTTGAGTGCGTTGAGTGCGTGCGTTGGTGCGTTGCGAATGCTGGAATCGACGGAGCTGGCGGTGCGCTGAGAGGGGGGGCCCTCACCCCCCCGGCCCCCCTCCCCCCAACTGCTGGGGGAGGGGGCGCATCTTCGGTGTCTGCCTCGGCGGTCGGGGGCGTCGCGCCTGCGGGTTCGTGAACCGCGGCGGCGACGGCCCCGTGGGGCGCGGGCGGATGGCCGGAGTGCGCCCCCCTCCCGTTATCGGGAGAGCGGGGGCCGGGGGGGTGAGGGCCCCTCCGACGCCGGCGAGGTCTCCGCGCACTCACGCACCGCTCATTCCGGCACCTCGATGGCCACCCCGTCCGGGCGGCGGCGCATGCGCGGGGTGATGGGCGGGACGGGGGCGTCGCGGAACGCGGCCAGCGCCTCGTCCACCGAGCCGAACTCCGCCAGGCGGCGCAGCGTGTGCACCGTGGGGGGGAGCATCTTCATCTGGCCGCGGGCGAAGCGCTCCACCACCTCGTCGGGGCCGCACCACAGGGCGTCGGTCATCTCGGCGTCGTGGGCGTCGCACTCGGCGCCCTCGGGGGCGCGGGCCAGGAAGAAGCGCGTGTCGTAGCGGCGCGGCTCCGGCTCGGGGGTCACCCAGTGGGCCAGGTACGCCAGCGCGTCGCCCGCCAGCCGCACCCCATTCCCCACCGCCATCTGCCGCAGCGTCACCACCCCGTCCAGCAGCGCCCGGCGCGACACCGAGAGCACCGGCGCGTCGTCGATGCGCGAGGGGGCCGCGGGGTCCGCGTGGGCCAGCAGGATCCCCGTTTCCTCGAACGCCTCGCGCAGAGCGGCGGCCACGAAGCCCAGCGCCTCCTCCGGCGTGTCGGTGCCCAGGCGCGCGGCCCACTCGGCGGGGGTGGGGCCGTCCAGGTAGTCGGCAAGCTCCGGCTCGCGGTCCGCCTTGTCCACCACGCCGCCCGGGAACACCCACGCGTTCGCCGCGAAGCCGCTCCGCCCGTGGCGCCTCAGCAGCAGCACCTGCGGCCCGTTCTTGTGGTCGCGCACCAGCGCCACCGTGGCCGCCGGGCGCGGCGGCGCGGGGATCAGCGACGCGTCTTCCACCCGCTCCGCGAACCCGGGGGGGAGCTCCGCCTCCGGGATCAGAAAGGTGTGCGGATCGTCGGTGGCGCGGCGCGCGGCCGATGCGGCGGTCGGTTGGATGTCTTCGGAGGGCACGGCGTTCCATTCCAAGGGTTGTCCAGCCTTCGCCCGCAACGATAGTGCCGCAGAGGGCACTCACACAAAGGCGCGGAGGCACGGAGACAGCTTCGTCTCCGTGCCTCCGCGCCTCCGTGTCGAACCGCGGTCCGGTCGTCCGTGCGTGTCCCGCTCAGTGGGTCACGCGTATGCGGGTCCGGTAGCCGGCCGCCTGGAGGTCGGTATCCGCGTAAGTGCGCCGGTTCCCCACCCAGTCCGAGACCTGGACGGACGACACCGTCCACGTTCCCGCCTCGGCGCGCACCGGCACCGTCAGCACGCAGTTCCAGGTGCCGTCCTGCGGAGTGCCCGAGTCCGGCGTGCCCCCGCCGCCGCAGGAAAGCGTGGTGGCGCCGCTGGGGCTGCGGATGAACACGCGGTTGAACTGGATGCCCGACGGTCCCTCGTCCGTCGTGGCGAAGGTGAAGGTGATGCTCTGGGCGACCGTGCCCACCGCCACCGAGTCGGGGCCGAACGCGAAGCCCCTGAGCACGGGGGCGATGTCGTCTGGGGTGGCGCTGGCCACGTCCAGCCGCGTGCGGTACCCGCTGTTCTCCAGGGCGATCCGGCTGAAGCTGCGGCTGTTGCCGGCGCGGTCGCGCACGCTCACCGTGCTGATGTACCAGGCCCCGGCCGAGCTGTGGCGCGGCAGGATGATCAGGCACCTGAGCGTGGCGCTGCTCACCACCGTTCCCGTGGGGACCGTGGCCTGGCAGGAGCGGCCGATCAGGTTGGCGGGGTTGCGGAAGGTCACGATGGCGGAGGCCACCCCCGCACCCGCGTCCGCCGCGCCCAGCGTCACCTCCACGGTGTCGTCCGCGGCGCTCACGTCCAGCGCGCCCGGCGTGAACGAAAAGGCGGTGATGCGCGGGGCGGTGCCGTCCGTGCTCCCCTGGGTCCCGTCGCCGGGAACCGTCACCCACCCCGAGCCGCTGGCGCCGCGGGCGGTGGCCACGATCTCCACCCGTGCACCCGCGCCGCCGTCCACGGCGCTCACCACGCCCAGCGAGTCCACCATCGCCACCGCCGGGTTCAGCGTCGCCCAGCGGACGGGCTCCGCCATCCCCTGCCCCTCGGCGTCCAGCACCACCGCCGTGAACTGGCTGGACGTGCCCTGCTGCAGGACCATGGTCTGCGGCGTCATCACGATGGTGACGGTGCCGAAGCTGGCGCTCAGCGGCTGCTCGCCCGTGAGCGGAAGGAGCGAGATGGAGACGGTGGCGTTGGTCCCGCCCGTCACGCTCAGCACCTTGCTCCCCCGGTGGGTCTCGATGCCGGCGGCGTCGAAGGCGCGCAGCGTCACCGTGCGGTCCGAGCCCGCCGGGATGGCCAGCGACCCGGTGGCCACGCCGTTCTCGATGGGGAGGTTGAAGAGCAGACGGGACGCGAGGTCCGCGGCCGTCACCTCGGCCGTGAGGGCGGCCACCGGCGTGCCCGCCACGGCCACCGAGACGCGCACCCGCGCCTCGTCGCCGCGGGTCGCGCCCGGGCCGGCGGGGGAGTCGGCGCACGACGAGGAGGCGAGCGCCAGCAGCACGAGCGGAATCGACCCGATCCGCCGGAAGGAATGTCGAAGCATGCGCAGGTTCTCCATTACACGAGGGTGGAGTGGGGGTGAGCCCGATCCGCCCACGCGTGCGCGGCGAATTCAGTGAGGCGGGCAAGCGTCGTGGCGAGCTTCCCGAACGGCGAGCCCGTTTGCGTGGCCGGGCGGTGGTGGAGGGCGACCGCGGGGGTGACCACGACCCGCGCGCTGGCCGCAACGCCCGCGTACACCGCCACGATCTGCGCCTCGCCCGCGGCGCGCCCGGTCACCAGCCCCTGCGCGTCCACGGTGGCGACCCCGGCGTTCAGGGTGGCCCACTGCACCTGGCCGGCGACCACTGCGCCGTTCTGGTCCCTGATGGTGGCCCTGAGCCGGACGGTGTCGCCGGCCGCCACCGTGTCCGCGGCGGGGCTCACGCTCACCACGATGCTCCCGAGCACGGCCTGGATGGGCTGGCTGCCGTCCAGCGGCAGCATGTTGATGGACATGGTGGGGTTGGTGCCGCTTCGCACGTCCAGCGTGCGGCTCCCCCGGTGCGTCTCGATCTGGCGGGTGTCGAAGGCCCGCAGCGTCACCGTGCGCCCCGAGCCCGCGGGGACGGTGATGGAGCCTTCCGCGACCCCGTTCTGCACCTTGAGGTTGAAGGCGAGCCGTTTGGCGAGGTCGGGCGCGGTGACCTCCACCACCAGGGTGTTGACCGGCGTGGAGGCCGTGTTCACGGACAGCCGCAGGCGGGCGTGCCCGTCCGGCACGCCGGGTGCCGTGGCCGAGTCCGTGCACGCCGCGGCGGCGAACAGGCCCAGCAGGGTGAGACAGGCGCGCAGGCGCCGGAGGGGGCGTTCAGGCATGGAGCGTTTCCCGGTGGCGGATCTCTGGGCGGCGCCGGCGGCGCCGCCGCGCGGTGCGTACGTCGGGTCGTCTGCGAGCGGGGCGAGCCCCGCGCGCCGGGGGGCGCGGCTCACGAGCCCCCCACCCGCCTGGGGGTGTAGCTGGACACGGTGGTGCCGTCGCCGAGCTGACCGCGGCCGTTGTCGCCCCAGCAGTACGCCACGCCGGCGGCGACCCCGCAGCTGTGCTGCATGCCGGCGGACACCTGCGCGAACCTCCGCCCGCCCGTCACCTCCACCGGGGTCTTGATGCACGCGTAGCCGGCGGAGCCCACGGTGCAGGTCTCCGTCGCCGCGCGGGTGCCCAGCTGGCCGCCGCTGTTGCTCCCCCAGCAGTACAGCGCCCCGGAGGTGGTGACCCCGCAGGTGTGCGCCAGGACGGTGTTCTCGTTGTTCAGCCGCAGCGAGGCGAAGGCCAGGCCGCCCAGCACCGCCACCGGCGAGGTGGACATGGTGGCGTTGCCGGCGCCCAGCTCGCCCGCGAAGTTGGCGCCCCAGCAGTACGCCGCGCCGGAGGTGGCCACGCCGCAGGTGTGCACCGCGCCGGGCTCCACCGTGGCGAAGGCCAGCCCCCCGGCGACCGGGACCGGGGCGGGGTTCACGATGTTGCCGCCCGCGAAGCTGCTGGTGCCGTTGCCGATCTGGCCGTAGTTGTTGTTCCCCCAGCACAGGGCCGCGTCGGCGGTGGTCACGCCGCACACCGTCCAGAAGCCGGCCTGCACCGAGCGGAAGGTGTGCCCCCCCGAGACCGCCGCCGGGGTGCGGCTGCACGCGATCACCTCGGTGCCGCGCGTGCACGTCTCGCTGGTGGTGGTGCCGAGCTGCCCGTTGCCGTTGTTCCCCCAGCAGTACCCCGCGCCCTCACGGGTCACGCCGCACACCACCCCCCACCCCACGCTCAGCGAGGCGAAGGTGTGCCCGCCCGCCACCGGCACCGGCTGGCTGCTCCCGGTCTGCGTCCCGTTGCCGTGCTGCCCCAGGTCGTTGATCCCCCAGCAGAGGGCCTGCCCGCCCGCCGTGAGGCCGCACGTCACGAAGCCCGCGGCGTCCAGCGAGGTGAAGGTGTGCCCGCCCGCCACCGCCCTGGGGGTGATGGAGGCGGTGGTATCCGCCGTGCCCAGCTGGCCGAAGCGGTTGGCGCCCCAGCAGAAGGCCGCGCCCGTGGTGGACAGGCCGCAGCTGTGGGCCTCGCCCGCCGCCGTGGACGCGAACGCCGGAACGGCGCCCGGCGCCGGCGCCACGGCCACCTGCGCCGTGCCCGCCACGCCTCTGTACGTGGCCACCACCTCCACCGGCCCCGCCGCCCGGGCGGTCACCAGCCCCGTGGAGCTCACGGTGGCCAGGGCGGGGTTGGACACGGCCCAGGTCACCGCGCCCTCCACCGCGTTCCCCGCGGCGTCGCGGATGGTGGCCGTGAGCTGCGCCGTCTGCCCCGCGGCCAGCTGGACGGCGGCCGGGCTCACGCCCACCACCACGCTGCCGAAGCTGGCGCTCACCGGGACGCTCCCGGCCAGGGGGTTCAGCACGATGGAGACGGTGGGGTTGGTCCCCGCCACCACGTCTACCGTGGCGCTCCCCCGGTGCGTCTCCACGGCCCTGGCGTCGAAGGCGCGCAGCGTCACCGTGCGGGCCGAGCCCGCGGGCACGGTGAACGAGCCCGACGCGACGCCGTCCTTTACCTCCACGTTGAAGGCCAGCGGCGTCGCGATGTCCGCGGCCGTGATCTCCACCGCCAGGGTGCTGATGGGAGTGCCCGCCACGTTGGCGCGCACCTGGAGCCGCTCCTCCGTCCCCTGCCGCGAAGGCCCGGTGCCCGCGTCCGAGCAGGCGGCCACGGCCCCCGCGATCAGGAGGACGAGCAGGCCATGCATTCGTCCGATACCACGTCGAAGCATTCAGAGATCTCCTTCAGGGGGTGACCGTCACAGAGGCCGCCACGGCGAACCCCTGATGGTTGGCAACGATTCTGGTGACGCCCGGGTACTTCGCGGTCACCCGCCCCGTGGCGTCCACGGAGGCCACGGCGGGGTTGCTGGACCCCCAGGTGAAGCCGGACAGCAGCTGGCCGGTGGCGTCGAGCCCGGAGGCGCTCAGCGCCAGCGTCTCCCCCACCCGCAGCGTGGCGGACGCGGGGCTGATGGACAGCGTGTACGTCCCCACGCGGGCGGTGATGGGGAGGGAGCCGTCCAGGCTCTGCAGCGTGAGCGCCAGCGACAGGTTCTGCCCCGGGAGCACGTCGGTGGTGGCGGAGCCGCGGTGCGTCTCCATCCCCTGCGCGTTGAAGCCCCGCACCGCCATCACGCGCCCCTTTCCGGTGGGGATCTGCACCGTGGAGCTGGCCATGCCGCCGGACACGGTGAAGTCGGCGCGGATGGGGGTGGTGATCCCCGGCCCCGTCACCTCGCCCGTGAGGCGGGTGGCGCTGGTCCCCGCCACGCTGGCCTGCGCCGTCACGGCCTCCGTGCGCCGCCGCAGGATGGCGGAGACGGTGGTGTTCTGCCCCGCCGCCACGTCCACGCTCACGGTGCCGCCATGGCTCTCGATGCCGTGGGCGTCGAACGCGCGCACCGTGAAGGTGCGCCCCGCGCCGGCGGGAACCTCCAGGGTGGCGCTCGCCAGCGTGCCCGCCACGGACAGCTCCGCGCGCAGGGGGGTGGCGATCCCCGCGCCCGTCACCTCCACCGCGACGCGGCTGGGGGCGATCCCGGCGGTGTTCGCCTGTACGGTGATGGCGGCGGTGGTGGTGTTGGGGGGCGGCGCCTGCAGCGCCATGACGGCGTAGGTGCTGAAGCCGGTGATGCTGGCGGCCACCTTGCGGTCCGCGACGCTCACGGTGCTCCCGCTGATCATCCGCCACCCGTCCGGGTACGCCCTGAACAGGCGCAGCGTCCCCTCGACCACCCCGCTGGGGAGCCGGGCCGGGTCGTACGAGATGGCGAGCCGCACCGGCTCGGCGAACTGCGTTCCCGACGGGCCGAACTCGTAGATGGCGCCCGGCACCAGCCGCGAGCTCGCCGTCTCCTTGGGAAGGGTGGGGGCGGTGGCGGCCACGGGGGCCACGCTGATGGACACCGCCTCGCCCACGGCGTTCGCCGGGAACTGCAGGTTCACTTCGCCGCCGGAGCTCTGCACGGTGCCGCCGGCGGCGGAAACGGGCTGGCGCACCACCACGCTGGCGCTGAAGGTGGCCCGCCGCGCCGTTTGCCCCGCGGGGGTGGCCGTCAGCGTGTTCACCTCCGAAGTGGAGCCCAGCGTCCACCGGGCGCGGGCGTAGCCCTGGGCGTCGGTGGCCACCTGCGCGGGCGAAACGGAGCCGCCGCCGCTGGCCACGGCCATCAGCACCTGCACGCCGGCCATCCCGGCGCCGCGGCGGTCCACCACCCGCAGCGCCACCTCTTCGGCCAGCACGGCGCCGGGCTCGCCCTTCTGGAAGTCGCCGCCGGCGGGCTGCACGTCCGCGACGACGGGGCGCACGGTCACGCGGGCCGCGGCCGACTTGTCCGCCGCCGTGGCGGTGATCTGCACCTCGCCCGGGCGGTTGCTCGTCACCAGGCCGGTGCCGTCCACGCGCGCCACCGCCGTGTCCGAGCTGGCCCAGGCCATGGCGGGCTGGGTCTGCATGGGCTTTCCGTCCTGGTCGAGCGCGGTGGCGCTCAACTGCAGGGTGGCCCCGTCGTCCACGGAGGCCGTGGCCTGGCTCAGCGCCACCGTGGTGGTGACCTGGCGAGGAGTTTTCGAATCCGAGATGCCGCGCTCGCACGCCGTCGCGAGCAGCAGGGAACCGATGAGGAGGGGCACGGCACCTCCGCGCCACCTTCGTCTGGAGCTCATCAATGGACCTCCCCCGGGTGGGGTCGAAACAGGCGCGCGTACCGCGGCGCCGGTGGGTCGGGTTGCGGGCGCACGCTCGCGCCGCGGGTGTGGGGATGCTGGATGGGGGGTGGGGTGCGGGTCACCTCGGCGTGCGGGAGGGTGTGCGGGAGGGCGTCCACCCCCGGCGCGGGAGCCCCGGGGCCGGGGGTGGCGGAGAGATCACGAGCGGAATGGGCGGGGGTGGAGCGATGGGGGCGTTGCGGGCGCTCTGTCCGGCGAGCGATAGTACATTAATGCGATTTTCGTCCCGCGCATGGGTGAAATCGCCTATTTCACCGTTCCGCGCAGGGAACATGCGTTCTGCGGCGGGTTCAGCCGCGCAGCAGGATGGCGGCGGCCTCCGCGCGGGAGCGGGCGCCCAGCTTGCGCATGGCCTGCTCGGTGTGGCGCCGCGCGGTGTGCTGGCTGATCCCCAGGTCGCGGGCGATGTCGTCGTTGGTGCGCCCCTCGGCCAGCAGCCGCGCCACCGCGGCCTGCCGCTCGCTGAGCTGCCAGCGGGCGCGCAGCGCCTCCGCGTCGGGGCCCCGCGCGGCCGGGGGCTCCAGCGCCACCAGGATGGCGGCGGGAAGGCCGAACATCGTTCCGCCCAGGTAGCTCCCGCGCAGCCGGTACACGCCGTCGTCCGCCGGCACGGCCCGTTCGCACAGCGAGCGGACCCCCGCCACGCCGCGCCAGTCGCTCCCTTCCACGATCCCGCACAGCAGGTCCGCGAAGCGCTGCACCTCGTCCTGCAGCGCCGCGCCGTCCGGCTGCCTCGCAAGCAGCAGCGTCATCGCGCGGGTGCCGTGCAGCAGCGCCCCGTCGCACCCAAAGAAGGCCAGCCCCGCACCCAGGCTGTCCAGCACGTCGAGCAGCAGGCGGTGCTCGGGAGTGTCGCTGCCGCTGACGGGCCGGGTCATACCGTGTTTCGCCGTGTGGCCGAGTGGGTGGGCCTGCGCCAGGTGCCGGTGCGGAACGCCCCCCGGATGCAGCGCGGACTCCACGAGCGGGGGATGCTACGCGTTCCGGGCGAAAACCGCATGGGCGCAATCACCTATCTTTTCCCTTGCTCCGTACAACGCGCGGTCCTACTATCCGTGACGCAGCAAGCACGTTCTCCCCGCCGTCCAGCCCCGCCCCATGTCCATCACGCTGTCGCAGAGCGATCTACAGCAGCTCGGCTCCGCCATCCGGCTGCTGGCCTCCCCGTTCGACCATCCCACGGTGGACCACTGGCGTTCCAGCGTGAACCAGCAGCTCCGCGAGCTGCTGTACGCGGACACGGCGGGCTTTCTCCTCCCCGTGGCGGAGGGGATGGCGATGTTCAGCGAAGAGCACGACCCGCGGGAGCTTGCCCGCTACCCCGACTTCCCCCCTCCCACCATGCCGGACGGAACCCCCCTGTGGGAGGCGATGCTCGCGGTGCAGGTGGACACGCTGGCGAACATGTACGGGGACGATTACCACCGCTACCTGGGGAGCGCCTACTACAACGAGTACGCGGGAGCCAACGGCGCCCACGACACGCTGGTGGCCGCGGTTTCCATGGGGGGTACGGATGCCCGCTCCATCGCCAGCCTGCACCTGTGGCACGCGCGGCCGGATGCCCGCCTCTTCGGCGAGCGCGAAGTGGCGCTCCTGCGCCTGCTTTTCCCGGCGTTCTGCGCCGGGGTGGGCGCGCACCTGCGCTGGGAGCGGCAGCGCCAGGACCTGCTGGAATCGCTGGACCAGCTCGGCCACGCCGCGCTGGTGTGCGACGCGTCCGGCAGAGTGGCGCACGCCTCGCGGCGCATGGAAGCCATGCTGCAGCAGGACCCCGAGGCGGAGCTGCTGCGGGCGCAGCTCCACGGCGTGGTGCGCGACGGGTGCCGCGCCGCGCGCGGGGAAGCGGGCGCCGGCGGCGCGCCGCCCGCGCGGCTCACGCGGGAGGTCCGCACCCTCCTGGCGCGGTACCGGATCAGCGCCACCCTCTTCGGGCGCGCCACCGGGAGCGGGGCCCCGTACGTGGTCGCCAGCCTGGAGCGGCTCACCCCCGCGCGCCGCACCCCCGAGGAGCTGCGCGAGGCGTTCTCGCTCACCCGCGCCGAGGCGCGCGTCGCCCTCCTCATCGGCGAGGGGAAGTCCAACGCGGAGGTCGCGCGGGAGCTGTTCATCAGCCCGCACACGGCGCGGCGCCACACCGAAAGCATCTTCCAGAAGATGGAAGCCCGCTCGCGGTCGGAGATCGGCGCCAGGCTGTATTCCTGAGGGGCGCGTGGACGCGATCCCCTCCCGGCGGCCCGCCCTGCGCACGCACGGCGGGCCGCGTCGCGTACCAGCCCGCCCTTCCGACAGTAGTTCATGCCTGAACGACAGCGGCGGCACGCCCGAATGACAGGGGCGCGAAACGCGCGGATGTGTTATATTAAGTGCACCAACGACAACGAGTTACGGACACATGGGGAGGCTGGGGGGAGGCGGTTTTCGCGTGGCAGGGCTTATGCGAAAAGAGGTCCCCAGCACGCCGCCCGGGCCGCACCATCGCGGCGGACGGCGACCCCTTCTTGAAGGAAGGATGACGAAGATGAGTGAACGACTGATGCTGCCGGTGCTCCCGCTGAGGGAGACCGTCGTCTTCCCCGGGACCGCGGTGCCCATCTCGGCCGGGCGGCCGGGGACGCTGCAGGCCATCGAGGCCGCGCTCGCCGGCGACCGGCGGATGCTGGCCGTGGCCCAGCGCGAGAACCGCGACGAGGTGGAAGCGGAAAACCTGTACACGGTGGGGACCATCGTCCGCATCGCGCAGGTGCAGAGAGGCGGGGGCGGCGTGCAGCTCCTGATCCAGGGCGAGGGGCGCGCGCTGGCGCTGCAGTACGTCGACGCCGAGGGCCGCGGCCTGGCCGCCCACGTCCGCGAGATGCACGACCTGGAGCCGCTGGCGGCGGAAGACCCGGCGTTCCTGGCCCTGTACCGCGAGCTGCGCGACCGCGCGGCCGAGCTGGGCAAGCGCCGCGGCATCCCGCCCGAGATGCTGCAGCAGTTCATGAGCGGCGTCACCGAGCCGGGGCCGTTCGCGGACCTGGTCTCGTTCTACGTGGAGATGGCCACCGAGGCCAAGCAGAAGCTCCTGGAGGTGCTCTCCGTGGAGGAGCGCCTGCGCTCCCTTCTCCTCATCGTGCAGCGGCAGCTTGCCCTGATCGAGGCGCAGGAGGAGATCCAGCAGCAGGTGCAGGAGGAGCTGGGCGAGCGCCAGCGCGAGATGCTGCTGCGCGAGCAGATGAAGGCCATCCAGCGCGAGCTGGGCGAGGAGGACGAGGGCGCCGAGCTGGAGGAGCTGCGCGAGAAGATCGAGGCGCTGGACCTTTCGGAGGCGGCGCGCGACGAGGTGGAGCGCGAGCTGGGCCGCCTGGAGCGCACCAACCCGCAGAGCGCCGAGTACCAGGTGATCCGCACCTACCTGGAGTGGGTGGCGGACCTGCCGTGGAACACGCGCACCGCCGACCGCCTGGAGCTGGTCCCCGCCGAAGAGGTCCTGAACGAGGACCACTACGGGCTGGAAGACGTCAAGGACCGCGTGCTGGAGTTCCTGGCCGTGCGGCAGCTCGCCGCGCGCCGCGCGGAAGACGAGGTGAAGGAGGAGGCCGCCATCGAGGCCGAGGCGCTGGCCGGCACCGAGGCCGAGGAATCGGCCGAGGCGCTGGAGAAGGAGATCGCCGAGGCCAAGGCCAGGGCCACGGCCAAGGGCCCCATCATCCTCTTCGCGGGCCCCCCGGGCGTGGGCAAGACCTCCATCGCCAAGTCCATCGCGCGGGCGCTGGGCCGCAAGTACGTGCGCATCGCGCTGGGCGGCGTGCGCGACGAGGCCGACATCCGCGGGCACCGGCGCACCTACGTGGGCGCCATGCCGGGGCGCATCGTGCAGGCGCTGAAGCAGGCCAAGAGCCGCAACCCGGTGATCCTGCTGGACGAGGTGGACAAGCTGGGCGTTAGCTACCAGGGCGACCCGAGCAGCGCGCTGCTGGAGGTGCTGGACCCGGCGCAGAACCACGAGTTCACGGACCACTACCTGGGCGTGCCGTTCGACCTCAGCGAGGTGCTCTTCATCGCCACGGCCAACTACGTCCAGAACATCCCGGCGCCGCTGTACGACCGCATGGAGGCCGTGGAGTTCCGCGGCTACACCGAGGCGGAGAAGAAGGCCATCGCCGAGCGCTTCCTCCTCCCGCGGCAGCGCGAGGAATCGGGGCTGCGCGAGGGCGAGCTGCAGGTGACGGACGACGCGCTGCGCGCCGTGATCGCGGAGTACACCCGCGAGGCGGGGGTCCGCCAGCTGGAGCGCGAGGTGGGGAAGCTGGCCCGCAAGGCCGCCCGCCGCATCGCCGCCGGTGCCGAGAGCGAGGTGGTGGTGGACACCGGGCGGGTGAAGGAGCTGCTGGGCCGCACCAAGGTGCACCCGGAGCGCGCGGGCGGCGAGGACACCGTGGGCGTGGCCACGGGGATGTACTACACCCCGGTGGGCGGCGACATCATGTTCATCGAGGTCAGCGCGCAGCAGCGGGCCTCCGTCCCCGCCACCGGCGAGGGCGAGACGGCGGCGGCCCCGGGCTTCGGCAACCTGGTGCTCACGGGGCAGCTGGGCGACGTGATGAAGGAGTCGGCCCGCGCCGCGCTGACGTACGCCCGCGCCAACGCGGGGCGCTACGGGATCGACGCGCGCAAGGCGTGGCGCTCGGAGCTGCACATCCACGTCCCGGCGGGCGCCATCCCCAAGGACGGCCCCTCGGCGGGCGTGGCCATGACCACGGCGCTGGTTTCGGCCCTCTCGGACACCCCCGTCCGCTCGGACGTGGCGATGACCGGCGAGGTGACGCTGACCGGGCGGGTGCTCCCCATCGGCGGCGTGAAGGAGAAGCTGCTGGGCGCG
>CADCTW010000211.1:0-20653 GCA_902805735.1 uncultured Gemmatimonadota bacterium | reverse complement strand
CGAGGTGCTCGCCGCGCTGGACGTGCACCCGGTGGAGTCCATCGACCAGGCGCTGTCCGTGGCGCTGCGCGGCGCCAGCATGAGCGAGGGGAAGCTGCGCTTCCCCGAGCTACCCCTGCCGCTCACCACGGGCGGCGGGCGCGGCCACGAGGGCGCGGTGCGGATGCACGGCAGCCGGTAAACGGAAGTGTCAACTTCTAAGGGGCCCTGGAGGGAAATTCCTCCAGGGCCCCTCGGGTCCTAATCAGATTGAGCGGAGACATCGGGCTGACCTAAGCCTCCGCTTCACCCAGGTCGCTCAGTCCTCCGAAGCCTGAGGAGTGATGTTCGGCGGTCGGAAAACGGTGGGCAGATACGAGCTTTGGTACGCGGGAAAGGAGACCCGATGGTTATGCAAGTAGTCGAAAGAGCTTGCGCCAAGCGGCTGGGGAGTGAGCGGGCTGAGATGTGACAGCAGGGAACTGGCAGCTTGCATGCTCTGCGCTGCCTTCTCGATGCTTTGCGAGAGTGCGGCTCTGAAGGCAGTCGCGTCGTGCGTCACATGAAGACGTCGAGGCGCAGCGACAGTACGTGCATACCCGTTCAGAATCACATCCGGGTGCTCAGCGAAACGAGCTTGCGCGCTCTCAAGCAAATAGCGTAACCGGTCCAGCTCTAAAAACGGGGACGGCTTCTCTGGCTCGATGCCCTGCTCTTCACAAAACGCGATTAGCTCATCAACGGAGGCGGCCATCTCCCGCTTCAGATCGTCTACGGATCGGCCGACGAAAGTCGCGCCGTCGCGCTTGAGGTTCACGATACGCCCATGGAACTCCTCTCCCTCGGGATCATACTCGAAGACCCCAACATACCCCTTGTACTCGATCATGGTATCACCCCCGCACGCACAAGGAAATCCTTCAGTTCCCGGACTGCCGCCCGTCCCATCTCCGGTTTCGGATGCGGTCTGTGGAAGACGCGCTGGTGACCGTTGACACTCAACGCCACCCGAGACCCTGATCTCTCGGTGACAATGCCGTTCAGCGCGTTCACAAGCCCCTCTACGTCAGGCCACCGCACATCCGGTCGCGTCGGCACTTCGAAGATTGCCGCGAGCGTTGCCCGCTGCTTCTTGTTCATCCCGTACCCGCCTTTGGCTCCCTCGCGGAATCTTGATCAATTCATGGTTCCGTGGACTCCTCCGGGGAAGTCTCTCCCCATCCGCCTATTAGTTCCTGAATCTCATGCTCAACAGCCCTGCCGAGATTCAAAGAACGGTTGAACTCATCCAGAAAAGCGCCCAGTGCTTCGGACAGTCTGCGCTTTGCTCTGTTTACCGGCGCACTGATGCGCGGCTGGTTCGTGACCGCATCACGAAACCCAGTCAGCATCCCCTGCGTTTCGTCATTCGCGGCGTTTAGGACGTGCAAGTTTGCAAGCAACTCCCGGAGCGTCGCGTCTGCGGCGTCGAAATCGGTGCTCAGTGCGACCGCACCAGACAACGAGGCAAAGGTGGCTTCGCTTGCTGAAGCGAATGCTGGACGTAGCTGATCGATGCGGGCGGCGAACGCCTCCGTGTCGTCTGCGAAGGCCTTAGCCGCCCTCCAGAGAGGTCGTGGGTCGGCCCCTGCATTCGCCGACGCCAACTCGAACTCTTTAGTTCGCTCCAACACGCGGGTATTGAACGCGCTCATACCGAACGCCAGCTCGGTTATCACTTCTGTCATTGATTCGAAGCCAGATACGCCTTGCTGCACCAAGTCAAGGAGCCCCGCTTCTTCATCACTTCCGTCGCTCTCAGGAGCATCCGGAGAGCTTGATCCCAGCGCCAACCGGGCATTCTCCAGAAGTTTGCCAGCTCCAGTCGTCTCCGCGAGTTCCGCTAGCTCCTGAACTTGTCTGCTGAGGTGTAGTCGCAGCAGGGTAGCAAACTCTTCCCGACTTGAGAAGTTCCAATATAGGGCACCTTTTTCGCCCAACCTAGAGCGGAATGCCCCGATCCGTTTGAGTTGCTCCGGATCTAGCGTATACGGGTCGACTGGTGCGGTCTTGAAGTAAAACATGATACGGATGGCTGAGGGTTCCGCTTCGTAGCGGACATAAGCACGTTCGAACTCCTCCACCGTACCAGAGCCATAGCGGAGCGTCGGTTTTCCGAAGCGGGTCCAGAGTACACCGAGGAAAATATCATATTCGTCATCGATCTGGCGGTTGATCACTGATTGGGCATCTTCTCCGATCGCGGGGAAGGCGTGCGTTTCCCAACGTACCGTCTCCACACGAACGCGGAAGTGTTTGCTCCACGTGAGGTTCATCTCGTTGACGACCTCGTCTACGATCGACCGCTCTTCCGCCACATCCGAAGGGGACGCGACGAAGAGACGGAAGACAGTCTCGATGCGGGGCATTGCTCGACCTTCGGAGGGTGGGAGGCCGCTCGCTCTACAACGCAGCCCGGAGCGGACGCTTCTTCGGACTTTACGGTAAACCTACAACCACAACGTGCGGCCGGAACCTCTGTGAAGCAACAGCCCTTGCGCGCGCGAGGAACAACTCTAGCACGCCTGCCAGAAACGAAAGAGGCTGCCTCGTTAACTGTTCGGCGATAACTTGTACCATAGTGGCGATTCCAAGGTTCAGGTACGCGGTGGAGTGAAACCCGCTTCATTTCTCGAACCCTTCCGTCGTGCTCGATACCGCTAATTTCAGCGGAGCGCGGGCACAGGCCTGGGCGGCAGCCTGGTGCTCACGGGGCAGCTCGGCGACGTGATGAAGGAGTCGGCCCGCGCCGCGCTGACGTACGCCCGCGCCAACGCGGGGCGCTACGGGATCGACGCGCGCAAGGCGTGGGGCTCGGAGCTGCACATCCACGTCCCGGCGGGCGCCATCCCCAAGGACGGCCCCTCGGCGGGCGTGGCCATGACCACGGCGCTGGTCTCGGCCCTCTCGGACACCCCCGTCCGCTCGGACGTGGCGATGACCGGCGAGGTGACGCTGACCGGGCGGGTGCTCCCCATCGGCGGCGTGAAGGAGAAGCTGCTGGGCGCGCACCGGGCGGGGATCCGCACCATCATCCTGCCCAAGGACAACGAGGGCGACCTCGAAGACCTGCCGGCCGAGGTGCTCGCCGCGCTGGACGTGCACCCGGTGGAGTCCATCGACCAGGCGCTGTCCGTGGCGCTGCGCGGCGCCAGCATGAGCGAGGGGAAGCTGCGCTTCCCCGAGCTGCCCCTGCCGCTCACCACGGGCGGCGGGCGCGGCCACGAAGGCGCGGTGCGGATGCACGGCAGCCGCTGACGGCGGGCATCGCAGGTAGGCAAAGGAAACGGCGAGAACCGCAGCATGGGTTCTCGCCGTTTTCTCCGTGCCCCTTCTGGCGCCGCCCTGCCGGAGGTGCCGCGGCTACGGACGGATTCGTTCGACCACGCCCGCGCCACCGAAGGTGAGCTGCCAGATCGAACCTGTCGAGTCCCTGGCGAAACCCATTCGCTTGCCGCCGTCCGGCGTCTGGAAGAGCAGAGGGGCGACCGGCACGTACCGCTCGTTCCCTACGGTCAGGGCCGAGTCTCCATCGGCCTTGATCTGGATGATTCCCGGCAGCCAGGGCTTCTCGCAGGTCCGGCAGAAGATGTTCCAGCGGTAATCGCCGGCGAACTCGGCGAGGTCGACTCCGGTCATCCGCTGGCTTGCCGCCACCGTCCGCGAGGCACCCTGTTCCCGGTCGGCAAAGAAACGGTCGAGCAGGCTCTGCCGTACCTTGTACCGGAGCTGGGCACCCTCCACGTGCGTCGCGATGAAGAACCCCGTCCCCTCCTCCGGCAGCAGAACGGCCAGCGACGCATACCCATCGATGTCGCCCCCGTGCTCAAAGATCACACGCCCGTTGACGCGCGCCTCCTGGAATCCGAGGCCCATACCGGGAATCTGCGGGTGCATGGCGATCTGGCGCGTCAGCATCGAACGACGGGCCGCGTCGCTGAGCACGCGCCGGCCCTGAGGATGACGGCCGAGCATCATGTTCATGAACCGCCCCATGTCCGCCGCGGTGCTGTTCATCATCCCGGCGGGCGCGGTGTGTGCCCACTCCCACGTCGCGTCCACCACGCTGTCGCCTTTGACGCCGTACCCGGTGGGCATGGCACCCCGCGGCGTGATGTTCGTGTCGTGCATTCCGAGCGGCCGCCACAGGTTGCGCTCGAGGTACGTCTCGAACGGCAGACCTGACACATCCTCGACGAGCGCGCCCGCGAGCGCCGGTGCGAAGCTCGAGTACGCGATCAGGCGGCCGGGCTGCCTCACGCGGACGAGGCGGGTCTTGAGGAACTCGCCCAACGGCAGCACCGCCTCGCGCGAGGCCGCAGAGCGTCCCCGCAACTCGTCCAGCCCCGCGGTATGGGTGATCAGGTGCCAGGCGGTTACCGGCTCGGGGTAGGTGGCCGGCACTTTGACGCTGCGCAGGTACTCGTTCACGTCCCGGTCCAGACGAATCCTGTCGCGGTCGGCGAGCTGGACCACGGCGGTGGCGGTCATCACCTTCGAGATGGACCCGATCCTCCACAGCGTGGAGTCGGGGGAGACGGGCTGCCGGGTCCTCACGTTCGCGACGCCATACCCCTTGGCGAGCACCACGCGGCCGTTCTGGACCATGATGAACACGCCGCCAGGGATCTTCTCCGCCGGCAGGCCCGCCGCGAAGACGGAGTCCACGAGGCGCTCCAGGGGAGCACGCGGGATCTCGGCGCGTGCACCCTTTGCCTGTTGCCCCGCGAGCGGTACGGGCCCCGCGTGCAGCGAGAGGGCTGAGGCGGCCAGCAGCATCGCCACGCTGGCGGAAGATTGTAGTCTCACCTGTTGTATCATCGGCTCCCCTGGAAGCGTTCCCCGGAACAGTTACAGGAAGTAGGGTACTCGGCGTCTTAACGACACGCAAGGTTTTCTATCTCGCACAGAGACACAGAGGCACAGAGGAAAAGCATCTTTTCTCTGTGCCTCTGTGTCTCTGTGTGAGATGCGGTCGCACCAGAACGGTGCACGGCGCACCGGGATGGTACGGATAGGACGATCTTGCAGACAAGGCTAAACATACCTGCGGCAACGACTTAGGATCGGAAACATACGGTGCGTTTTTGGTCCGGCGATTGCCTTTACTCCCGCCGACCCAATCGAACACTCGTCCTGTTGCATACCGGCTTCGTTCCGTGCAGCGCAGGGTTGCAGCTGTTCCGTCACCACACGCTGTCACACGGGAGTCGTTCCTCATGCGCATCCGCTTTTCGGCCGTCGGCGCCCTCGCCCTGGCCACCCTCGCCGCCTGCTCCGACGAAGGCACCACCAACAGCGCGATCTCGCCCGTGCAGAGCCCGGCGCTCGCCGCGGCCCCGGCCCAGGACGAAGTCGTTCCGGGTGAGGTGCTCGTGAAGTTCAAGGATGGGGTGGACGCCAGCGCGCTGCTCCGCGCCAACGGCCTGGTGCGCCGCGCCGTGGGCTACAAGGGCTCCTTCGAGGTGCTGAACGGCGCGCGCGGGCAGGAGCGCGCCCTGGCCGCCGTGCTGAAGAACGACTCCCGCGTGGAGTGGGCGGAGCCGAACTACATCCGCCGCGTGGAAGCGATCGACGGCCGCCTGTGGGCGTTCTACAACCCGGGCGGGCTGAACATGAACTTCAGCGACCCCACCGACTCGCGCTACGGCACCCCCATCCCGAGCAGCTACGCCTCCATCGCGGACGCGGACGAGGACGCCATCGAAGGGATCGGCGTGGGCGGCAGCGAGGTGGTGATCAGCAACATCGACACGGGCGTGGACTTCAGCCACCCGGAGTTCACCGGGCGCCTGATCCGCGGCTGCGACTGGTACAGCATGGCGGTGGCGGGCAACAGCAGCGGCACCTGCAACGACTTCACCTCGGACGACACCCCGGACCAGGGCCACGGCACGCACACGGCCGGCACCAGCGCCGGCGCCACGGTGGGCGTGTCCGGCGTGACGGGCGCCACGAGCGTCAAGATCTTCGTGCAGCGCGTCTGCGGCGCCAACGGGTGCTACACCTCGTCCATCATCAACGCCATCCGCGCCGCGGCCGACCAGCCGAACATGGTGGCGATGAACCTCTCGCTGGGCGGCCGCACCATCTCCAGCGGCGAGAAGAACGCGATCGCGTACGCCACCAACAAGGGCGTGCTGGTGATCGCCGCCGCGGGCAACTCCGGCACCAACAAGGTGGGCTGCCCCGCCTGCGACCCCAACGCCATCTCCGTGGCGGCGACCACCTGGAAGGATGAGCTCGCCAGCTACTCGCAGTACGGCAGCGGGCTGGACATGTCGGCTCCCGGCGGCCTGTGCTACAGCAACACCACCGAAGAGGGTTGCGTCTTCAGCGCGGTCGTGGCGGGCTACCAGGGCGGCAACATCCACAGCGGCCCGCTGGCCGGCGGCAGCTACGCCTTCATGAACGGCACCTCGATGGCCACTCCGCAGGTGACGGGCGCCGCCGCGGTGGTGGCCTCCAAGACGGGCCTGCGCGGCGCCGCGCTCCGCGCCCGCCTGGAGAGCTCCGCCTTCGACCTGGGCGTGGCCGGCTACGACACCAAGTTCGGCAACGGCCGCCTGGACGTGTACAAGGCGGTCACCGGCACCACGCTGGGCGCCGGACTGTAAAAAGCTGGCCTCACACAGAGACACGGAGGCACGGGGGAGAAGTTTTTCCTCTGTGCCTCCGTGCATCGCCGGGCGTTGAAACGCCCGGCTGCAACTACGGGAAGCCCGCTGAAGCGGGCTCGCATCGGTCCGGCTACCGAGCCCGCTTCAGCGGGCTTCCCGCGGTTCCAGCGGGGGGCTTCAGCCCCTCGCAGCAGACGGCGGAAGACACGGAGGCACGGAGGAGAAGTTCTTCCTCTGTGCCTCCGTGTCTCTGTGTGATGCCCTTTTTTATTCCGCTCCCAGGTTGCGCCGGAGCAGCGCGTCGGGATCGGGGTCGCGGCCCATGAACTCGCGAAAGAGCTCGGCGGGGTCCGTGTCGTCGCCGCGGGAAAGGACGGCGTCCACGAAGGCGCTCCCCACCTCGCGGCTGAATAGGCCCTCGCGCTCGAAGCGGGAGAACGCGTCGGCCACCAGCACCTCGCTCCACAGGTAGCTGTAGTAGCCGGCCGCGTAGCCCCCCGCGAAGATGTGCGTGAAGCCGGTCACGAAGTGGTCCCGCGCGAAGTCGGGGCGCACGTGGAAGCGCGACATCACCTCGCGCGAGCGGGCCACCGGGTCCTCGCCGCTCTCCGGGTCGAAGAGCACGTGCAGCTCCAGATCCAGCGTGCCGAAGGCGAGCTGCCGCATCTGGTGGTGCGCGGCCATGAAGGTGCGCGCCGCCTTCATCTTGCGGAACAGCTCCTCCGGGATCGGCTCCCCCGTCTGCCAGTGCCGCGCGAACAGGTCCAGCGCGGGGCGCTCCCACGTCCAGCTCTCCATGATCTGCGACGGGAGCTCCACCCAGTCCGTGGGCACGGAGGTCCCCCCCAGCTCGCGCACCTCCACCCGCGAAAGCATGTGGTGGAGGAGGTGGCCCATCTCGTGGAACACCGTCTCCACCTCGCGGTGGGTGAGGAGGGCCGGGCGCTCCCCCTCCGGCGGGCTCATGTTGCCCACGATGGTGGCCAGGTGCTCGTCCCACCCGCCGTCCTGCGCGGGCCCGCCCAGCACCACCCCGCTCATCCACGCCCCGCCCCGCTTGCTCTCGCGCGGAAACCAGTCCGTGTAGAAGCCCCCCAGCCGCCGCCCGCCCTCGTCGAAGGCGTCGTAGAAGCGCACCTCGGGGTGCCAAACGTTCTCCACCTTCCGCTCGCGCACCTCGACCCCGAACAGGCGGCGCGCCACCTCGAAGAATCCGTCCTGCACCCGGTCCATGGGGAAGTACGGGCGCACCTCCTCCGCGTCCAGCCCGAAGCGGGAGCGGCGCATCTGCTCGATGGCGAACGCCATGTCCCACGGCTGCAGCGGGTCCAGCCCCAGCTCGTCGCGGGCGAAGGCCTGCAGCGCCTCCATCTCCCGCTCCCAGTACGGACGGGTGCGGCGCGTGAGGTCCTCCTCGAACTCCACGGCGCGCCCGCCGCTCCCCGCCATGGCCTCCTGCAGCTCGTAATCCGCCCAGTCGCGGAAGCCCAGGAGGCGCGCCAGCTCGCGGCGCAGCGCCAGGATGCGCCCCACCAGCGGGCGGTTGTCGTGCGGCGGCTCGCTGGCGCGGTTCACGTACGCGCGGTGGATGCGCTCGCGCAGGTCGCGCCGCTCGGAGTACTGCAGGAACGCCGTCACGGAGGGCTGGTGCAGGGTGAAGCGCCACCCCTCCACCCCCTTCTCCTCCGCCGCCGCGCGCGCCTGGGCCCGCGCGGATTCGGGAAGGCCGGCGAGCTCCGCCTCGTCGGCCAGCACCAGCTCCCACGCGTTGGTGGAGTCCAGCACGTGGTTGGAGAACTCGGTCTGGAGCTGCGAAAGCTCCACCTGCAGCGCCTCCACGCGCTCCTTCTCTTCCGGCTGGAGGTCCGCGCCGGCGCGGATGAAGGCGCGCACCGTCTTCTCCAGGTGCCGGCGGCGCACGCGGTCCAGCGAGGCGACGCCCGGCGACTCGGCCGCGGCCCGGACGGCGCGCCACAGCTCGCCGTTGAGGGCAATGCGGGCGAAGAAGGCGGAGAACTCGGGAAGGACGGTTTCGTACGCCTCGCGCAGCTCCGGCGAGTTCATCACGGCCACCAGCACCCCGACGGGGCGGATGGCGCGGGCGAGGCGGTCGGTGATCTCTTCCAGGCGCCCGACGGTGTTCTCGTAGCTGCGCTCGGCCGTGTCGGCCACCAGGGCGGCCAGCTCCGTCTCCGCCCGCGCCAGCGCCGCGCGGATCCCCGGCACCACGTGCTCCGCCCGGATGTGGTGGAAGGGGATGGGGAGCGGATCTTCCCGCAGGAGGGGGTTCGTCTCGGGGGTGTTGCTCATCGGCACGCCGTTCTTCGGGTAGGGTTTCGTCGATCCAGCCCACGCGCACCAGCACGCCCCGCGCCAGAAATCGCGGGGCTCACACAGAGGCACGGAGGCACAGAGGAAATCCCCTCCGTGCCTCCGGGCCGTGCCGCCCTTCATTGCGGGCGAGTAAACTCGCGGCAACGACGGCACGAAGTCCGCCTTCGCGGACTGTATCCTCAAGGATCCGCAGTCCCCGCAGGGGGACTTCGTGCAGTCGTTGCCGCGACTTCAGTCGCCGCAACGGCGGGGGTCACACAGAGACACAGAGGCACAGAGGAGAAGTTCTTCCTCTGTGCCTCTGTGTCTCTGTGTGAGATTTGTTGCGTCAGGCTTCGCGGCTCAGGCAGACGCCGCTGCCGGCGTTGGGGTTGTTCGCCTCGGCCGCCGGCACCGGGATGGTGACGTCGCCGCCGTAGAGGGCATCGTTCTTGTGCCAGGCGCCCGTCGGGAACACGGTGTTGGCCGGGCGCCCGTACTGCCGGATCAGGCGGCGCAGGTCGCCCACCCGGTGGCCGCGGCTGAAGAGCCAGAACGCCCGCTCGCGGAACAACTGGTCCACGGCCCCGGCGGGGGTAGCCGCCTCGGTGAGCGGCGCCAGCCCCGTCACCGTGGTGCGCAGCGCGTTCAGCGTCGCCAGCGAGCCGGCGCTGTTGCCGGCGCGCTGCTGCGCCTCGGCCTCCAGCAGCCGCGCCTCCACCCCGCTCACGATGGTCACGGACGAGTCTTCCCGGGTCCAGATCATCTGCACGTGGAAGGGCCGCAGCAGGTCGTCGCGGTCCGTCCTGGTGACGCCGATGGCGCGGCACGCCGGGTCGCCGCCCACGCACACCGGCACCCGCGGGTCACCGGCCGTGGCGAAGTTCAGGCCGTTGGTGCCCTCGCGGTTCCCCACGCTGTAGCGCCGGTTCACGTTGTTGCGCGTGACGATGACGTTGCGGTTCGCCTCGCGCGCCTGGGCGTGGAACATCCGGTAGCGGAAGCCCGTGGGCACCCCCGTCACGGCGGTGGCGGCGTCCGCGGGGCGGTTCAGGTTCATGAGGATACGGCCGCGCGTCACCTGCAGCGCGTTCCGCACGCGCACGTCGTCGGCCGTGGCGCCGGTGATGCGCGCCAGGCCGTCGTCGGCGCTCTTGAGCGCGCGCTCGAAGGCGGCCGTGGTGGTGATGGGGGTTCCATACTGCTCCTCCCCGTCCAGCACGCTGCTGAACACCAGCCCGCTGCACAGGTGCTCGGCCAGCAGGTTGACGGTGTACGCCTGCACGAAGTGCATCTCGCCGAAGTGCCACCCCGGGGCACCGGGGTTGTGCCGCCCGAGCAGCGTCAGCGCCTGCTCCGCCCCCAGCCGCGCGCGGTTCAGCGTGCGGGTGGCCGTGGTCAGGAAGGTGTTCTCCGGCGTGATCACCCGCTGGTCGATCTCCTGCCGCGCGATGAAGGAGTCGCCGTTGATCCACTCGTCGGCGAAGAGGCCGCCCAGCAGGAACAGGTTGTCGGATACGTCCCCCCCGCCGCTGGTGGCGCCGTTCAGCCGCGCGATGGTGCCCAGCCGCACCGCGTCCGCACCCGCGGCCGACTCCAGCTCGGCCGGCTCCAGGATGTCCGGATCCTCCACCGTCAGCGCGTCCGAGCACGCCGAAGCTCCGGCGGCGCCGCCCGCCAGCAGCGCGAAGGCCGCCACCCGCCGCAGCCACCGGGGCGCCGCGTGGGCTCTCGTCTTGTGAGTCGCTCGCATCGTCATCCTAGAAGCCGAGGTTCAGGCGGAAGGTGAAATAGGTGGGCGGGGCAAACGCCTGGAACGACGAGGGCGCGTCGCCCGTGCTGCCGAACGCTTCGGGGTCCACGCCCGAGTACCTCGTCCAGAGGATCCCCAGGTTGCGGGCCGCCAGCGTGGCCGTGACGTCGCGGCTCCGGAAGAAGCGCGCGCCCCAGTGGTCCGGCGCGCTGAAGCTGAGCGAAAGCTCGCGCAGGCGCACGAAGTCGCCCGGCTCGAAGAAGCCGGCCACCGTGCGGCTGGGGTGCTGGCGCACCGCCACCGTGCGCGCCTGGTCCTCCAGCGGGGCGTTGCGGTCCACCAGGCTCTGGCAGTTGTTGCGGCTGGCGCAGCGGATGCGCTCCGTGTTGTTGTACACCAGGTGCCCGCCCTTGTAATCCACCAGGCCGGAAAGGCGCACGCGCCGCCACAGCTCGAAGCCGTTGGTCACCGACAGCTCGCGCCGGGGCGACGAGTAGCCGTGGAACTCGGCCGTGTCGCCCACCACGATCTCGCTGAGCGCCTGGTCCGCGTTGTACTCGATGATCCCGTCGCCGTCCTTGTCCTGGAAGCTCTGCAGCGGGCGCGACCACCACCCGTTCAGCGGAAAGCCTTCCGCCTGCCGCAGCGTGCTGCTGGTGATGATGGTGGGCACCCCGCCCAGCTCCACCAGCTCGTTGGTGTTGGTGGTGCCGTTGAGCGTCAGGTCCCAGCTGAACGACTTCGCCTGCACCAGCCGCGCGTTGACCAGCGCCTCGAACCCGCGGTTCCGCACCTCGCCCAGGTTCTCGAACAGCACCGTGAGGCCGGTGCCCAGCGAGGGCGGCAGCACGCGCTCGATCAGCGCGTCGCGCGACGACTTGTCGTAGTAGGTGAGATCGGCCGAGAGGCGGTCGTTCCAGAAGCGGCCTTCGATCCCCACCTCCAGCTCGCTGGAGCGCTCGGGCTTCAGCTCCGGGTTGCCCAGGGCGCTGAACACCGCCCCCGGGGCCTCGCCGCTCTCGCCCAGCACCGGCGTCCCCGTGAAGTAGCGCACCGCGTCGGTGGTCCCCGGCTGCACGCCGGACGCGCCGTACGCCCCGCGCAGGCGAAGCTGCCCCAGGAAGGCCGGGGTGGGGAAGAACGGCTCCTCCGAGATGATCCACGAAGCCGAGAGCTTGGGGTAGAACACCGTCTCGAAGTCCGCGCCGAACGCGCTGTTGCGGTCCGAGCGCACCGCGCCGGTCAGGAAGAGCCGCTCGTTGAGCGAGAGGCGCTGCTCCACGTAGGCGCCCAGGGTGCGGCTCTCGTTGGTGGACTCGTCGGCGTCCTTGAGGGCGGCCGCCGTCACGGTGGTGGCGCCCGGCGGGAGCTGCGTGCCGCTGGCCCCGTTGCGGTCGAAGACGTTGCGGTAGAACTGCGCGCCGAACGTCGTCTGCGACTCCACCCGCTCGCCGAAGCGGCGGGTGCCCGTGGCGGCGCCGTCCAGCGTGTACACGAAGAAGTTGGTGCGGTTGTCGATCTTGAACCCCTGGCGGTCGGTGCTGCTGGGGCACTCGGCGGCGCGGCAGAGCTGCGTGTCCGTGCGGTTGGTGAAGTCCAGCCCCGCGTTGCCCCGCAGCGCCAGCCACCCGTGCGGGCGCCAGTTGCCGTTCATCGAGCCGATCAGCCGCTCCACCGCCTGGTTGGTCACCGCCTGGTAGATGGTGCGCGGCGTGAACTCGCGCCAGCCGTACAGCGTGTCGCCCGCCGCGTTGGTGTTGAACTTGAAGCCCGGCCCGCCGTAGATGTTGGCCGCGATCCCCGGCGTGCCGCTGTCGTCGCTGCGCGGCAGCCGCAGGTCCTGCGAGGTGTACCCCGCGTTCACCGCGATGTCCGCGTTGCGCGGCAGGGTGAAGTTGAGGTTGGCCCGGGTGGTGACGCGGGTGAGCCGGTTGGGGCTCTCCTGCTCCGGCCGCAGCGAGAAGCCGCGCGCGCCCAGGTACCGGCGCTCGAACTGCGGCACCTGCGTCACGCCGTCCTCGTCTTCCCACTCGCCGTGCAGGAAGAAGCGCACCGCCTCCGACCCGCCGCGAAGCTGAAGCCCGTGCTGCTGGCGGTAGCCCCTGCCGAAGGGCGTGCTCTCGCTGTCCTTGGTCGGGTTGTACACGGTGACGCTGTCCTGCGTGCAGGCGCCCGAAGCCACCTGGCTGAGGAAGCACTGCACCCCGTTGGTCCTGCTGGAGGTGTTCCGCCACCCGTAGTACGCGTCCGGGTAGTCGTTGCGGTCCTCGATCGCCGTCTGCTCCGTGTAGTAGTTCCACTGCGTGCGCCCCGCCACGCCGCGCTTGGTGGTGATGACGATCACCCCGTTGGCCGCGTCGGTGCCGTACAGCGTCGCCGCCGAGGGCCCGCGGACGATCTCCATCGACTGGATCTCTTCCGGGTTGATGTCGCCGATGCGGCTGGGCGTGGTGCCGCCCACGCTCACCGAGCTGGAGCCGGTGGCGCCCTCCACGCGCACCCCGTCGATCACGTAGATGGGGTTGTTGGTGAGCGAGAGCGAGCTGGTGCCGCGGATGCGCACGCGCACCCCCGCGCCCGTCTGCGTCCCCGGCGTCACCGTCACACCCGGCGCCCGGGCGGTGAGCAGGTCGCCCACGTTGGTCACGGCCGAGGTCCTCACCAGCTCGGCTGCCCGCACCTCGGCGATGGCGTTCCCCACCTCGGTGCGGCGCTGCTCGCCGGTGGCGGTCACCACCACGGGGGCCAGCGAGATGGCCGATGCCGCGACGGCGATGTCCAGCGTGGCGCTCTGCCCCGCCGTCACCGTCACCTGCTGCGTGCGCTCCGCGTAGCCGATCACCAGCACGCGCACCGTGGCGGTGCCGGGGGCCACGCCGCGCAGCGTGTAGGCGCCCGACTCGTTGGTCAGCGCCACCTGGTTGCTGCCCACCACCCGCACCTGGGCGCTGGGCACGGGCCGGCCGCTGGCCGCGTCCGTCACGCGGCCGGTGATGGTGCCCTGCTGTGCCCACGCCGCGCTCGCGCCGAGTACGGACACGGCGGCCGCGAGGGCGAGTGCACGTAGAAACCTGACGATTCTCATGTTGCAACACCTCCTGGGGGGGAGCGGTCCGGATGGGGGCATCCGGTGCCGGACGGGGGGGGGAACCGTACCGGCGGTGGAACTTCGTGGTCCTCCGATGGAAAACTTCTTCTGTTTACGGGATACGGGAGCATACGCGAGCGGGCGAGCGCCGCGCAAGAGCCTTTCGCCTCCGTGTCTCCGTGGGAGGCGTGCTTCTAGCGGCGCTCGCGGAGCGAGAGCACCCGCCCGTGCGGCGCGGGGGCGAAGCGGCCGCCGTCGATGGCCGGCCTGCCGTTCACCAGCACGTGCACCATCCCCTCGCCCAGCCGGTGGGGGTCGCTGAAGGTGGCGGGGTCGTTGACGCGGGCCAGGTCGAACACCACCACGTCGGCGATGGCCCCTTCCTTCAGCATCCCGCGCCCGGGGATGCGGAACACGGTTGCGGGAAGCGAGGTCATGCTGCGGATGGCGGCGGCCAGGTCCATCGTCCCCCGCTCCACCACGTACTCGCGGATCTTGCGCGGATAGGTGCCATACGAGCGGGGGTGCGGCACCCCTTCGCCCATGGGCACCAGGTCGCCGTCGGACGAGGTCATCATCCACGGCTGGCGCATCAGCCGCTCCACGTCCTCGTCCAGCATGTTGAAGGACACGATGCCGGGATTGCCCGCGCGCAGCAGGTCCAGCACGGCGTCCACGGGCTCCATGCGCCCCCGGTCCGCGGCCCACTGCAGCGTCTTCCCCTCGATGCTGGGGTCGGGGCGGTGGCGGCGGAACTGGAGGCGCGCCGCCCCGCCGCGCCGGTCCAGGCTTTCCAGCAGCTCCGCGCGCAGCCGGGGCGCCTCGGCCGGGTCGGCGATGCGCCGCCGCAGCGCCGTGTCGCCGCCGGCCAGGGCCCAGCGGGGCACCAGGGCGCCGCTCAGCGAGGTGGCGGAGGCGGTGTACGGGTACTGGTCCGCGAACACCTCCACCCCCTCGGCGCGCGCGCGGTCGATGCGGGTGACGAGCGCGCCGGAGTACCCCCACACGCGCGGCCCCAGCGCCTTGAGGTGCGTCGCCACCACGCGCAGCTTCGCCTCGCGCCCGATGCGGATCACCTCGTCCACCGCCGCCACCAGCCCCACGTTGTAGTCCGCCTCGTCGCGGATGTGGCTGGTGTACGCCCCCCCGAAGCCGGCCACCACCTTGGACAGGTCGATCAGCTCCTCCGTCTTCGCGAAGCTCCCCGGCGCGTACCACGGCCCGGTGGAGATCCCGAACGCGCCCTCCTCCATCCCGGTGCGCACCAGGGCCCGCATCTGCTCCATCTCGGCCGGGGTGGGCGCGCGGTCGGCCATCCCCATCACGCGCGAGCGCACGGAGCCGTGCGGCACCATCTGCGCCACGTTCACCCCGATGCCGTGGGCCAGGAACTGCGCGCGCTGGCGGGCCATGTCGGTGGCGCCGCCGCCGTCGGGGTTCACCAGCGCGGTGGTGATCCCCTGCGCCAGGAGCGGCTGGCCGTGGCTGAGCGCCGCCGTGGCCAGCCCCTCGCCCGCGTGGGTGTGCACGTCGATGAACCCGGGCGCCACGTACATCCCCGCCGCGTCGATCTCGCGCGCCGCCCGCGCCCCCGCCAGGTCGCCGACGGCCACGATGCGGTCCCCGCGGATGCCCACGTCGGCCCGGTACCAGGGATTCCCCGTCCCATCCAGCACCCTGCCGTTGCGGATGATGACGTCGTACCCCGTCTGCGCGCGCAGCGGAAGGGCGGCGAGCGCCAGCATCGCTCCACCCATCAGGCCCCGCCGCCACCCCCTGCCCCAGTGTCTCACGCTGCCGCCTCTGTGTGGGATTCGTCGTCCCGCGCCGGGCGGATATTGCGTAAGGGCCGGGCGTCGCACAAGATGCGCGTGCGGCAACGGTCCCTCGTTCAACGCGGCAAGGACGGATGATGAAGATTCCAGTGTGGATGGCGGTGCCGGCGGCCCTCGCCATGTGGGCCCCCGCGGCGGCGCAGGCGGGCCTCGCGGACCAGGTGGAGATCCGCCGCACCGCGTACGGGGTGCCGCACATCCGCGCGGACAACTTCCGCGCGGCGGGGTTCGGGCTGGGCTTCGTGCAGCTGGAAGACCACGGCCAGCGCATCGTGCACGGCCTGGTGCGGGCGCGCGGCGAGCTGGCGCTGCACTTCGGCGCGGACAGCCTGGACTCGGACTTCGCCTACCGACCCGTGCACCGCCTGGCCGCCGCCAGCTTCCCGCGGCTGGAGCGCGACACGCGCGAGATCTACGAGGGGTTCGCCGCGGGCGTCAACCGCTACGTGGAGCTTCACGCCGCCGAGTTCCCGGCCTGGGTGCGCCCCGCCTTCACCGGCGTGGACGTGCACGCGCAGGGGATGGGCGCCCCCGGCGCCGACGTCCGCCGCTTCCTGGCCCGCGTGCGCGGCGAGCGGCGCGGCGGCCCCGCGCAGCCCGCGGGCGAGGGCGCCCTGGAGCACCTGGTGGCCGGGGACGGATCCAACGCCTGGGCGCTTGCCCCCAGCCGCACCCGCTCGGGGCGCGCCATCCTCCTGCGCAACCCGCACCTGGCCTGGGCCGCCGGCTACTACGAGGCGCACGTGGTGATCCCGGGCGCCCTCAACTTCTACGGCGACTTCCGGCTGGGCGGGCCGGTCGTGCTGGTGGGCGGCTTCAACGAGCACCTGGGCTGGGCCACCACCAACAACGCGCCGGACCTGGAAGAGATCTACGCCCTGGAAGCCGACCCCGCCCGCCCCGACCACTACCTGTGGGAGGGCGCCTCCGTCCCCGTGCGGCGCGAGACGCAGACCATCGAGTTCGCCAACGGCCCGGGGCGCGGCACGGAGACGCGCGAAACGTGGACGACGTCACTGGGCCCCGTCGTGCACCGCGGCGGCGGCAAGGTGTACGTGGTCAAGGCGGCCGGGGAGAACGAGTTCCGCGGCGGCGAGCAGTTCCTGAAGATGATGAGGGCGCGGAACCGGACGGAGTGGACGAACGCGATGCGGATGCGCGCCCGCGTCACCTCCAACCTGACCTACGCGGACCGCGACGGGAACATCTTCTACGTGTGGAACGCCACGCATCCCGCCTTTCCGCACCCCTCCGGCGGCGACACCGCCGCGGTGCCCGCCGCGCGCATGGCGGACGTGTGGACGCGCCCCGTTCCCTTCGACTCGCTTCCGCAGCTCCTCAACCCGCGCGGCGGCTACGTGCGCAACGAGAACGATCCGCCCTACCTCACCAACCTCCACCAGCCGCTGGACCGCGCCCGCTTCCCGGCCTACTTCCCGGAGGTGGCGCTGGGGCTGCGCAGCCAGCACTCGCTGGAGCTCATCCACGATCATCGCAAGGTCACGCTGGAAGACGTGGTGCGGATGAAGCACAGCATGCGGATGATCCTGGCCGACCGCGTCAAGGAAGAGCTGTTGCGCGCGGTCCGCGCCGGCCAGCCCGCGCCCGAGGTGGCGGATGCGCTGGCCGTGCTGGAGCGCTGGGACAACACGGCCGCCGCCGACAGCCGCGGCGCGCTCCTCTTCGAGACCTGGTGGTGGCGCTACGTGCGCACCGCCCCGCAGGCCCCGCCCAGCGCCGCCTCCGTGGGCTTCCCCGTGCGCGCCGACTCCCTCTTCCGCCGCCCCTGGACCGCCGCCGACCCCATGGCCACCCCGCACGGCCTGGCGGATCCCACGCGCGCCGCCGCGGCTTTCGCCTGGGCCGTGGCGGAGACGAAGCGGAAGTGGGGGAGCGTGGACGTGGCCTGGGGCACGGTGCACCGCGTGCGGCACGGCTCCGTGGACGTCCCCGTGGGCGGATGCAGCGGGCTGATGGGGTGCTTCCGCGTGCTGGGCTTTCGCGAGGAGGCGGACGGAACGCGCACCGTGGTGGGCGGCGACGGGTGGGTGCTGGCGGTGGAGTTCACCCGCCCCATCCGCGCCTACAGCGTGCTGGCCTACGGCCAGAGCAGCCGCCCCGGCTCGCCGCACCACGACGACCAGGCCGCCCTGTTCGCCGCCAGCCGCATGAAGCCCGTCGCCTTCACCGAAGCGGACATCGAGCGGACCACCGTGCGGCGGTACAGGCCCGGAAGGTGAGTCTCCGTGCCTCTGTGTCTCTGTGTGAGCCCCGCTGTTGCAGGTTGCCGAGACCCTGACGTGCCGGTACACTAGCAGCACGCGACCGGCTCACCCTCGACGCTGCCCGATGCCCCGACGCCTCAGAACCGCCACCCCCGCCACCGACGAGCTTTACCGGCTCCTCGTGGAAAACGTGACCGACTACGCCATCTTCCTGATGGACGTGGAGGGCCGCGTCGCCACGTGGACGGAGGGGGCGGAGCGGCAGATGGGCTACGCCGAGGGCGAGATCCTGGGCGAGCACCTCGCCGTCTTCTATCCGCCGGAGGACGTGGAGAGCGGCGCGCCCGGCCGCGACCTGCACACCGCCGGCACCGAAGGGAGGTGCGAGGGCGTCGCGTGGCGCGTCCGCAAAGACGGGTCGCAGGTGTGGGCCAGCGTGGTGATCACGGCCATCCGCGACGACGCGGGGCGCGTGGTGGGCTTCGGGCAGATCACGCGCGACCTCACGGAGCGGCGCGAGGTGGCGCGCCGCTACGAGGAGAGCCGCCAGCGCTACCGCTCGCTCTTCGAGAACAACCCCAACGGCGTCTGCTCGTTCGACCTGGACGGCACGCTGCGCACCGCCAACCCCGCCGCCGCGGGTCTGGCCGGGTACCCCGAGCACGACCTGGTCGCCCTCTCCTTCTGGCCCCTGGTGTCGGGCGAGGACCGCGAGGCGGTGCAGGCCCTCTTCGACGGCGCCGCCGCCGGCGAGCCGGGCTCCGTGGAGACCTCGCTGGTGCACCGGTCGGGGCGGCGCGTGCGGGTGCGGCTCACCTTCGTCCCCATCCTGGTGGAGGGGGAGATCATCGGCGTGTACTGCATTGCCGAAGACATCACCGAGCGCAAGCGCGCCGAGTCCGAGCGCGAGGCCCTCCTGCTGCGCGAGCGCGTGGCCCGCCGCGAGGCCGAAGCCGCGTCGCGCGCCAAGACGGACTTCCTGGCCGTGGTGTCGCACGAGCTGAAGACGCCGCTCAACGTGATCAACGGCTTCGCGGACCTCCTCTACGACGGCGACGCGGGGGAGCTGAGCGCCATCCAGCGGCGTCACCTGGAGCGTATCCAGGCCTCGTCGCGCCATCTTGGCGATATGATCGACGAGGTGCTGTCCTATTCCCGCCTGGAGAGCGGCCCCGACGCGCCGCAGCTGCAGGCCGTGGACATGGGCCTCGCGGTGCGCCACGCCGCCGCCGAGGTGCAGCCCGCCGCGCGCGAGAAGGGCCTGCTGCTCTCCATCGCGGAGCAGGACGACACCTGCATCGCCCTCACCGACCCCGCCCGTCTGCGCCGCCTCCTGCAGAGCCTGCTCAGCAACGCGGTGAAGTTCACGGAAACGGGCGAGGTGCGCGTGGAGTCCCGCCGCGAGGCATCCATGCTCGCGGTGACGGTGACGGACACGGGCATCGGCATCGCGCCCGAGCACCTGGAGCGCATCTGGGAGCCCTTCTGGCAGGTGGAGCACCCCCTCGTCCGCCGCGCCGGCGGCACCGGCCTGGGCCTCAGCGTCGCCCGCCGCCTCGCCGAGCTGATGGGCGGCGACATCCAGGTGCGCAGCGAGCCCGGCGCGGGTACGGCATTCACCGTGCGGCTGCCGGTGCATCCCGGGTGAACGGCGGGGGCGGGGAAGGTAGAGGTAGGGGTCGGAGCGCGCTGAGAGGGCCCTCACCCCCCGACCCCCTCTCCCGATAACGGGAGAGGGGGCGATTTCCACACGCCCGTGGATTCCTGACCCACAGGCGGAGCCGCGGCCCCAAGGGAACCCCGGGTCGCCCACCGACACAGAAGATGCGCCCCCCTCTCCCGTTATCGGGAGAGCGGGGGTCGGGGGGGTGAGGGCCCCCTCTCGGCGCGCCGCCAGCCTTCTCCCATCGCCGGGATGGACAACAAGCAACCGCGGGGCTCACACAGAGGCACAGAGATGGTTTATCTCTGTGCCTCTGTGTCTCTGTGTGAGGGCAGGTAGAGGGTGAACGCCGCGCCGCCGCCGTCCAGGTTGCGGGCGGTGAGGTCGCCGTCCATGGCCCGGGCCAGGCGGCGCGCGATGGCCAGCCCCAGCCCGGTGCCCGGCTCGCGCTTGCCCTTGGGCGCGAGCTGCAGGAACTCTTCGAACACGGCCTCCTCGCTCCCGCCGGGAAGGCCGGGGCCCGTGTCGCGCACCTCGATCCACCCGCGGTCGCCATCCAGCCCGGCGGACACGCAGACGGCGCCGGTCTCGGTGAACTTGACGGCGTTGGAGAGGAGGTTCACCAGGATCTGGCGCACGCGGGTGGGGTCCACCACCACCTGCGCGCCGGCGGGGGCCTCCACGCGCACCTCCAGCGCCTTGGCGGCGGCCTGCGGCTCCACGGCGGCCAGCACGTCGTCCAGCAGCTCGGCCAGCTCCATGGGCTGCAGGTGGAACTCCATGCGCCCCGCGTCCAGCCGCGCCAGGTCCAGGATGTCGTTGACGAGCTGCGACAGGTGGCCGGAAACCTGGCAGATGCGCTCCACCATCTCCAGCTGCCGCTCCGTCAGCTCGCCCACGATGCCGTCCTGCAGCAGCTCGCTGTACCCCACGATGGCCGTGATGGGCGTGCGCAGGTCGTGGCTCATGGCGCTGAAGAAGCGGTCGCGCCGCACGGCCGCGTCGCGCATCTCCGCGTAGCGCGCGGCGCCGGCCAGCGCCACGCACGTCTGCTCGGCCAGCGCCTCCACCAGCGCGGGGCCGCCGGGCGGGACCTCGCCCTCCGCCCACCGCACCAGGAGGGCGGCGGGCTCGCCGC
>CADCTW010000210.1 GCA_902805735.1 uncultured Gemmatimonadota bacterium | reverse complement strand
CACCGGGCGCCTGGCGGCCGGCGTGCTGGCAGCGCTCGCGGCCATCTACGCGGGCGGGCTCATCTGGCTCGCCGTGGTGGGCTCGGTGACGGCGGCGGTCGCGCTCGGCGTGGCCCCCTTCCTCCTGGCCGACCTGGTCAAGGTCGGGATCGCCACCCTGGTCGCGCGCCGCGTGGGCGGGCGCGCGGGCGAGCTGCTCGACCGCTGATGGACGGACCCGCGCAGGCTGAGACCGCGCGGCGAACGGATGCGTTCGTCGGCCCGCACGGGGTGCGGGCCGGCTGGCGCATCCTCCTTTTCGTGATCTTCTGCGCGGCGTTCCTGCTGATGACGGCTTCCGCCCTGGCGGCGAGCGGCCTGTTCAGCGATCTCGTCGTGGGGTTCGTCGCGATGCTGGTGGCGGCGCTCGCGGCCAGCTTCGTGATGATGCGCTGGGTGGAGCGGCGCCCCTTCGGCGCGCTGGGTTTCGCGGCCGAGCCGCGGGCGGTGGGCGAGACCCTGGGCGGCTTCGCGCTGGGCGGCGCGATGCTGGGCTGCTCGGTGCTTCTCCTTGCGGTGGCCGGAACAGCGCGGTGGGTTGCCGACTCGGGGACTGTCCCCGAATATGCTGCCTCTCTCGGCGGGGCGCTGGCGATGTTCGCGGTGGCGGCGGCGGCGGAGGAGGTGGTCTTCCGCGGCTACCCCCTGCAGGTGATGGTGCAGGGGATCGGCGTGTGGCCGGCGGTGCTGGTGTCTTCGGCGCTGTTCAGCGCGGGGCACGCCAGCAACCCCAACGTCACCTGGGTGGCGCTGGCGAACATCTTCCTCGCCGGGATCATGCTGGCGGTGGCGTACCTGCGGACCAGGTCGCTCTGGTTCGCCACGGCGCTGCACCTGGCGTGGAACTGGGTGATGTCCGCCCTGCTGGACTTCCCGGTGAGCGGGCTGCAGCGCGACACGCCGCTCTACAGCGCCCGCGAGCTGGGGGCGGACTGGTGGACGGGCGGCCCGTTCGGTCCGGAGGCGGGGCTCGCCGCGACGCTGGTGATCGTGGGCGGTACCCTGTGGATGCTCCGCACGCCCCGCCTCTCGGAGTCGGCGCGGATGCGGGAGATGCGCCCGCTGGTGGACGTTCGGCTGGGGGACCGGTGGAACGGCGCGCGCTGACCTTCTGGGGGAGCGCGCTGGGGGTGGCGATGGCGCTGGCCGGCCTCATCCCCGTGCTCTTCCCCTTCCGCCAGCTGGGCCTGGTGACGCCGGAAGACCGGGCGCGCGTCTGGCTCCTGGCGGTCTTCACGGCGGGGGTGATGGCGATCCTCTTCGGCGCCGCCGCCTGGGTGGGCGGCCCCAAGATGATCTCCCTGCGCGACGTGGTGGAGAGCGGCGGGGTGGACCAGGCCCGCGCAGCCAGGGAGAAGGCCGACAAGGCCCGCGGCGACCGGCCGCGCTACGGCAATCCCGCCGCGTGGACGGTGGCGATGGGCGGCTTCCTGATCGGCATCTACTTCGTGCTGTGGGTGCTGCAGAAGTGACGAAAAGCGGAGTCCTGAGTCCTGAGTGCGGGCGCGGCCTGTCTTCCCGCGCTGGCGAGGCATCGAGGCGTTTCGATTTCCGTACATCCGACTCTTTGGAGCATGGCTGAGATCAAGAAAGTCGCCGTGATCGGCGCGGGGACGATGGGGAACGGGATCGTTCACGTCTTCGCCCAGAACGGCTTCGACGTGACGATGGTGGACGTGCGGCAGGAAGCGCTGGACCAGGCGCGCGCCACCATTACCGGGAACATGGACCGGCAGATCAAAAAGGGCACGCTGGCCGAGGCCGACCGCGACGCGGCGCTGGGGCGGATCGCCTCCGCCACGGAGCTGAGCGCCGTGGCGGACGCGGACCTCGTGGTGGAGGCGGCGACGGAGAGCCGGGACCTCAAGTTCCGCATCTTCCGCGACATGGACGCGCACGCGCCGGCGCACGCCATCCTGGCCACCAACACGTCGTCCATCTCCATCACCGAGATCGCCGCGCAGACGGGGCGCCCGGCGCAGGTGATCGGGATGCACTTCATGAACCCGGTGCCGGTGATGAAGCTGGTGGAGATCATCCGCGGCCTCGCCACCTCCGACGAGACCACGCGCGCCACGGTGCAGCTCGCGGAGCGCCTGGGGAAGACGGTGGCCGAGGCGCAGGACTACCCCGGCTTCGTGGCCAACCGCATCCTGATGCCCATGATCAACGAGGCGGTCTTCTGCCTCATGGAGGGCGTCGCGGAGAAGGAGGCGATCGACACCGTGATGAAGCTGGGGATGAACCACCCCATGGGCCCGCTCGCCCTGGCGGACCTCATCGGGCTGGACACCTGCCTGGCCATCATGGAAGTCCTGCACAGCGGCCTGGGCGACGACAAGTACCGCCCCTGCCCGCTGCTGCGGAAGTACGTGGCCGCCGGCAAGCTGGGCCGGAAGTCGGGCGAAGGGTTCTACGACTACAGAAGCGCGTGAGTCGTTTCTCTCCGTGTCTCCGTGCGTCTGTGTGAGACCGTTTTCGACACCCTTTCACCTGCGTCGATGACCGAGGAACAGCTACAGATCCAGTCCCTCGCCCGCGAGTTCGCGGAAGGCGAGCTGCGGCCCCACGCGGAAGAGTGGGACCGCGATGCGCACTTCCCGCGCGAGGTGATCGGCAGCCTGGGGGAGCTGGGCTTCCTGGGGATGCTGATCCCCGAAGAGTGGGACGGGCTGGGGATGGATACCACCACCTACCTCACCGCGCTGGAGGAGATCGCGCGCGGCGACGCGTCGGTGGCGGTGGCGATGAGCGTGCACAACTCGCTCCCCACCCAGATGATCCTGGCCCACGGCAGCGACGCGCAGAAGGAGCGCTGGTTGCGGCCCATGGCGCGCGGCGAGCTGCTGGGCGGCTTCGCCCTCTCCGAGGCCGAGGCCGGGTCCGACGCGGCGGCGCTGGCCGCGCAGGCCACCCGGACGGACGGCGGGTGGGTGCTGAACGGCGCCAAGGCGTGGATCACCAACGGCGGCTTCGGCGACGTCATGGTGGTGATGGCCCGCACCGACACCCCCGGCGACCGCCGCGGCGCCAAGGGGATCGGCGCCTTCATCGTGCCCACGGACGCGGAGGGGTACATCGTCGGCAAGAAGGAAGACAAGATGGGGCAGCGCGCCTCCGAGACGGTGGGGATCGCCTTCAAGGAGCTGTTCGTGGCCGACGACCAGCTCCTGGGCGAGCCGGGGATGGGGTTCATCTACGCGCTGCAGGGGCTGGACAACGGGCGGATGGGGATCGCCGCGCTGGCCACGGGGATCGCGCAGGCGGCGCTGGAGCACTCGCTGGGCTACGCGGCGGAGCGCAAGCAGTTCGGCACGGCCGTACGCGAGTTCCAGGGGATGCAGTGGAAGCTGGCCAACATGGCGGTGCGCATCGAGGCGGCGCGCGCGCTCACCCACCGCGCCGCCGCGGCCAAGGACGCGGGCGAGCCCGTGTCGCGGCTCTCCTCCATGGCCAAGCTGTTCGCCTCGGAGGCGGCGATGTACGTGACGACCGAGGCCGTGCAGGTGCACGGCGGCTACGGGTACGTCAAGGAGTACCCGGTGGAGCGGCTCTTCCGCGACGCCAAGGTGACGGAGATCTACGAGGGCACCAGCGAGGTACAGCGCACGGTTATCGCGCGCGAGCTTTACCGGCAGTAGGTTACCGCGCGGCGCCGCCGCGCCGGCACGTGAGCCGCCACGCGAAAGGCCGCCCACGCACTCCAAGCACTTCTGCACTGAGCCAGGGCATGGAACTGTTTTCGATGATGGGCGAGCACGAGCACGAGCAGATCGTCGTCTGCCACGAGCCGTCCTGTGGGTACAAGGGGATCATCGCCATCCACAACACCGTGCTCGGGCCGGCGCTGGGCGGCACGCGCTTCTGGAATTACGCCTCGGACCAGGAGGCGTTCGTGGACGCCCTGCGCCTGTCGCGCGGGATGACGTACAAGGCCGCGGTGGCGGGGCTCAACCTGGGCGGCGGCAAGTCCGTCATCGTGGGCGACCCCAAGACCACGCGCCGCGAGGAGATCTTCCGCGCGCACGGGCGCTTCGTGGAGACGCTCAAGGGCCGCTACATCACGGCCGAGGACGTGGGCACCTCGCCCGACGACATGGAGTTCGTGGCGATGGAGACGGAGCACGTCACCGGCCGCCACGGCGCCTCGGGCGACCCGTCGCCGGTGACGGCGTACGGCGTGTACCGCGGGATCAAGGCGGCCGCGCAGGCCAAGTTCGGCTCGGACGACCTGGCCGGGCGCTCGGTGAGCGTGCAGGGCGTGGGGCACGTGGGCTACTACCTGTGCCAGTACCTCGCCGGCGAGGGCGCGCAGCTCGTGGTGACGGACATCGACCAGGAGCGGGTGGAGGTGGTGGTGCAGGAATTCGGCGCGCGGGCCGTGGGCCTCAACGAGATCTACGGCGTGGAGGTGGACGTGTACGCCCCCAGCGCGCTGGGCGCCACTATCAACGACGAGACGATCCCGCAGCTCAAGGCCCAGATCGTGGCCGGCGCGGCGAACAACGTGCTCGCCGAGGCGCGCCACGGCGACGAGCTCCACCGCCGCGGCATCCTGTACGCCCCGGACTACGTGATCAACGCCGGCGGCCTGATCAACGTCTTCGGCGAGCTGAACGGGTGGTCGGCCGAGCGCTCCATGCGCAAGGCGGGCGACATCTACACCACCCTGGTCGACATCTTCTCCCTCGCCGAGGCCGAGAACGTGCCGACCTACGTCGCCGCGGACCGCATCGCCGAGCGCCGCATCGAGAGCATCGGGAAGATCCAGAGCACCTGGGTCTAAAGAATCTCACACGGAGACACAGAGCCACAGAGAAAGAGGCTTTTCTCTGTGGCTCTGTGTCTCTGTGTGAGATTCTCAGTGCCTGAAGTTGACGAGGAGCACCTCGGCGGAGCCGTCGCCCCCGAGCTCTTCGCAGGTGGAGTAGCTGTCGTCCAGCCAGGGGCGGATCCCCTCGATGGTGCCGTTCTCCTCGCCGCCGGCCTGGTGGGCCAGCCAGCGCGCCTCTTCGGCGTCGGCCGCGCGTACCACGAAGCCGAAGGCGCGCTCGTGGTGTGGCTGCCAGGGGTCCTTGCCGTCCACGCACCACCACAGGGTGTCGTGGCGGGGGGTCAGTCTCCAGAACTTCATCCTTGCTCGCGTGCGGGTGGGTGCGCTCCGTCCGCGCTCAACGTAGCGCCCCGCGCGCCGCCGCGGGAGGGCGCAGGTTGCGCGACGCGCCCGCGCGGTTATCGTTGGATGGAGAAGCCGCTCCCACACCCGTTACGCGCCCGGCCCATGATGCGACCCCGGTACCTGCTGGCTCTTCTCCCCCTCCTGGCGGGGTGCACCGGCCCGCGCCCGACGCACGACGAGTACGTCACCGTGGTGCGGCAGGTCGTCGCCTTCATCCAGGAGGACACGCGCACCCACAACCTGGGCCGCCCCTCCGACGGGCCCCGCTGGGTGGACGTGAAGGGGTTCGCCAAGCGCGCCGCGCAGGCCACCGGCGACACCATCCCCGTCGCGCGGATGATGCAGCTCCTGGGGAGGCCCCGCATCGCCGACCCCAACCAGGTGCTCCTGATCGACAGCGAGGAGCAGGGCGGGCTGGGCGGCACCTGGGTGCGCGAGTACGGCACCTACGTCTCCCCCAACGTGGTGCGCGCCACCGAGGGCCAGATCACCATGATCGTGGTGGGCTACGTCACCGACCGCCGCGCCTTCCCCACCACCATCTGCGACCGCGTGTGGCGGCTCCGCTACCGCAAGCAGGGAGCGGCCTGGGGCCTGGCGGAGCAGCAGCTCATGCGGGAGTGCGGCACCGACCGCCGCTGAAAAACAGGGCTCACACAGAGACACAGAGGCACGGAGACTTCATCTCTGTGCCTCTGCGTCTCTGTGTGAGCCCCTTCTGGTAGCCAGCAGCGCTTCCCAGGCCAGGGCGGTGCGCCAGGCGCGGTTGGCCTCGGCCCAGCGGACGATCTGGCGGCAGGCGTGGCGCAGGCGCGTCTCGTCCGCCGGGCCCACGCCGTCGGCGAGGCAGGCCACGACGGCGAGCGGGGCCCACAGCTCCTGCGGCAGGGAGAGGCCGCGCAGCCTGCCGATGCGGCCCGCCGGGGTGCGCTGCGGGGTCCAGCAGCGGGCGTCGCGCAGCGCGTGCCATACGGCCAGCCCCGCCTCCTCCCCCAGCTCCGCCACCAGCAGGCACCCCTCCATCAGCTCGTCCTCCGGGTGGAGCGGAGTCACGGGGTGGCGGGCGCACGCAGCGTCGCGGCCAGCGCCTCCACCTCGTCCAGCACGCGGGGCTCCGCGCCGCGCAGGGGGCCGCGCAGGGCGTGGCGGCACGCCTGGTCCAGCCGGGGCGCGTCGCGCAGCAGCGCGGAGGCGTGCGCCATCTGCAGCAGCGCGCGGGCCAGCGTCTCGTGGTCGCCGCCGCGCTCCACCAGCGTCCACGCGTCCCACCACATCTCCTGGTACAGCGGGCGGTTGCCCACCCCCGCGGCGGCACGCGCCAGCAGGGCCAGCGTCAGCACCCGCTCGTCCGGGTGCACGCGGGTGGGGAGGAGCTTCTGCAGCGCGGGGACCGCCCGGTCGTACGCGCCGCGGTGCACCCACAGGCGCGCCAGGTCGTGCTGCAGCTCCGGCTGGCGAGCGCTGCCGCGGCCGTACGCGCGCATCGCCAGCCGCGCCAGGCGCTCCGCGTCGTCGAACTCCCCCGATTCCAGGGTGAGCAAGAAAAGGCCGTGCAGTGCGGTGGCCCGGATCGAAAGAAGTCCGTGGCGGCGGCTGGCCCGCAGCCCCTTGATCAGGGCGCGGCGGGCGATGTCGGCGGAGCCCCGGCGCGTGTACAGGCGGCCCAGCTCCACCCACGCCTGCGCGTACGAGCCCCAGTCCCGCCGCCGCCGCGCCAGCCCCACGGTGCGGCGCAGCCACGTCTCCGCCCGGGGCAGGCGGCGGAAGTGCAGGGCCAGCACCCCCACGGCCAGCGCGGCCGACGCGTCTTCCGGCGACGCGAGGGCCCCCGCCTGCGCGAAGGCCAGCGTGGTGTTGGGCGCGCCCCGCTCCTGCGCCCAGCGCGACACCTGCAGGCACACCAGCGTCACGATCTCCGCGCTGGCGCCGGACGGGTTCCCCACCAGCGCCGCCAGCGTGGTCAGCGACACCTCCAGCGTGGGCTCCACCCCGGCGGCGCGCAGCAGGCGCAGCCGCTCGGCCGCCGCTGGCGGGGCGAAGAGGGCCGCGCGCTCCGCCGGCGACACGGCCGCCCACAGCGTGACGTCCCGAAGGGAGTGCCACAGGAGGAGCCCCGCCTCGCCGCGGTGCTCGTCCAGGATCCCCGTACCCTCCAGCGTCTCGTCCGGCTCGCTCAGGATGGCGGGGGGGATGCACCACCGCCGGACTGTGTTACGGCGCGGAGTGCGCGCCCGTAAGCGCGCGCCGCGTGGTGTCACTGGCTCCATGACGGCCTCCGGGTTGTGCTCCGCGCCGCGCGGCGTAGGGCGGCGAGGGCAGGGTGCGGGGTGCGGGCCGGGCAGGCGCGCGCCGCTTGATCGCGGAGAGCACCCTTGCGGGAGCGGCCCCCTCCGATGTACACTTGCTCAGGTATCCCACCCCAAAGTAGACAGAGTGGACAGCCGCAGTATAGTCCCCTGTACCGAGCGCGTCAATGGCGGCGAACGATGGGGCCGCACCGCTGGCCCGCCTGCGCGAAGCCGTGGAGCAGCAGGTAGCCGAGCGGTCGTTGCGCCACGCGGCCCGTCAGGTGGGGATGAGCCCCACCGGGCTGCAGAAGTTCCTGTCCGGCACCGCGCCTGCCGAGAGCACCTGCCGAAAGCTGGAGCGCTGGGCGTTCGAGAAGGCCGCCCGGGGCGAGCCTCCCACGCCGGAGAGCGCCCTGGCCGTGCTCCGCTTTCTCGCGGGTGCGCTCCATCCGCGCCTACATGCGGAAGTGGTGGACCGTCTGCTGGCCGTGCTGGAGTCCGCCCACGCCGAAGCCGGGGTCGTTCCCGAGTGGCTGGCGGGGGCGCGCCAGGCGCTGGATGCCACTCCCGGAGATCCCCTACCCTAGCACTTCGATGCACTTCACGATGAAAATGCGGCTCGCGGCCTCCCTCGCCGTGCTCCTGCTCGCCGCGTGCGGCCGGAGCGAGGAGACCATCGTCCTCGGCGTGGCCGGGCCGATGAAGGAGACCAACGGCCAATCGGTGCGGAACGCGGCCGAGATGGCCGTGGCTGAGATCAACCGCAAGGGCGGGATCGGCGGCCGCATGCTGGAGCTGCGGATCGAGGACGACGAGAAGAGCGAGAAGCGGGGGATCGAGGTCGCCCGCGAGCTGCGCATGGACGAGGACGTGGTCGCGGTGATCGGCCACGTCAACTCCGCCGTCTCCGTGAAGGCGGCCACCATCTACAACGCGGTGAAGAGCGACAGCATGGCGGGCGATCCCGTGGTGGAGATCTCGCCCGCCTCCAGCGCGCCGGCGCTGACGGGCGCGGGGCCGTGGACCTTCCGCGTGACGCCTACGGACCTGGAGTTCTCGCCCGCGCTGGCGCGGCACGCGCGCACGGTGCTGGGGAGCAGCAGGGCGGCGGTGCTGTACGCGAACGACGAGTACGGCCAGGGCGTGACCTCCACCTTCGAGTCTGCCTTCCGCGGGCAGGGGGGCCAGATCGTCTCGGCGGACCCGTACCTTCCCGCCGTCATCAAGAACCCCCAGTCGCTGGACGCGTACCTGGTGCGCGCCATGCGGCGCGGCGCCGACGCGCTGGTGATCGGCGGGCAGGCGGACGCGGGGGTGTCCATCATCCAGGCCGCGCGGCGCCTGGGCTTCCGCGGGCCCATCATGGGCTCCGACGGCCTCACGGGGGTCAAGGACGCGGGCGGGGTGGGCGAGGGGGTGTTCGTGAGCTCCGCCTTCCTGGCGGACAGCCAGGAGCCGCGGGCGCGCGCCTTCGTGGCCGAGTACCGCCGCCGCTTCAACAAGTCGCCCGACCACCGCGCCGCGCAGACGTACGACATCGTCTACCTGCTGCGCCGTGCCATCGAGAAGGCCGGCACCGACCGCGCGGCCATCCGCGCCCACCTGGAGACGGTGAGGGAGGGCAACGCCCACGAGGGCGTCTCCGGCAACATCCAGTTCGACCAGAACGGCGACGTGGTGCGCAAGCCGGTGCTGATCGGCGTGGTGCGCGGCGGCGAGCTGGTGACGGCGCGGTAGTACAACGGCATCATCTCACACAGAGACACGGAGGCACAGAGATGAAGTGATCTCTGTGCCTCCGTGTCTCTGTGTGAGATTGCGGTGGGCGCACTTCATGCAGCGCGGCGGCCCCCTGAGCCGAACCGAACGCGTCGGGCGGCCCGACCCGAACGAGGAGAAAGTCCCCGTTGAGCGCTTCCGACCCGCTCTGGTACAAGGACGCCGTTTTCTACGAGCTCCACGTCAAGGCCTTCCAGGACTCCAACGCCGACGGCATCGGCGACTTCGCCGGGCTGATGCAGCGCCTGGACTACGTGCAGAGTCTGGGCGTGGACGTCATCTGGCTCCTTCCGTACTACCCCTCGCCGCTGCGCGACGACGGGTACGACATCGCGGACTACTACAACATCCACCCCTCGTACGGGACGGTGGACGACTTCACGCGCTTCATGGAGGAGGCGCACCGGCGCGGGCTGCGCGTGATCTCGGACCTGGTGCTGAACCACACCTCCAGCGACCACCCCTGGTTCCAGCGCGCCCGCCGCGCGCCCAAGGGCTCGCCGGAGCGCGACTTCTACGTGTGGTCCGACGACGACACGCAGTACAGGGACGCGCGCGTCATCTTCACGGACACGGAGCCCAGCAACTGGACGTGGGACCCGGTGGCGGGGCAGTACTACTGGCACCGCTTCTTCAGCCACCAGCCCGACCTCAACTGGGACAACCCCGCCGTCAAGGAGGCGATGTTCCAGGTGATGGAGTTCTGGCTGGAGCGGGGGCTGGACGGCTTCCGCGCGGACGCGGTGCCGTACCTGATCGAGCGCGAAGGGACGATCTGCGAGAACCTCCCGGAGACGCACGAGATCCTCAAGGAGTTCCGTACCCGGCTCGACAAGAACTTCCCGGGCCGCATCCTGCTGGCCGAGGCCAACCAGTGGCCGGACGACGTGCGCCCCTACTTCGGCGACGGCGACGAGTTCCAGATGGCGTTCCACTTCCCCCTCATGCCGCGCATCTTCATGGCGGTGCGGCAGGGGATCCGGAAGCCCATCGTGGAGATCATCGAGCGTACGCCGGCGATCCCGGAAGACTGCCAGTGGTGCATGTTCCTGCGCAACCACGACGAGCTCACCCTGGAGATGGTGACCGACGAGGAGCGCGACTACATGTACCGCGAGTACGCCGCCGACCCGCGGATGCGCCTCAACCTGGGCATCCGCCGCCGGCTGGCGCCGCTGATGGACAACGACCGGCGCAAGATCGAGCTCCTCAATTCGATCCTCTTCACCATGCCCGGGTCGCCGATCGTGTACTACGGCGACGAGCTGGGGATGGGCGACAACATCTTTTTGGGCGACCGCGACGGGGTGCGCACGCCCATGCAGTGGTCGCCGGACCGCAACGCGGGCTTCAGCCGCGCCGAGGCCGCGCGCCTCTTCCTGCCCCCCATCTCGGACACGCAGTACGGCTTCCAGGCCATCAACGTGGAGGCGCAGGAGCGCTCGCCCTTTTCGCTGCTCAACTGGACCAAGCGGCTGATCCAGGTGCGCAAGCAGCACCACGCCTTCGGGCGGGGGACCATCGAGTTCCTGCAGCCGGAGAACCCGCACGTCCTCGCCTACATCCGCGAGTACGAGGGCGACGCCATCCTGGTGGTCAACAACCTGAGCGGCACGGCGCAGGCGGTGCAGCTGGACCTCGCGCGCTTCGCGGGCCGGGTGCCGGTGGAGCTGCTGGGGCAGACCTCGTTTCTCCCCGTCGACGAGACGCCCTACGCGCTCACGCTGAGCCCGTACGGCTTCTTCTGGTTTGGGCTGCGGCCCGTGCGGGTGGAGGCGGACGCGGGGAACGACGTGCCGGCGGAGTGGGCGGAGGCGGAGGCGCGCGTCTTCGAGGACGCGGGGGTGCTGGCGGGGATGGTGTCGGCCGTGCCGCACGAGTGGCTGCGCGGGCAGCGCTGGTTCCGCGGCAAGGCGCGCGAGATCCTGGCCACCGAGCTGGTGGACCACGCCATCGTGCGGCCGGAGCGGGGCCCGCGCGGCATCGCCTCCGTGCTGCGGGTGAAGTACGAGGAGGGTGAGCCGGAGATCTACTTCCTCCCCCTCTCGCTGCACCCCACGCTGCAGCCGGGGGTGAACCCGGAGGCCATCGTCTCGCAGTCCACCCAGGCGGGGGAGTTCCGCGTCTTCGAGGCGCTGGACGACCGCCGCTTCGCCGGCGCGCTGCTGGACGCCATGCGCGACGAAGCGGTCGTCGAGGGCGAGCACGGCCGCCTGGTGGCGCGCCGCGGCGTGGCGTTCGAGGAGCTGGACCGCCAGCGCGGGCCCATCCGCCCCATCTCGGCCGAGCAGAGCAACACGTCGCTGATCGTGGGCGACACGGCCATCCTCAAGGTCTTCCGCAAGCTGGAAGCGGGAATGAACCCGGACCTGGAGGTGACGCGCTTCCTCACCGGGCGCACCTCCTTCCGCAACCTGCCGGCGCTGGGCGGGTGGATCGAGCACCAGGGCACCGGCGAGCCGGCCTCGGTCGCGGGGCTCTTCGCCTTCATCCCCAACAGGGGGGATGCGTGGACGGTGGCGCTGAAGGCGCTGGAGCGCTACCTGGGCGCCGCCTCGCGCAGCGCGGCCGATCCGGAGACGGTGGCGGGGCAGGAGGCGGTGCGGCGGATGGCGGGGGAGTTCTTCCCCTCCATCGAGCGGCTGGGCGCCACCACGGGGCGCCTGCACCTGGCGCTGGCCTCGGCGGGGCCGGACGAGCCCGACTTCACCCCCGAGCCGGTGGGCGACGCCGAGGTGCGCGCCTCTGCCGAGGCCTTCACCCGCCACGTGGACAGCGTGCTGGGCGAGCTGGGGCAGCGGCTGGAGAAGATCCCGGGCGCCTTCCCCTCCGCCCTCCTCAACGACCTGTCGGCCGTGGTGCGCTCCACGGCCGACGTGCGGCAGCGCGGTGACGACCTGCGGCTGCTGAAGGAAGCCGGCACGGTGCGCACGCGCTACCACGGCGACTACCACCTGGGGCAGGTGCTGCGCGCCGACCAGCCGGGGCCCGACGGCTCGGAGTGGTACATCCTGGACTACGAGGGGGAGCCGGCCCGTCCGCTCCCCGAGCGCCGCGCCAAGGGCTCGCCCCTGCGCGACGTGGCGGGGATGCTGCGCTCCTTCAACTACGCCGTGCGCATGGCGATGAAGGAGTTCCGCACGGACGACTACCGCACGCGCATGTCGCTGGAGCGGTGGTCGGCGGCGTGGGAGCGCGAGGCCCGCAAGCTCTTCCTGGGCGCCTACCGCGCGACGGTGGCGGGCTCGGCCATCGTGCCGGCCGACCCGGAGGTGTTCGCGCGGACGCTGGCGGTGTTCGAGCTGGAGAAGGCGGTGTACGAGCTGGGGTACGAGATGAACAACCGTCCGGACTGGATCTGGGTTCCGCTGGAGGGGATCCGCTCCATCCTGGGGGGAGGCGCATGACGCCACGCATCTACAACCTCTTCCAGCGCCTGGTGGGCCCCACCACGCGCTGGGCGGAGCACGCACGCCGGGCCCGCGACATGGGGTTCGACTGGGTGTACCTCAACCCCTGGCACTACCCGGGGTTCAGCGGCAGCCTGTACGCGGTCAAGGAATACCGCCGCCTCAACCCGCTCTTCGTCCCCGCCGGGGCGGACCCGATGAGCCTGGAGCCGCTGCGCGCGGCGCTGGCGGAGATCTCCGCGCTGGGGATGCGGCCGATGATGGACCTGGTCATCAACCACACGGCCAAGGACTCGCCCCTCATCCAGGAGCACCCCGAGTGGTACGTGCGCGACGACCGGGGCGAGGTGCAGAGCCCGTTCGTGACCGACCCGGACGATCCGGCCAAAGTCACCGTGTGGGGCGACCTGGCGGAGATCGACAACGAGACGCGCCACGGGCGGGAGGAGCTGTGGGCCTACTGGGCGCAGCTGGTGCGCGAGTCCATCGAGCTGGGCTTCCACGGCTTCCGCTGCGACGCCGCGTACAAGGTGCCCTCCGAGCTGTGGCGCCACCTGATCGAAGAGGCGCGCGGCGTGGACCGCGAGGTGCGCTTCTTCGCGGAAACGCTCGGCGCGCCCACCGAAGACGTCGCCTCTCTTGCCGACGCGGGCTTCGACTTCTTCTTCAACTCCTCCAAGTGGTGGGAATTCAACGAGTCCTGGGCGCTGGACCAGCACGAGGAGTTCAGGACCATCGCCCCCAGCGTGGCCTTCCCCGAGTCGCACGACACCACGCGCGTAGCGGCGGACTCGGGCGGGGACGAGGCGGTGCAGCGGCAGCGCTACGCCTTCGCGGCGGCGTTCTCGGCGGGGATCATGATGCCCGTGGGGTATGAGTTCGGCTTCCGCCGGCAGGTGAACGTGGTGGAGACGGTGCCGACGCACTGGGAGCGCCGCGCCATGGACCTGCGCGCGTTCGTGAAGCGCGTCAACGGGCTCAAGGCCGGCCACGCGCTGCTGCGCGGCGAGGGCGTGCTGCGCGCGCTGGGCGGGCTCAAGGGCGACACGCTGGTGCTGGAGCGACACGCCGCGGACACCCCCGCCGCCGAGCGCGGCTGGATCCTCATCAACAAGCGCAAGGATTCCGGCGGCGAGGTGCCCCTGGCCCAGCTGGCGCCGGACAGCCAGGGGGCGGGCGAGTACCGGCTCTTCCGCGTCTGCCGCGACGACGCCCCCGAGGAGGGCGAGGAGCCGGGCGCGACGGTCGCGCTGGAGCGGGCGGAGGTGGCGTTCATCCTCCCCGTGGGCGGCATCCCGCTCTACCCGTCCCCGGTGTTGAATGAAGAGCGTCGTTGACCGCAGGCGGAGCGGGGTCCTCCTTCACCCCACCTCGCTCCCCGGCGGCCCCATCGGTACCCTGGGGGACGAAGCTTTCCGGTTCGTGGACTGGCTGAAGGCGGCGGGACAGGGGCTCTGGCAGATGCTCCCGCTGGTGGCGGTGAGCGAGGGTGGCTCGCCGTACAACGGCCTCTCCGCCATGGCGGGGAACACCCTGCTGCTGGACGCGGGGCGCCTGGCCGCCGACGGGCTGGTGGACGCGGACGATCGAAACCCCGCCGCGACGCCCCGCGTGGACTTCGCCGCGGCGGCCGCGCGCTCGGACGGGCTGGTGCGCCGCGCGCACGAGGGGTTCCGCGCCGGCCGCGCCCCCGCGCTGCGCGGCGAGTTCGAGGAGTACCGGGGAAAACACGCGTACTGGCTGGACGACTACGCGCTCTTCCGCGCCCTGCGCGACGCGCACGGGTCGCCGTGGACGATGTGGGAGCCGGCGCTGCGCTCGCGCAGGCCCGCGGCGCTGAAGAAGGCTCGCGCGCAGCACGCGGACGCGGTCGAGCGCCACGCCTTCGGGCAGTTCCTCTTCGACCGGCAGTGGCGGGCGCTGCGGCGCTACGCCAACGACGCGGGAGTCGCCATCGTGGGCGACATCCCCATCTTCGTGGCGCACGACAGCGCGGACGTGTGGGCGCACCCCAAGCTCTTCTCGCTGGACGAAGAGGGGGAGCCGACGGTGGTCTCGGGCGTGCCCCCCGACTACTTCAGCGAGACGGGGCAGCGCTGGGGGAACCCGCTGTATCGCTGGGACGTGATGGCGCGCAACCGATTCCGCTGGTGGACGGAGCGCTTCCGACGTACACTGGAATGGGTGGACCTTGCGCGGGTGGACCACTTCCGCGGCTTCGAGGCGTACTGGGAGGTGCCGGGCCACGAGGAGACGGCGCTGAACGGCGCGTGGAAGCCGGGGCCCGGGTCGCGCCTCTTCGCCGCGGTGGCGAAGGAGCTGGGTCCGCTGCCGCTGATCGCGGAGGACCTGGGCGTCATCACCCCCGAGGTGGACGCCCTGCGCGAGTCGCTGGGGCTGCCGGGGATGCGCGTGCTCCAGTTCGCCTTCGGCGACGACGAGCGGAACCCGCACCTCCCGGCGAACTACGCAGCGAACACGGTGGCGTACACGGGCACGCACGACAACGACACCGCGCTGGGCTGGTACCGCTGCGCCGCCGAGGGGGACCGCGCGGGGCTGCGCCGGCTGACCGACGCGCCCGACCGCTCGGTGAACTGGGGGATGATGGAGGTGGTCTTCCAATCGCCGGCCGCGCTGGCGGTGGTGCCGCTGCAGGACGTGCTGGGGCTGGGGAGCGAGGACCGCATGAACATCCCCGGCACCATCGAAGGCAACTGGGGGTGGCGCTTCCGCGCCGGCGACCTGACGCCGGCGCTGGCCGAGCGCCTCAACAAGCTCACCCACGCGACCGGCCGGCTCCATGGCGAAGAACTCACCTGAAAACGCTGGGCCGGTGACGATGGTTACCGGGGGCGCGGGCAACCTGGGCCGCGCCGTCACGCGCGCCTTCCTCCAGGCGGGCCATCGCGTCTTCGTGCCGCTGCACAAGGGCGACGCGGGCGCGCTGGACGGCCTGGCGCACGAGTTCAGCGGCCGGGTGGACTCGTGCCACCTGGACCTGACCACGGAGCGGGGCGCCGCCGCCGCCGTGCAGGAGGCGTTCGAATGGTCGGGCCGGCTGGACTCGGTGGCGCACCTGGTGGGCGCCTGGTCCGGCGGCGTGCTGCTCGGCGACACCCCCGCCGACCTGTGGGACCGCATGATCGACCTGAACCTCCGCTCCGCCTACCTGGTGGCGCGCGCCGCGCTTCCCGTGCTGGGCGAGGGAGGCACGATCCTCTTCGTTTCGTCGCGCGCCGCGCGCGAGCGGCGGGCCCGCAACGGCGCGTACGCGGTCTCCAAGTCCGCCCTCCTCACGCTGGCCGAGGTCATCGCCGAGGAGTACCCGGCGCTCCGCTCCTACGCCGTGCTCCCGGACACCCTCGACACCCCGGCCAACCGCGCCGCCATGCCCGACGCCGACCCCTCCGCCTGGACCTCGACGGAAGCGGTCGCCGCGCGGATCGTGGCCCTCTGCTCCAGCGCCGCGCCCGAGCCCAGCGGAAGCGCCATCTCCCTGTACTGATTGGCTCACACAGAGACACAGAGGCACAGAGAAAAGCTCTTCTCTGTGCCTCTGTGTCTCTGTGTGAGCCCCCCGTGGCCCAATCGTACGGATCTGCTTGCGCCACCGGCAGATCCGGTTTCTGCTGTCCCGTTGCCGCGTCCGAAATGCTTCGGTTACCTTCGGATTGAGGGGCTTGAATCGAGTTGCAACCGGGAGGCGCGGATGACGAACTGGGAGTTGGCTGACGCGGCGGAGAAGCTCGCCAAATTGGTGGAACTGGCCCTTGCCTCCGGTCCGCAGCGCGTGATGAGCGGGCAACGGGCGGTGGTGGTGCTGGACGAGGCGGAGTACCAGCGGCTGACGGGGCAGGTGCCGGCTGGCGCGATCGGGTTCGGTGGGAAGGAGATCTTCGATATGATGCAGAATTCGCCTCTCGCGCAGGGCATCCGCGATGGCGACATACCAGAGGATTGGCTGGAACGCTCGCGGGAGGCATCGCGCCACTGTGAATGCTGCGGCCGGCGGCGGGAACGCGCCCGCGGCGTCGACGCTGCGGATTGACGCGTGCGCTACCTCCTGGACACGAACGTGCTATCCGAGTTCTCCCGGCCACGCCCTGACCCGCACGTGATCGGCTGGGTACTCCGCCAATCGCCCGGCGACCTCGCGGTCAGCTCGATCAGCGTAGGTGAGATCCAGAAAGGCATCCTGCTCCTTCCTCCAGGAAAGAAGCGCGAGACGCTGACCCGGTGGTTGGACGAATGGCTAATCGAAAGTTTCCTGGAGCGTTCCATTCCCGTGGACATCTCCATCGCCCGCGAGTGGGGGCGGTCACTGGCGGAGAGCATCCGAGCCGGGCGTGCGCTCTCGTTCGCCGATGCGGTGCTCCTCGCCACGGCGAGGATGCGACAGCTTGTCGTCGTCACCCGCAACGAGCGCGACTTCCGCGGCCACGGCGTCGACATCCTCAACCCCTGGAACGGGTGACGAAAGGCTCACACAGAGACACAGAGGCACAGAGAACAGCTCTTCTCTGTGCCTCTGTGTCTCTGTGTGACCCCTCGCCCGTCCAAAACGCGAGAACGCGCGTCCACGTGCGGGGACACGGGAGGGCCGGGCGGAGGGGAGGCGGTGGCGTAATTCGTTGCGATGGAATAGCTTGGGAAAAGCGGGCGGGTGGGAACGGCGCTTGCTCGGTGGAGGGTGCAGCTTCCCGCCCAACTGGAGATACACCTCATATGCGTACCACCCTCCTCGCGGCGATCACCCTGCTCGCCTTCGGAAGCTCCGAAGGCGCGGCCTCCGCCGCGGACACCACACGGGCCGTTCCGGCCCCCAGCGCCCCCGTGCAGGAGATCGCGCCGGGGCCGATGCACGCCAGCGCCGTGCAGATCTCCGCCCGCTACGACGGGTACCAGGACGGCTACGACCGGCGCGACCAGTACGGGCGCGTGGGCGTGCGCGTCTGGATGGACGACGACCGCGACGTGTTCCGCGTGGGCGACCGCTCGCGCGTGCTGGTGCGCACCGACCGCGACGCGTACGTGGCCGTCCTCCACATCGACACCAACGGCGACGTGGAGGTGCTGCACCCCCGGTCGCCCGCCGACGACGGATACCTGCGCGGCGGGCGCGTGCACACGCTGCACCCGCGCGGCTACTCGTACCTGTCCGTGCGTGGCGGGTACGGGATCGGGTACGTGTTCGCGGTGGCGTCGCAGGAGCCGCTGGACAGCCGCGTGCTGCGCGACCTGTACTACCGGCGCGCCGGCTCCTGGAGCCACGAGTACAGCGTGTACGGCGACCCCTTCCGCGCCATGGACCGCTTCGAGCGGATGCTGGTGCTGGACTACGAGTACGGCGAGCACGACACGGACTACTACAGCTACCACGTGGGGCGCCGCTACTCGCACCCCCGCTACGCCTGCTACGACAGCTACGGCTCGTGGTACAGCAGCCGCGGCGCGTACTACGACAGCTGCGACCGCGTACGCGTTTTGCTCGTGCAGGTGCCCTACTATTATGATACGCGGTACTACCGCGGCGACCGGCGCGTGTACTACGGGCGCAACAACGGCTACTACTACGACGACCGCTACGGCCGCCGCACGCAGCCCACGCACGGGTACAAGGAGCGCACCGACGTGCGCGGCGACGCCGGGCAGAGCCGTGGCGACTCGCGCCGCCCGGCACCGCCCGCCCAGCGCGGGTCCGGGAGCTACACGGCGGAGCGCGACGCCCAGCAGGAGCCGCGGGTGGCCCGCCCGGAGCGGACGCGCCCCACCTTCGAGCGGCGCCCGCCGGAGGCGGCCCCGGAGACGCGCCGGGCCGAGCCCCCGTCGCGCAGGGAAGAGCCGCGGCGCGAGGCACCGCGCCGCGAGGAAGTGCGCCGGGACGAGCCGCGCCGCGAATCCGGCTCGCCCAGCAGAGAATCCGCCCCGGCGGAGCGGTCCTCGCCCCGGGTGAGGCCCCCGCTGGAGTAGGCCGGCGGGCCAGGTGAGGCCCGCCACACCCCTCACCTGGCCAGGCAATGACCCGCAGCCCGACCGTAGTGATCTCCGCCGCGCTGGCGCTCGCCGCCAGCGCGGCGGCAGTCGTTCCCCACGCCGCGGCGCAGAGCAGCGCCATCCCCGCGCCGCCCGCGCCGGGAACGCTCACGCTGCGCGATGCGGCGGCCACCATCACCCCTTCCGACGTGTACTCGCGCATCGAGTTCCTGGCGTCGGACGCAATGCGCGGGCGCGACACGCCCAGCCCGGAGCTGAACATCGCGGCGTCGTACCTGGTCAACCAGCACAAGCTTTTCGGGCTGCAGCCGGGCGGCGAGAACCGTTCGTACTACCAGTGGTACCCGTACCCGCTGCGCCGCCTGAGCGCTTCGGGCGCGCGGCTGGAGCTGGCCGGGCAGACGCTGGAGCTGGGGCGCGACTACTGGGGCACGGGCGGCACCGCGCAGCCCCTTTCGGGCGGGCTGGTGTACGCCGGGCGCGGCGCCGACGCCGCGCTGGGCGAGGGGACGATGCGGGGCCGCGTGGTGGTGTTGGCCCTCCCCGGCGGCGCCACGCGTGACTGGCGCCTGGAGCGCAACCGCCAGCGCAACGCCGCCCGCCGGGCCGGCGCCGCGGCCGTGGTGCACGTGCTGGAGCGCTCGTGGACGGCGGACAGCATCGCCAAGTACGGCGCCGTGGCCACCCGCGGCGGGCGCGTGCTGGGCGGCGCGCCCGGCTACCCCGAGCTGTTCGTGAGCTTCGACGCCGCCAGCCGGATGTTCACGAGCGCCGGCCTCTCCCTGGAGACGCTGTGGACGAGCGGCGCCGCCCCCGGCTTCCGCCCCGTGGCGCTGACGGGCGCGACGGCGGCGGTGGGGCTGCCGCAGGAGGAGCTGGACCGCGGGCTGGCGCCCAACGTGATCGCCGTGCTGCCGGGGAGCGACCCGCGGCTGCGCAACGAGTACGTGGTCGTTTCCGCGCACATGGACCACGTGGGCGTGGGGCAGCCGGTGAACGGCGACTCCATCTACAACGGCGCGGACGACGACGCGTCGGGGACCACGGCGCTGCTGGAGGTGGCGCAGGCCCTCTCGATGATGCGCGACCGGCCGAAGCGCTCCATCGTCTTCCTGCACGTGAGCGGCGAGGAGAAGGGGCTGCTGGGCTCGGAGTGGTTCGCGGACCATCCCACGCTGCCGCTGGCGCAGATGGTGGCCAACGTGAACGTGGACATGATCGGGCGGAACCACCCGGACACGGTGGTGGTGATCGGCAAGAACTACTCGACGCTGGGCCGCACCACCGACCGCATCGGCGCGGCGCACCCGGAGCTGCGGCTGGCGCTGGCGGACGACAAGTGGCCGGAGGAGCGCTTCTTCTTCCGCTCGGACCACTTCAACTTCGCCCGCAAGGAGATCCCCTCCATCTTCTTCTTCAGCGGCCCGCACGAGGATTACCACCGCCCGTCCGACCACGTGGAGAAGATCGACGCCGACAAGGCCGCCCGCATCTCGCGCATCGTGTTCTACCTGGTCAACGACATCGCCAACGCGCCCGAGCGGCCGCGCTGGGACCCCAGAGGGCTGCAGGAAGTACGGGGGATGACCCGCTAAAAAACTGGACTCACACAGAGACACAGAGGCACAGAGATGAAGTCATCTCTGTGCCTCTGTGTCTCTGTGTGAGACTTCTTTTTAGTTCATGGTGCTATTGGTGCGCCCGCCGAGGCCGAAGGTGAAAATCCACCCGCGCTGGCTGGAGTTGCCCTCGGCGCTGCCGGTGACGCGGGCGGCGCCCAGGTGCAGCGGGCCCAGGGAAAGGCCGCCGCCCAGGAGGGCGCCGCTCTCCAGGTCGGTGGCGGCGCCGGCGCGCACGGTGACCACGGGGATCTTCTGCTGCCAGCCGATGCTCAGCGAGCGGTTCCAGGGGCCGCTCAGGCGGCTGTCGGAGAGCTCGCCCTGGTACGAAGTGGCGACGGTGGTGCCGGCGCGCGGCTGCCAGGCGGCGCCCGCGCGGAGGGTGGGGGCCAGCTCGGCGCCCACGTCCAGGTCGGCGACCAGGCCCTGCGCGCGGGCCAGGAGGCGGGCGTCGGCCCGCTCCAGCGGCTGGCCGCTCTCCGCGTACTCGTTGCGGATCTGTTCCGGGTCGCCGTTCCGGTAGTTGGCGCGGCTGAGGACCACGTTGTAGATCTCGCGGTCGCCCTTCCACTCCAGCGTATTGACGGCGTTGGCGACGGCGGCGCTCAGGGTGAGGGCGGGGGTGGGCTGGTAGGCCGCGCCCACGTCCAGGCCGAAGCCGCTGGCGCCCTCGCGCCGCACGCCCGCGTACGTCACGCGCACGTCCGGCGCGGTCAGCGAGAGCACCGTGTCCACCCCCACGGCGCCGGAGCGCACCAGGCGGCCGCCGAGCAGGTAGTGCCCCACGACGCCCAGGCTTACCGGGCCCACGCGGTGCGCGTAGCCGCCCGCGAAGTCCCAGTACGAGGCGCGGTAGCCCTGCGAGCGGTCCAGGATGTCCTGCGCGTCGTAGGGGTTGGTGTTGCCGGGGATGAGGCGCCCGATGCTCACTCCGTTCAGCACCAGGTCCGCCACGTCGCGCGCCACGCCATGCCGCCCGGTGATGTTGTACGATACACCGAACATGGCGCGCCGCACGGACATGGAGAAGACCGGGACGCGCAGGTCCACGTCGGCCGAGGTGCCCTCTTCGGGGATGCGGCCCAGGATGTCGGCGCGCTGCTCGGCCGAAAGGTCGTCGAAGCCGCGCAGGTCGTTGGCGTCGCCGAAGGTGATGCCGTTCAGCGTGCCCGTGAAGGTGATCTGCGGGGCCGCGGCGGAGGTGTGCGGGTTCCCCGGCAGGGCCAGGTTTGCGGGGTTGGTGAAGAGCGCCTCCTGCCCGCGCGCCACCGCCACGTACGCGCCGCCCATTCCCAGGGCCCGCGGGGTGGAGGGGAGCTGCGCGGAAAGGGGCGACGCCACGGCCGCGACGGCCGCGCAGGATGCCACCAGTCTTGCGAAATGCATGGGTTTGCTCGTGCTGGAAAGTTCGGCTCCGGCTCTGCGCGCCGGGGCCGGGAGTGGACGGAGTACCGATGCGGGGCCGTGTTTTCCCCGTGCCGGCCGTCCGTTCCGCGGGGGGCGGCGCCGGCCGGCGGGCCCGCAGCGGGGCAAGATCGGAGCCGGTGCGGGGACACCCGCCCTTTCACTCGCCCCCCCGATTGGGTAGCTTGTACGCGGCTTGTTCTACCACAAACGCTTACCATGACGGGACCTGCATCGTGCTGATCGAGCACATTAGAAACTTCTGCATCGTCGCCCACATCGACCACGGAAAGTCCACCCTGGCCGACCGGCTCCTGGAAACGACGCGGACGCTCCAGCAGCGCGAGATGAAGGCCCAGGTGCTCGACTCGATGGACCTGGAGCGCGAGCGCGGGATCACCATCAAGCTCAACGCCGTGCGGATGATGTACTCCGCGAAGGACGGGCAGCAGTACGAGCTGAACCTGATCGACACCCCGGGGCACGTGGACTTCACCTACGAGGTGTCGCGCTCGCTGGCCGCGTGCGAGGGCGCCATCCTGGTGGTGGACGCGTCGCAGGGGATCCAGGCGCAGACGCTCTCCAACCTGTTCCTGGCGATGGACGCGGGGCTGGAGATCATCCCCGTGCTCAACAAGATCGACCTCCCCGGCGCGGAGCCGGAGCGCCGCCGGGACGAGCTGGTGGAGCTGCTGGGGGTGGACCCGGACGAGGTGATCTTCGCGTCGGCCAAGGCGGGGATCGGCATCGACCTGATCCTGGAGTCGGTGGTGAGGAACGTGCCGCCCCCCAAGGGCGACCCGAACGCCCCGCCGCGCGCCCTGATCTTCGACTCGTACTACGACAAGTACCTGGGCGCCGTCCCCAGCATCCGCGTGGTGGACGGGATCTTCCGCAAGGGGATGAGGATCGGCTTCGGCGCCAACGACAACGAGTATCCCGTGGACGAGGTGGGATACCTGCAGCTGGGGCGGCAGCCGCTGCCCGAGCTGGGGCCGGGCGAGGTGGGGTACATCATCGCCGGGATCAAGCGCGTGGCGGACACGCGCTCCGGCGACACCATCTACGACGCCGACGACCGAGCCACCGAGGGGATCCCCGGCTTCCAGGAGGTGAAGCCGATGGTGTTCGCGGGGATCTACCCCACGGAGACGGAGCAGTACGAGGAGCTGCGCGACGCGCTGGCCAAGCTGCAGCTCAACGACGCATCCCTCACCTACGAGCCGGAAACGTCGCTGGCGCTGGGCTTCGGCTTCCGCTGCGGCTTCCTGGGGCTGCTGCACATGGAGATCATCCAGGAGCGGCTGGAGCGCGAGTTCGACCTGGACATCATCACCACCGTGCCCAACGTGAAGTACCACGTGGTGATGACCGACGGCGAGGAGCGCTGGGTGGAGAGCCCGTCCGCCCTCCCCGATCCCACCAAGATCGACCGCATCGAGGAGCCGTACGTGGCCGCCCGCATCCTGGTGCCGGCGGACTACATCGGCGGCGTGCAGAAGCTGGCGCACGAGCGGCGCGCCGAGTTCCGCGGGATGAGCTACCCGGACCCGCAGCGCGTGGAGCTTACCTACGACCTGCCCTTGGGCGAGATCGTGCTGGACTTCTACGACAAGCTGAAGTCGGCCACCCGCGGCTACGCCTCGTTCGACTACGACCTGTCCGAGTACCGCGCCAACCCGCTGGTGAAGCTGGACATGCTGATCAACGGCGACCCGGTGGACGCGTTCAGCGTCGTGATCCACCGCGACAAGTCGCAGGAGTACGGGCGCAACATCGCCGAGAAGCTCAAGGAGCTGATCCCCCGCCAGATGTTCGAGGTGGCCATCCAGGCCGCCATCGGCAACAAGGTGATCGCCCGCGAAAGCATCTCGGCCATGCGGAAGAACGTGACCGCCAAGTGCTACGGCGGCGACATCTCCCGCAAACGCAAGCTGCTGGAGAAGCAGAAGGCCGGCAAGAAGCGGATGAAGCAGGTGGGCACGGTGGAGATCCCGCAGGAGGCCTTTTTGGCGGTGCTGCGGGTGGGCGAGTGAGGCTGCCCATCGTGGGCGGCCGGCTGCGGGGGCGCTGGTGGCTTCCCGCCAGCCGCGGCAAGATCCTCCGCATCCTGGGCGGCAGCTACGAGCCGGAGCAGACGCGCCTCTTCCAGGAGCACGTGCGCCCCGGCGACACGGTGCTGGACGTGGGCGCCCACGTGGGCTACTACACGGTGCTCTCCGCCGTGCTGGCGGGGGAGCGGGGCGCCGTGTGGGCCTTCGAGCCCAACCCCGCCAACGCCCGCTTCCTGCGCCGCCACGCGGAGATCAACGGGCTCGGCCAGGTGCGCGTGACGGAGGCGGCCGTATCCGACGCCAACGGCACCGCCCGCTTCGGCTTCGGCCGGGGGAGCGGAACGGGCCGCCTGGCGGCCGGCGGCGAGGTGGAGGTGCGCACCCTGCGGCTGGACGACTTCTGCGCCGGGCACGGGATCGCCCCGGCCGCGGTCAAGATCGACGTGGAAGGCGCCGAGGACGCGGTGCTGGAAGGCGCCCGCGAAGTCCTGGCGCGGCACCGGCCCATCGTCTTCCTTTCCACGCACGGGGAGGAGGTGCACCGCGCCTGCCTGGCCTTCATGGAGGGGGCGGGGTACGCCTGCGCGCCCATCCTGGGCGACGACGTGCACACGACCAGCGAGCTCTTCTGCACTCCCGTGGCGCGGTAGGGGCGATGCGGCTGTCGGTGATCGTATCCACCTACAACAAGCCGCACTTCCTGGAGCGCGTGCTCCGGGGGTACGCCGCGCAGACGGACGGCGGCTTCGAGCTGGTGGTGGCGGACGACGGGTCCGGCCCGGAGACGGATGCGCTGATCCGCCGCGTGCGCGCGGAGACGGGGATGGACCTCGTGCACGTGTGGCACGAAGACCGCGGCTTCCGGAAGAGCGAGATCCTCAACCGCGCCATCGTGGCCTCGGCCGGCGACTACCTGCTCTTCACCGACGGCGACTGCATCCCGCGGCGCGACCTGATCGAGGTGCACCGGACGCTGGCGCGGCCGGGCCGGTACCTGGCCGGCGGGTACCTGAAGCTGCCCGCGGAGGTGAGCGAGCGCATCACGGTGGACGACGTGGCCTCGGGGCGGGTGTCGGAGCTGGGATGGCTGCGCGCGCAGGGGTGGCGGCCGGGCCGCCGCGCGCTGCGCCTGGTGCGGTCCCGCCGGCTGGCGGCGCTCTTCGACCGGGTCACGCCCACCGCGGCCCACTTCCACGGGAACAACGCCTCCACCTGGCGCGAGGCCATCGTGGCCGCGAACGGCTTCGAGGGGAAGATGGGGTACGGCGGGCTGGACCGCGCGCTGGGGTACCGGCTGGAGAACCTGGGGGTGAAGGGGATCCAGAGCCGCCACCGCGCCGTCGCCCTGCACCTTCACCACGACCGCCCCTACCGGCGGCCGGAGGTGATCCGCCAGAACCGCGAGATCCTCGCGGCCATCACCCGCGGGCGGCTGGTGCGCGCGGAGCAGGGAATCGCCGAGCTCGCGCCGGATCCATCCGTGCGCGTGCTGCGCTGAACCGTACATCAGGACGACGCATGACACCCGGCAAAGCCGAAAAGCGGTGGATCGTGGGGGTGGACCTCGGCGGCACCAACATCGTCGTGGGGCTGGTGCCCATCGAGGGGGGCGACGTGCTGGGGCTGCGCACCCTTCCCACCGACTCGGTGCGCGGCGCCAAGTTCGTGGTGGACCGCATCGCCCACATGGTGACCGACGCCATCGCCGAGGTGGTGGCGGCGCACGACACCACGCGCGACGCCGTGGCCGGGGTGGGGATCGGCTCGCCGGGGCCCCTCAACCGCAAGACGGGCACGGTGATCAACACCCCCAACCTGGGGTGGCGCAACTTCCCCCTGCGCGACCTGATCGCCAACGCCGTCAAGCTTCCCTGCACGCTGGACAACGACGCGAACTGCGCCACCTACGGCGAGTGGTGGCTGGGCGCGGGGCGGGGGACCAAGACGCTGGTGGGCTTCACCTTGGGCACCGGCATCGGCGGCGGGATCGTGCTGAACGGCGAGATCTACCACGGGTGCAGCGACGTGGCCGGCGAGATCGGCCACATGACCATCGACAGCAACGGCCGCAAGTGCAAGTGCGGCAACTACGGCTGCCTGGAGCAGTACGCCAGCGGCCCCGCCATCGCCGCGCGCGCGGTGGAGGGGATCGAGGCCGGCGCCGAGTCGCTGCTGGAGGAGATGGTGGACGGCAAGCTGGACGACGTGACCGCCGCCACCGTCTACGAGGCCGCCGTGATGGGCGACCCGTACGCCACCGAGGTGATGAAGGAAACGGCCAAGTTCCTGGGCGCCGGCGTCGCCAGCATGATCAACATCCTGAACCCCGAGATGGTGGTGATCGCGGGCGGCGTCACCCGCGCCGGCGACCACCTGTTCACCCCCCTGATCGCCGAGGTGCGCCGCCGCGCCTTCCGCTCGGCCCAGGAGTGCTGCCGCATCGTCCCCGCCGAGCTGCCGGGCACGGCGGGGGTGGTGGGTGCCGCGGGGGTGTTCAAGAAGGAGAATTACGGGTCGATGTGAAGGGGCCCTCACCCGGCAGCTTACAGCTGCCACCCTCTCCCATAAACACCATGGGAGAGGGGACGACTTCGGGTGCGGCGAGCAGGTTTTGGAGTGTTGCGCAGGATGAAGTAAAGGCAGTCTCACGCAGAGGCACGGAGACACAGGGAGAACGGCTCCTCCGTGTCTCTGTGCCCCTGCCGCAAACGCACCCGAAGTAGTCCCCTCTCCCAGGGCAGTTACTGGGAGAGGGTGGCGGCTATCAGGCCGCCGGGTGAGGGCACACCGATCCCCCGTTCCCCCATGCCCCTGCGTCTCGGCATCCTCGGCACCTTCGTGTGGGACCGCATCTGGACGCTGGAGGACCAGGCGGCGGGGCGGGCCTTTGAAAGCTGGGGCGGGGTGGCGTACTCGCTCGCCGCCGCGGCCGCCGCGCGCCCGCAGGGGTGGCAGGTCGTGGCCGTGGCGCGCGTGGGGGAGGACCTGGTGGAGGAGGCGCGCGCCTTCTGCGCCACGCTCCCCGGGGTGGACGCGGAGGCGGCGGTGGTGGCGGCGCCGGAGGCCAACAACCGGGTGGAGCTGCGCTACACGGACGATGCGCGGCGGGGGGAGCGGCTGACCGGCGGCGTGGAGGCGTGGACCTGGGAGGAGCTGGCGCCGCGCGTGGCCGGGCTGGACGCGCTGTACGTCAACTACGTCACCGGGTTCGAGATGGGGCTGGAGGCCACGGAGCGGCTCCGCGCATCGTTCGCCGGGCCGCTCTACAGCGACCTGCACTCGCTCTTCCTGGGCTGCCCGGGCGCGGGGACGCGGCAGATGCGACACCTGCCGGAGTGGGAGCGGTGGGCCGCCTGCTTCGACGCCGTGCAGCTCAACGACGACGAGCTGCGCATGCTGGCGCCGGGCCCGGACGCGGCGCGCGTGCTGATGGACGCCGGCCCGCGCGTGGTCGCCGTGACGCACGGCGCCGAGGGCGCCTCCCTCCTCCGCCGCGATGGGACCCCCGCCGATCCGCTCGGCTGGCCGGCGGGGCGGGGAGGCGCGCCCGGCCGCGCCGCGGGACGACGCTACCCCAGCAACCCCGCCGCGGGCGACCCCACCGGGTGCGGCGACGTGTGGGGCGCCACCTTTTTCGCGTCCCTCCTCGGCGGGCGGGGGTGGGACGGCGCCGTCGCGGCCGCCCACTCCGCCGCCGCGCGCAAGATGGGCGTGCGCGGCACCAGCCGCCTGTACGAACATCTGCGGTGAACGCCTCTCTGTGCCTCTGTGTGATGAGATTGCCGTTTCCCCGCGGCGCGTGGTATCTTGCCCGCATGCCAAACCCCCTGGAGCGCCGCCCGTGACGCGCGTGCTTGAAGTTCCGCCCACGCTGGACAGCGAGGCGTTCGACCGCCTGATCGAGGGCGCGGACACGGCGGGCGACGAGCGCCTGCTGGTGGACGCGCGCCACGTCCGCTTCGCCGATCCGTACGGGATGGTGGGGCTGCTGGCCATCGGCGAGCACTTCGGCAGGGACGGGACGCAGCCCATCCTGCAGCTCCCCACCGCGCCCGAGGTCACCGGGTACCTGGGGCGGATGGGGTTCCTGACGGCGGCCGAGCGCGTCTTCGAGCTCCACAACCTGCCCAGGGGGCGGCGGGGCGAGGGGCCCTCCGTCCTCCTCCCCATCACCGTCATCGACACCCACGAGGACGTCCACGGCGTCATCGACGTGCTCAACGAGGGGCGCATCTCGTCGCTCCTCAGCGAGCAGCTGGGGTACTCGCGGGCCGACGCCATCGGCTTCAGCATGCTGCTGAGCGAGGTGTCGCAGAACATCATCGAGCACGCGGACGCACCGGGCTGGGTCGCCATCCAGACGTACGACTGGAGCCGGCGCAAGGCGGGGCGGCGCGTGGCGGTGATCGCCGTGATGGACCTGGGGATCGGCTTCCAGGGCTCGCTGCAGCGCGAGCACTCCGCCCGCTTCGGCGAGCGCTGGGGCGACGCCACGGCGCTGGAGGCGGCGTTCATCCACGGCGTCACGCGCTTCCGCGACCCGGGCCGCGGCCAGGGGCTCAAGCAGATCCGCAAGAAGGTGGGGCGCTGGGGGGGCAAGATCGCCATCCGCAGCGGTACCGCCCGCATCGCCGACGTGCCCGACTGGGCGGACGGCGTGCCGATGGAAAAGGACCTCGCTCCCTTCCCGGGCGCGCAGATCCTGATCGTGCTCCCCGCCAAGGACGCCGCGCCCGCCGCCGCCGAGGCGCCGGCCCGCGCCCGCGGCCTCCGTGCACGCCCCTGAACGCGGCCCCGGCCGCTCACTTACGCACCCTCGCACCCGAGCACCCATGAAGACCGTAACCTTTGAGACCAACAAGGGCAGCTTCACCGCCGAGCTGTACCACGGCGAGGCGCCCCTCGCCGCCGGCAACTTCGAGAAGCTGGCGCGCGAAGGCTTCTACGACGGGATCATCTTCCACCGCGTGATCCCCGATTTCGTGGTGCAGGGCGGCGATCCCATCACCAAGGGCCCGGCCGGCCTCAACGAGCGCGGCGTGGGCACCGGCGGCCCCGGCTACACCATCAAGTGCGAGCTGCAGGGGAACCCGCACCGCCACGAGGTGGGCGCCCTCTCCATGGCCCACGCGGGGCGCAACACGGGGGGCAGCCAGTTCTTCATCGTGCTCAGCGAGCAGAACACCCGCCACCTGAACGGCGAGCACACCGTGTTCGGCAAGGTGACGCAGGGGATGGACGTGGTGAACCAGATCCGCGCGGGCGACAGGATGGAGCGCGTCACCGTATCCGGCGACGCGCAGGGCTGAGGTGGGGGCGCAGGCTCTCCGGATGTCCGACCGCTTCTCGCCGCGCCGCTCGGTGAGCTCGCTCTTCAGCAACCTGGTGACCCGGCCCACCGGCCGGGCCATCCGCACCGCCGTGGAGAGCCAGCTCGCCGAGATGGAGGCGGGGCCTTCGCTCTGCCTCTCGATCCTCGACTTCTCGCAGGTCCGCATCCTGGACTACTCCTGCGCGGACGAGATCGTGGCCAAGCTCCTCCTCCGCTTCCTGGGGGAGGAGCGCCCGGCCGAGGCGTACTTCGTGGTGCGCGGGGTGCAGGAGCACCACGTGGAGGCCATCGAGGCCGTCCTCGAGCGCCACGAGTTGCTGCTGGTGGCCGAGGACGACGAGGGGTACGTGCACCTGCTGGGCGGCGCCAACCCCGTGCACCGCGTCACCTGGGACGCCCTGGCCCGCCGTGGCCGCGCCACCGCCGCCGAGCTGGTGGCCGAGACGGGCCTGGCCGAAGAGGCCATCGCGGCGACGTTCACGGGCTTCATGATCCAGCGCGTGGTGGTGCCGCACGGCGACGGCACGGTGTCGCCGCTGTCGGCGCTGCTGCTGGATGAAGATGGAAGTGCGTGAGGTGCGCTGAAAGGACCCTCACCCCCCCCGACCCCCCGCTCTCCCGATAACGGGAGAGGGGGGGCGCATCTTCTGTGTCGCTGCGGACCTCGGGGTTTCTACTGACCCGCGGCTCCGCTGAACGCCGGTCGCGGCTGGATGATGGGAAATCGCCCCCTCTCCCGTTATCGGGAGAGGGGGTCGGGGGGTGAGGGCCCCCGCGGCCGCGGCGAGGTCTCCGCTCGCGCACTTGTGCTTGAACCTGGCCGATCCCGGCCGACCCTTTGGCTCCGTGAATTCATGAACAGCCCGCGCTTCTCCGGCCCCTCCACCCGCGCCGTCCACTCCGGCGAGCCCCCGGCCGAGGTCGGGGCGCCGGTGGTGAGCCCGATCGTTCCCAGCACCACCTTCTACGGCGATCCGTCGGGGGAGGGGGAGGTGCTCTATACACGGTACGGGAACGGGCCCAACCACATGCTGCTCGCGGAGCGGCTGGTGGCGCTGGAGGGCGGGGAGGATGCCATGGTGCTGGCGAGCGGGATGGCGGCGATGGCGTGCGCGCTCCTCTCGTGCCTGCGCGCGGGCGACCACCTGGTGGCGACGCACGCCATCTACGGGGGCACGCGCGTGCTGCTGGACCAGGAGCTGTCGCGCCTGGGGATCGGCACCACCTACGTGGACATGACGGAGGCGGGGTGGGAGCGCGCGTTCCGCCCCGAGACGCGCGTGGTGCTCGCGGAGTCGCCGTCCAATCCCGTGCTGCGCGTGCTGGACCTGCGCGCCATCAGCGAGGCGGCGCATGCGCGCGGGGCGCTGGTGATCGTGGATGCCACCTTCGCGTCGCCCATCAACCTGCGCCCGCTGGAGCACGGGGTGGACCTGGTGATGCACAGCGCCACCAAGTACCTGGGCGGGCACAGCGACGTGACGGCCGGGGCGCTGATCGGCTCCGCCGAGCGCATGGCGGTGGTGCGCGAGCGGGCCCGGGTGTGGGGGCCGGCGCTCGACCCGCACGCGTGCTGGCTGCTGGAGCGCGGCATCAAGACGCTGGCGCTGCGCATGGAGCGCCACAACGCCAACGGGATGGCCGTGGCGCGCTGGGCGGAGACGGCGGCGGGGGTGGCGCGCGTGCACTACCCCGGCCTCCCGTCGCACCCGGACCACGAGCTCGCGCGCCGCGTGCTGGACGGCTTCGGCGGGATGATCGGGATCGAGGTGGAGGGCGGGAACGATGCGGCCACGCGCTTCGTGGGCGCGCTGCGCCTGGCCAAGCTGGCCCCGTCGCTGGGCGGCGTGGAGACGCTGGTCTCCGAGCCGCGCCACACCTCGCACGTGCACATGACGCCCGAGGAGCGTGCCGCGAACGGGATCCGGGAAGGCTTCATCCGCATATCCCTGGGGATCGAGGACGCGGCCGACCTGATCGCGGACTTCGAGCAGGCGCTCAACGCCTGAAAACCGGCTCGCCCCGCGGCCCGGAGGCACGGGGACCTGAGGCCATCTCGCGGGCGGGAGTCTTGCGGATGCTGCCCTGGGGCCGCACCGTGAGGGCTGCGCCCGGAGCGAACTTCGGGTTATATTCGGTGTATGGGAAGGTGCGCCCTTCGCGCCTCCTTCGCGGTCTGCAGACGAGGTAACATGCCGTTCGAACTGGTGTCTCCCTTCGCCCCCGCGGGCGACCAGCCACGGGCCATCGAGGAGCTGACCGAGGGGCTGAAGCGCGGCGACAAGTACCAGACGCTGCTGGGCGCCACCGGGACCGGGAAGACGCTGACCATGGCGCACGTCATCGCCAACCTGGGCAGGCCGGCGCTGGTGATGAGCCACAACAAGACGCTCGCCGCGCAGCTCTACGGCGAGCTCAAGCAGTTCTTCCCGCGCAACGCCGTCGAGTACTTCATCTCGTACTACGACTACTACCAGCCCGAGGCGTACGTCCCCTCCACGGACACGTACATCGAGAAAGACTCCTCCATCAACGAGGACATCGAGCGGCTGCGCCTGCGCGCCACGTCCAGCCTGATGGAGCGCGACGACGTCATCATCGTCTCCTCCGTGTCGTGCATCTACGGCCTGGGCGACCCCCAGGAGTACCGCAAGCTGATGCTCACGCTGTCCACCGGGCAGGAGATCGGGCGCAAGAAGATCCTGGAGGGGCTGGTCGCCATCCAGTACTCGCGCAACGACGCCGCGTTCGAGCGCGGCACCTTCCGGGTGCGCGGCGACACCATCGAGATCTACCCCGCCTACGAGGAGCAGGGGGTGCGGGTGGAGCTGTGGGGCGACGAGGTGGAGCGCATCACCCGCTTCGATCCGCTCACGGGCGACACCATCGCCATCATGCCCAGGGCGGCCATCTACCCGGCCAAGCACTTCGTGACCCAGCGCCCCACGCTGGAGCGGGCGGTGCAGCGCATCCGCGGGGAGCTGGACGGGCGGCTCAAGGAGCTTTACCGCGACCAGAAGCTGCTGGAGGCGCAGAGGCTGGAGAGCCGCACCAACTTCGACATCGAGATGATGCTGGAGATCGGGACCTGCTCCGGCATCGAGAACTACTCGCGCCACATCTCCGGCCGCGACGAGGGCGACCGCCCGGCGTGCCTCTACGACTACTTCCCGGAAGAGTTCCTGGTGGTGGTGGACGAGAGCCACGTGACGGTGCCGCAGATCGGCGGGATGTTCAACGGCGACCGCGCGCGCAAGCTGACGCTGGTGGACCACGGCTTCCGCCTCCCCTCGGCGCTGGACAACCGGCCGCTCAAGTTCGAGGAGTGGCAGAGCCTGGTGCCGCGCGCCGTCTTCGTTTCCGCCACGCCGGGGGAGTACGAGATGGGGGCGTCGGGCGGCGTGGTGGTGGAGCAGATCATCCGCCCGACGGGGCTGGTGGACCCGGAGGTGGTGATCCGCCCCGTGAAGGGCCAGGTGGACGACCTGCTCGCCGAGATCCGCGTCCGCGCGGAGCGCAACGAGCGCGTGCTGGTGACCACCCTTACCAAGCGCATGTCCGAGGACCTCACGGAGTTCCTGTCGCAGGCCGGGGTGCGGGTGCGCTACCTCCACTCGGACATCGAGTCGCTGGAGCGGGTGGAGATCCTGCGCGACCTGCGCCTGGGCCGCTTCGACGTGCTGATCGGCATCAACCTGCTGCGCGAGGGGCTGGACCTGCCGGAGGTGTCGCTGGTCGCCATCCTGGACGCGGACAAGGAGGGCTTCCTGCGCTCGTCGTCGTCGCTGATCCAGACGGTGGGGCGCGCCGCCCGCAACTCGCGGGGCACCGCCATCCTGTACGCGGACCGCATCACCGGCTCCATGCAGCGGATGATCGAGGAAACGGACCGGCGGCGCGCGATCCAGGAGGAGTACAACCGCGAGAACGGCATCATCCCGCAGACGGTGATCAAGTCGATCGAGGAGATCGAGCGCACCACCCGCGTGGCCGACTCGCGCAGCGCCAAGAACGAGGCGCAGCAGCAGGAGGTCAAAAAGGTGGCGGAGCGCCGCGCGGCCTTTGGCGAGAAGTCGCCCGCGGAGCTGCTGGCCGACATCGAGGTGGAGATGCGCGACGCGGCGGCCCAGCTGGACTTCGAGCGCGCCGCCCTCCTGCGCGACCAGTACCTGGAGCTGAAGGCGGAGATGGACGGCGCCCGCCCGGCTCCGCAGCGGCGGACGGTGGCCCAGCTGCGCGGCTATGGCTGACCTCGTGGCGGAGCTTTCCGAGGCGGAGCTGGTGGCCTGGGGAGAGCGGATCGGGCGGGAGGCGGAGACGCCGCTGGTGCTCGCCCTGCGCGGCGACCTGGGGGCGGGGAAGAGCACGCTGGCCCGCGCCGTCGTGCACGGCACCGGGGTGCGGGGCGACATCCCCTCGCCCACCTTCAACCTCCTCTTCCTGTACGAGGCCCCGCGCGGCGTGCGGGTGCATCACCTGGACCTGTACCGGCTGGAAGACCCCGACGAGGTGTGGGAGCTGGGGTGGGCGGAGCTGGGCGCCGCGGACGACGTGGTGCTGATCGAGTGGCCGGAGCGCGCGGAGACGATGCTGCCAGGGACGCGTTGGGAGGTGGAGCTGGAGGAGGCGGACGGCGGCGCCCTGCGCCGGGTGCGCGCCACCCCCGTGGGCGCCCCGCCCCCGCTGCCGCCCATGGAGGGCGGGCGGTGAGCGGGCCCGTGCTGGCGCTGGACAGCTCCACGCTGGGCGGCTCGGTGGCCGTGGGGGTGGACGGGCGCGTGGTGGCCGAGCGCGTCCTCCCCAACCGGGCCGGCGCGTCGGGAACGCTGCTCCCCAACGCGGACGAGGCGCTGCGGGCGGCGGGGCTGGCTCCCCGCGACGTGGCGGCGCTGGTGGTGGGCGGCGGGCCGGGGTCGTTCACGGGGCTGCGCATCGCCGCGGCCACGGCCAAGGCGGCGGTGCGGGTGCTGGGGATCCCGCTCTTCGCCTTCAGCGGGCTGCTGGGCGCCGCGGCGGCGCGGCGGGAGGAGGGGCGCGCGGTGTGCGCCCTCTTCGACGCCCGCAACCGCGAGGTGTACGCCGGGTGCTGGCGCTTCGGCGCCGGTGTGGAGGAGGTGATGGGGATCGAGGCGCTCGCGCTGGACGCGCTGGTCGAGAGGTTCCGCGACGACCCGCCCCTCTTCACGGGCGACGGGGCGTGGATGCACCGCGACACCCTCTCCGCCGCTTTCGGCGACGACGCCGTCACGCCGGAGGAAGGGCCCTCCACCGCCGCCGGCCTCCTCTGGCTGGCGGGCGCGGTGCCCGGCCTCGGGCGCGTGGCCGACGCGCCCGCGTGGGAGCCGGACTACGTGCGCTCCTCCGGCGCCGAGCGCATCGCCGCCGAGGGGAGGGTGCGGTGAGGGACGCGGCGCACGTGGAGCAGAAGGGCGCCTCCCGCTTCCGCATCCGCCTCCTGCGCGAGGGAGACCTGCCGCGGGTGATGGAGATCGAGACCGCCTCCTTCTCCACCCCCTGGAAGGAGACCACCTTCCGCGGCCTCATGCGGCGCACGGACACGGACCTGTTCGTGGCCGAGTCGTGGGGGCTGCTGGTGGGCTACGCCGCCTGCTGGACGGTGGCGGACCAGAGCGAGCTGGGGAACGTGGCCGTGGCGCCGGAGTCGCGCGGGCGCGGGATCGGCGGCGGGCTGGTGGACGCGGTGGTGCGGCGGGTGAGGGAGCGCGGCGCCCTCGAGCTCTTCCTGGAGGTGCGCGAGTCCAACACGGGCGCGCAGTCGGTGTACACCGAGCGCGGGTTCGACGTGGTCGGCCGCCGCCGCTCGTACTATTCGTCACCCACGGAAGACGCGCTCATTATGCGTCTCCGCGTTTGACGATCTTCTTGACAGCGGACGGCGGCGGAGCCATAGTAGCCGAATCCGGGTGTCAACTCTGTTCACTTTGAGGCGGAAGGAGGAGCTGTGTCTCGCAGCGTCAACAAGGTAATCATCATCGGCAACCTCGGCTCGGACCCGGAGCTGCGGACGACCGGCGGGGGGCAGCAGGTGGCCCAGTTCAGCGTGGCCACCAGCCGCTCGTGGAGCAACGCCTCGGGGGAGAAGCAGGAGAAGACGGAGTGGCACCGCATCGTGGCCTGGCGCAAGCTCGCCGAGATCGCGGACCGCTACCTCAAGAAGGGGGACAAGGTCTACATCGAGGGCGAGATCCAGTACCGCGAGTACGAGGCCAAGGACGGCAGCGGCAAGCGCTACGTCACCGAGATCGAGGCCCGCGAGATGGTGATGCTCGGCGGCCGCGAAGGCGGCGGCGGCGGCGACTTCGGCGGCGGCGGCGGCAGCCGCGCCACGGCCTCGGC
>CADCTW010000209.1 GCA_902805735.1 uncultured Gemmatimonadota bacterium | reverse complement strand
CCGGCCGCGGCGCTGGCGCTGAACGCGGCGGTGCAGGGCGCGGGGCTGGCGGACCGCGCCGCGTCCGTCCTCCTCCCGCCATCCACCGAGCCCCCCGCGCCCCCGCCCGCGCTGGACCTGTTCGGAGCGCCGGAGCCGGCCGCGGAGCCGCTCCGCCGCGCGGATCCGGCCGCCGCCGCCGTGCTGCTGGCCGAGCGCCACCGGGGCCAGTCGCTCCCCCTGCGCGACGTGCTCGCGGGTCTCACCGATTCGGACCTGACGCCGGACGAGGTGCGCGGCGCGCTGGGCGTGCTCCGCAAGGAGGGCCGCGCCGTCTACCGCTCTCTCGCGCACCCCGACGCGGTGGTGATCTTCCCGGAAGAGCCCGTCGTCCGCGCCCCGCGCCGCCGCCGCGCGAGCGACGCGCCAGATCTGTTCGAATGAACAGCAGGATCACACGGAGACACGGAGACACAGAGAAGTGTTCCTCTCTGTGCCTCCGTGTCTCTGTGTGAGGCTAAGCCGTTGTCAGTACGGCGAGTAGCGGTTCGCGCTGCCCACGCCGTAGCCGCGGAAGTAGCGGCCCGGCTCGATGCCGCCCGAGCTGGCCCCGCGGAACGCGCCGGTGTCGCCGTACGCGCCGCCGCCGTAGTCGCCCCACTCGCCCGCGTTGCTGCGCTGGCCGGCGCTTCCGCCGCCCAGGTAGCTGGCGTTTCCGCCGCCGCCCATCCCGCGCCCGCGCATCCCGTCGCGGTTCACGTCGTTGCGGCCGTAGTCGTTGTCGTAGTCCATCCCGCCGCGGCCGTACCGGCCGCCGGAGTACCCGCCCTGCGCGCCGTAGTCGCGGTCGTAGCGGACGAAGCGCACGCGGTCGGAATCGAGGTGGCCGCCGTAGCTCTGGTTGCCGCTGCCGTATCCCCGGCCGCCCTGGTTGCCGTATCCGCCCTGGCCGCCGTAGCCACCCTGGTTGCCGAAGCCACCCTGGCCGCCGTAGCCACCCTGGTTGCCGTAGCCGCCCTGGCCGCCACGCCCGCCGCCGAAGCCGCCCTGCGTGTACCCCGGCCCGCCGTAGCCGCCCTGGCCGCCCATGAAGCTGTTGCCGGCCCCGCTTCCCGGCCCGCCCTGGCCCGAGTAGCCGTTCCCGCCCTGCCCGCCGAAGTTGCGGTTGGAGTAGCCGCGGTCGTAGTCGGCGTAGTCGCGGCTGTAGTCGTTGCCGCCGCCGAACATGCGGCGGAAGCCGTTGCCAACGCGGTCCATGAAGCCGCCGCCGTTGTTGTAGTCGCGTCCGTAGCCTGGCATCGCGTTCCTCCGGGTTGGGATTCTGCAATCGGCGCCCCCGGTGGGGCGGGGGAGGGCGCGGTTGCAAGTTGCGGACCCGGCAAGATGCACCGCGGCAAGAGCTTGCGCCCACCCGCCGCGTTGACGGCGCCGCCCCGTGTCACCTACCTTGGGGCTCGCCCACGCGCTCCCCACCACGCCGCCCATGAACCTCGCCCCCGCCCGGCTCGCGGTGCTCGAAGCGCTCTGCCGGCGCATGGTCCCCCTCGCGGACGCGCCGGCCGCGGAGCTCGCGCGCGCGGTACAGGAGCGGCTCGCCGCCGCGCCGCCGGCCGACGCGCGCCGGGTGGGCATCATCCTGGAGCTGCTGGATCATCCCGCGGCGGCGCTGGTGGGGCACGGCTCGCTCCGGCGCTTCACGGGCCTGGACGCGCGCGGGCAGGATGCGCGGCTGCGGGAGATGGAGACCAGCGCGCTTCCGCCCGTCCGCACGCTCTTCCAGGCGCTGCGCAGGCTGATCCTCGCCACGCACTACGCCCGTCCCGCGAGCCACGCGTCCATCGGCTACCTGGGCCCGCTGCACGCGCGCGAGCCCGCCGTCCCCTGGGAGGGCCCGCTGGCGGGCGCGGACCCGGACGCGTCGCCCGTCGCGCGCCTGGTGCGCCCGACGGCCGGGGAGATGCGCGCGTTCGCGGACAACAGTGTGCGCGCGCTCGGGATCACGGATGGCGCGCGGCTCGGCGGGGAAACGCGCATCAGGGCGGACGTGTGCGTGATCGGCACGGGCGCGGGCGGCGCGGTGGCGGCGGCGCGGCTGGCCGAGGCCGGACACCAGGTCGTGATCCTGGAAGAGGGCGGCCACTGGCGCGGCGAGGATCTCACCGAGGACGAGGCCACCATGACCTCGCGCCTCTACGCCGACGCGGGCGCGCGGGCCACGGACGACCTTGCGATCCCCATCCTGCAGGGGCGCGCGGTGGGCGGGAGCACCACCGTGAACTGGATGCTGATGCTGCGCACGCCCGGGTGGGTGCTGGACGAATGGGCCGCGGAGCACGGCGCGGAGGGGATGAGCGCGGCGGAGATGGCGCCCGTCTTCGCGCGCCTCGAGGAGGAGACGCACACCCGCGAGGTCCCCGGCGACGCGCACAATCCCGCCAACCGCGCCCTGCTGGATGGCGCGCGGGCGCTGGGGTGGAGCGTCGCGGCCGGCCGCATCAATGCGCGCGGCTGCGTCCGCTCCGGCTTCTGCGGGCTGGGGTGCCGCTACGACGCCAAGCAGGGCACCGCCGCCACCTTCGTCCCGGCCGCGCTCGCGTCCGGCGCGCGGCTGTACGCGGACGTGCGCGCGGACCGCATCGAGCGGGTGGAGCGCGGGGGACGGGCGCCGCTAAAGCGCGTGCACGCCACGGTGCTCGACCGCATCACCGGCGCGGCGCGGGGGCGCGTGATCGTGGAGGCGCCGGTGGTGGTGCTCGCCGCCGGCGCGGTGGGGACGCCGGCGCTCCTCCAGCGCTCGGGGATGGGCGGGGGCGGCGTGGGGCGCTTCCTCCGCCTGCACCCCACGACGGCCGTGGTGGGCCGCTACGGGCGCGACATGTACCCGGCGGGCGGCATCCCCCTTTCCGCCGTGTGCGACCAGTTCCTGCGTGGCGCGGACGGATACGGCTTCTGGATCGAGTGCCCGCCGTACTACCCGGCGCTCGCCGCGGTCGCGTACCCCGGCTTCGGCGCGGAGCACCGCGCAGCGATGGAGTCGCTGCGAAGCTCCGCCACCTTCATCGTCCTGGTGCGCGACGGCGCGGACCGGCTCGCCTCCAACGGCGAGGTGCGGGTGGATCGAGGGGGCCGCATCCGCATCCGCTACCGCCTGGGCCCCGCGGAGCACGCGCGCATGGCCCGCGGCATGGAGGCCGCCGCGCGGCTGCACCTGGCCGCCGGGGCGGAGGAGGCCCGCACGCTGCACACCCACGGCCACCCGCTGCGCGGCATCGCCGACCTGGCCTCCATCGCCGCGCTCCCCGCCGGGCCCAACCAGCTCGGCGTCCTATCGGCGCACGTCAACGGGACCTGCCGGATGGGCCGCGACCCGCGCACGGCCGGGTGCACGCCGGACGGGGAGCGCTTCGGCGCGCCGGGGGTGTACGTGGTGGATGGGTCGCTCCTCCCCACGGCCCCCGGCGTGAATCCGCAGGAGACGATCATGGCCATCGCTTCGGTGGTCGCCGGGCGCATCGCGGAGCGCCACCCCGCCGGCCGCGCCGGGAGCGCCGGCGCACTCACCCTGGGAGCCGCATGACCGAGCAACCGGAGCGCGCCGTCCACGCCGCCGTGGAGCGAGCGCATGCGGCGCAGCGCGCGTGGGGCGCGCTCCCGGTGAAGGAGCGCGCGCGCCAGATGCGCGGGGTGCGGCGTGCCCTCGTGCGCCGCATGGACGAGCTGGTGGAGACGATCCGGGCCGAGACGGGGAAGCCGGCCCTGGAAGCGCTGGCGCACGAGGTGATGGTGGTGGCCGGCCTGCTCCGGTCTTACGAGCGGCGGGCCGCGCGCGTCCTGCGCCCGCGGCGGGTGCGGATGGGCCCGCTGATGCTCACGCGGCGCGGCACCAAGCTGTACGAGCCCTTCGGCGTGGTCGGGGTCATCTCCCCCTGGAACTACCCGTTCTCGCTCCCCGCCGTCCCCGTGCTCAGCGCGCTCTTCGCGGGCAACGCGGTGGTGCTGAAGCCGTCGGAGCTCACCCCGCGCAGCGGCGATTGGGTGGCCGCCCTGGTGCGCGATGGGCTCCCGGAGCACCCGGGCCTCGTGCAGGTGGTGCACGGGACGGGCGACGTGGGAGCGGCACTGGTGCGCTCCGGCGTGGACAAGCTGGTCTTCATCGGCAGCACCGAGACGGGGAAGAAGGTCCTGGCCGGCGCCGCCGAGCGCCTGACGCCGGTGGTAATGGAGCTGGGCGCCAACGACGTCGCCATCGTCTGCGAGGACGCGGACCTGGAGCGCGCCGCGGCCGGCGTGGTGTGGGGGGCGATGGCGAACTCGGGGCAGGTGTGCATGTCCGTGGAGCGCGCCCTGGTCCCCGAGCGCATCTACGACCGCTTCGCCGCCGCCGTCGCCGCCGAGATGGGCCGCCTGCGCGCCGGCCCCGGCGACGACGCGGACGTGGGGCGGCTGATCTTCCCCCGCCAGCGCGAGATCATCCAGCGCACGGTGGACGACGCGGTGGCGCACGGCGCGCGCATCGCCGCCGGCGGCCGCTCGCGCGAGGAGGGCGGCGCGGTCTTTTACGAGCCCACGCTGATCCTGGAGGCCACCGGCGAGATGGAGCTGAACCGCTGCGAGACCTTTGGCCCGGTGCTGCCGCTGGTGCGCGTGCGCGACGAGGAAGAGGCCATACGCCTGGCCAACGCCGGCCCATTCGGCCTCAACGCCAGCGTGTGGACGCGGAGCCGCGCGCGTGGCATGCGCATCGCCCGCCGCCTCCCCGCCGGGATGGTGATGGTGAACGACGCCCTGGTGAACTTCGGCATCCCCGAGCTCCCCTACGGCGGCGTCCGCCAGAGCGGCTTCGGCCGTATGATGGGCGACGAGGGCCTCCTGGAGTTCTCCCAGATCAAGTCCGTCGCCGAAACGCGCGTCCGCATGCGCCGCGAGCTCACCTGGTTCCCCTACACCCCCCGGACCTACCAGCTCCTGCGCCGCGTCGTGCGCACCCTGCTGGGGTAACGTTCCATGGCTCTGTGCCTCTGGCCGTGACGGAATCCGGGTAGAACGGTGATGCCCGTGCCCCGCGCGAGGGGATAAATCCCCCCGCTGGAACCACGGGAACCCCGCTGAAGCGGGCTCGCACCCATCAGCCATGCGAGCCCGCTTCAGCGGGCTTCCCGTCCCTGCAGCCGGGGGCTTCAGCCCCCGGCTGGCGGTTGGGCGTTGCGGTGCGTTGCGCGTTGTGGTGGCGTTGCGCGTTGCGTTGGGGTGCGCGTTGCGCGTTGCGGTGCTGCTGGGATGACGCCCGTGCCCCCAGCCAGGACGGAATCCGAGGTAGAACGGTGGATGCCCGTGCCCCGCGCGAGGGGATAAATCCCCCCGCTGGAACCACGGAAAGCCCGCTGAAGCGGGCTCGCAACCATCGGACATGCGAGCCCGCTTCAGCGGGCTTCCCGTCCCTGCAGCCGGGGGCTTCAGCCCCCCGGCCCGCGGTGCGTGCGCGGCGATGGTGCGTGCCATTCGCCTGGAACGGTTGATGCCAGGCGTTCCGCGCTTTCTCACCCGCACACCTGAACGGATGTCGTTTCCTCCCGGACACTTCCTGATCGGCGCCGCGCTGGCCGACGTGGCGACCGCCAACACCTCGCTCCCTCGCTGGCGCACCCGGATTCTCGCGGGGTGCCTGGCCGTCTCGCCCGACTTCGACATCTTGATCGGCCTGCTGCTGGGCCGTGGCGGTGCGTATCACGGGACCTTTTCGCACAGCATCTCCGCGGTCGTGGTGCTGACGCTGACCGCATATGCGCTGGCGGGGGGGCGCTGGGCCCTGGTATCCGGGACCGGCTACGGATCGCACCTGCTGGTGGACATGCTGGACGACACGGGGCCCACCAACCTGATGCTGGGATGGCCGTTCACGGGCGCGCACCCGTACGCCATCGGCAAGTTCTTCCCGCGCGTGCACTTTGAGACGGAGGGCGGCTTCCGCGAAGCGCTCTTCAGCCTGTTCGAGCCCGACACCTTCGGCCAGCTGGTGAAGCAGACGGCGCTGGCCGGTGCCGTCGCGGCGATCCTGGTGGGAATCGCGTACACGATGCGGCGGCTCAGCGCTCCCGCAGCGCGCTGAGCAGGTCGTCCATCGCCAGCGAGCATCCGCGCGCCTCCGCTCCCTGCGCGCGCCCCAGCACGCGGAAGCCCCCGGGCGAAGTGACGCCCAGGTCCGAGGTCTGGATGCAGGCCACCGAGCCGAGGTTCGCCAGGTCCCAGTGCCGCAGCACCCCCACCTCGCCGTGCGGGAGGATGCGGAGCGTCTCGGGGTCGGTGGCCCGCGTGCGCACCCATGCCGGGCCCGCGTGCAGCCGCGCGGAGGGATCGGCCGGCGCGCTCCCGGCGGCCCCGTCGTAGAACTGGGACGACATCTCCGTCATCCCGTACTCGTTGACGCACCACTCCGGCGCGATCCCCAGCCGCTCCTGTATCGCGCCGTACAGCTCCGCACGCGTGACCTCGCGCGAGCGCCCCTTGAACCCGCCGGTGTCCATCACCCGCGACCCCTGCGGGAGCTGGAAGCGCTCCCCTCGCGCCACCATCGCATCCAGTGCGTGCACCAGCGCGAACGCCGTCCCCAGCACGCACACCGGCCCCTCCGCCGCCGCAACCGCCCCGGCGAGCGCCTCGTGCGCGATCCCGAAATCCGCCGAGATGAAGTACCCGCTCCCCTCTCCGCCAAAGTCCCCGATCACCTCCGCCGCCATGTGCGACAGCGACGAGTCGTGCACCTCGTCCGCGCGCGGCACCAGCGACACGAAGCGCGGCCGCGCCCCGTCCGGCAGCAGGTGCGCGCGGAACCCGGCCCGCAGCGCCGCGTCGTACAGCGCCAGCTCCGGCATATAGTGGGTGCCGCGCCGCTCCGCCCCCGCGGTAGTCCCGCTCGTGCGAAAGGTGGCGGCGGCCCACGCGGGGTCACCGCACACGAGCGCCGCCGCCTTGAACGCATCCGTCGGCACCGCCGGGATCTCCTCCCACGACCCTACGGTCTCCGGCGTCGCCCCGCGCCGCTCGCAGAAGAGGCGATAAGGTCCGTTGCACGCGAACTGGTGCGCGAACACCCCCTGCGCCAGCTCGTCGAACCCCGCCTCCCCGATCTCCCCCTCCCGGATCACATCCAGAAGGCGAGCGCGAAGTTCATCTGCCTGCCCGGATTCGTTCACACGAATAACGCTGGTGGATGTACGAAAAACAGACCCCCTCCTCCCGACCCCCTCCCCCGCAAACAGCGCGGGAGAGGGGGCGCATCTTCAGTATCCACGTGACCCTGTAGGGGCGCGATTCATCGCGCCCGCCCTTTCAGCCCGCTCGATGACTGCCGACTGCCGCCCGTGCCGAGAGGGCCCTCACCCCCCGACCCCCTCTCCCGATAACAGGAGAGGCTGCGCCTCTCGTCATCGAGAGAGGGGGCGATTTCCACGCATCCCACGGACACCCTGGCGCCAGCGGAGCCGCCGGCGAGAAAAAGCCGGGGCTGCCCGGCTACACAGAAGATGCGCCCCCTCTCCCGTTATCGGGAGAGGGGGCCGGGGGGTGAGGGCCCTTTCAGCACGCCCAACCCCCTCTACGCCGCCCGCGAAGTAGTCCCCTCTCCCACGCTGTTTGTGGGAGAGGGTGGCGGCTCTCAGGCCGCCGGGTGAGGGCCCCCCACCACCGCCCGCACCGCCCGCTGCGCCGCCTCCGCCGCGTCGCGCAGGCGCCAGCGGGAAAGGTCGCGGTCTTCCACGGCGTTGCTGATCGCGCGCAATTCCATCCAGGGCACGCCGTATAGGGTGGCGACGTGGGCGAGCGCGGCGCCCTCCATCCCCTCCACGATGCCGCCGAACCGCGCGGCCAGCTCCGCCCCGCGCGCAGCCGTCCCCGAACAGTTGGAGACGGTGACGAAGGGCCCCACGCGCACCGCGATCCCCGCCGCCACCAGCGACTTCCGAGCCGCCTCCACGCGAGCCGCATCCGCATCGAAGCGGTTGAACCAGCGCCGCCCCTCGCGCTCCACTAGGGGGATGCCGATCCCCTCGGTGGAGATCCAGCCGTCCGGCGCGGCGACGCCCTCGTCGCCGTAAACGGCGGCGGAGGCGAGGGCGACGTCGCCGATCGCCAGGCCGGAGCCGGGATAGGCGCCGCCGACCCCGAAGCCGATGATCCCGCTTACCTGGCGCGACTCCAGGAGCGCGGTGGCCCCGTGCGCGGCGTTGGCCTTCCCCATCCCGGCGGGAAAGAGGAGAACGGGCGCGCCGTCCAGCCGTCCGCTCCACGCGGGCTTGCGGCCGATGGCTTCGTCGCGGCGCTCTTCCAGGGCCGCCAGGAGCGCGGCGCACTCCAGGGGGACGGAGCAGATCAGGGCCAGCGGGGCGGGAATCAGCGTCGGCTCCGGGGTCGTGGGTTGCGCTGTGGACGGATCGGGCGAATTTACCAGCTCCCGGCGGCGCGGAAAACCGCGGCGCTCCCCGGCAGACGAACGACGGTCCGATGAAACGAGCCCCACACCTCGCCGCAGCCCTCCTCCTCGCCGCGGCGTGCGCGCCGCCCCCGCCGCCCCCGCCGGTGATCCCGCCGGTCGCGCCCGCGCCGGTGTCGCCGCCGCCGGCGCAGCCCACGGAGGTGTGGACGCGCGAGGCGGGCACCCTGCTGCGCGGCCCCACCCCCACGCGCCTTCCGTACCTGGGGATGCGCCTGGCCGTGGTGCAGGACGCGGGCGACTCGCTGCAGGTGCGCTGCCTCATCTGCCCCGGCGCGCCCACCGGGTGGACGGAGCGCACGCGGGTGATCTGGGTGCCGTACGCCCCCGCGGAGGTGCGCGGCGGCGAGCTGGCCGAGTTCGTCCTGGCCGTGCGCGAGGCCGCGCGCCGCCGCGACGTGGCCGCCCTGCGCCCGGTGATGGCGCGCACCTTCGTCCACGCGCTGCAGGGGCCGGAGGGTGTGCTGGCCTCCGTCTCCGCGCTCTCGGGCCCGCGCGCGGCCGACCTGGCGCGCCTCCCCAGCCTGCTGGACCGCGGCGTCGCCCCCGTCCCCGACACCCGCGTGTGGGCCGCGCCGCCCGAGTTCGTCACCCTGCGCGGCTACGCCGACCTCCGCACCGGCTTCACCCGCGGCGAAGACGGGTGGGAATGGGCCTTCCTCCTCCGCGCGGGCCCCTGACGAAGGAGAGGCACAGAGGAGAACCGCTCCTCTGTGCCTCGGGGCCTTCGCGCGAGCTGGGCGGTTACTTGTGCACGCCCTCGCCCGTGAACACCGCCTTGGCGTACCCGTTGTCCGGGTTGCCGCCGCGCTTCAGCACGCGGTCCACGGTGCCGGGGCCGCGGTTGTAGGCCAGCAGCGCCAGGCGCTCGTCGCCGTCGTACTTCTCGATCAGCTCGCTGAGGTAGCGGAAGCCGATCGACAGGTTGACCTCGGCGTTGCGCAGGTCGCTCACCTGCACGCCCGGGCGCATCCAGCGGGCGGTGGCCGGCATGAGCTGCGTGAGGCCGATGGCGCCCACGTGGCTGGTCGCGTGGGTCTTGAACTCGCTCTCGGTGCGCACCAGGCCGAACGCCACGTCCGGCTTGATGTTCTCCTTGAGAGCCAGGTCGTAGATGCTCTCCGCCAGCTTGCGGTCGAGCCCCATGTCGCCGTAGCGCTCCAGCTTCTGCTGGATGTACGACTCGCGGCTCGTGCTGGTCTCCGCGGCGGCCGCGGTGGTCTTGGCCTCGGCCTCGTTGCTGGCCGCGCGCCACGCCGCGCCCACCGCCCCGTCCGACAGGGGGAGGATGGCCGGCGAGGGGATGAGCTGCTCGTGCGACCCGTCGGTGCGCAGCGCGTCCAGGCGCGACATGGCCAGCGGGGCCGCGGCGCCCACGATGGCCAGGCCGATCAGCCCGTCGCGCACCGGGGCACGGCGGAAGTTGCCCATCACGCCCGTGTGCTGCCGGCGGCTGAGGCGCAGCCCGTCCGTGGCGCGGCGCTCCCCGTCGATCCGGCGGTCGCCGGCGCCGTCGTAGGCGCGGCGATAGCGCGGCGCGTCCGGCGCGTCGGTGAACCGGCGGCGGGTGCGGCCCACGGGGTGCCGGGGTGCGGCAGTGCCGCGTTCCCAGGGCGGGGGCGGGCGTCTACGGCTCGGCTGCATCGGGGTCTCCTCCTGCTGGTTCCTTCGCGCCGGGCGCCGTTGCGCGCCCCGGTCGAGACTCGTCAGACGCCGCACGATGCATGCCACGGACACAGGTGTTTCTCCGCGCGCGCGTGCGCGAAGGGCTCCCGTTGCGCGGCGGCACTGGAATTTGCATCTTATTTACACCACGTATCTTGCGTCCCCGCGCACCCCTTCTCCCGCGATGAAGTCCACCCCCCGCTTCATGCTCATGGTGCTCCTGGTCGTGGTGGGCGTCAAGCTCAGCGAGCAGCTCTACCGCTGGGTGGCCTACCGCGACGAGAGGAAGCAGGTGGGGGAGATCCGCGAGCGCCTGCTGGACTCGGGGGCCGAGCTCACGCTGGCCCGCGCCGAGTCCCGCCGGCAGCGCGAGGAGGTGGAAGAGCACGACCGGCGGCTGGAGGCCGAGCGCCGGTCGCTGATGCGCTACAACCGCTACTCCGCCCGTGGCTACCTGCCGGCATCGGTGTACGGAGCGTACAAAAAGGAGCTGGAGCGCTACAATCGCCACGTGGTGGAACGCAACAGCCAGCTTCGCCGCTACCAGCAGACCCACGGCCGCTACGCCGCCGCCGTGGACCTCTACAACGCCCGCGCCGACAGCGTCCGCGACCTCGCCGCCCGCATGGGCGAGACCTACTACAGCGTCCCCTCGCCCCTCGAAGCTGCCGTCCAGCGGGGCGTGCTCACCGAGCACTGAAATCTCACACAGAGACACAGAGGCACAGAGATAAATTCGTCTCTGTGCCTCTGTGTCTCTGTGTGAGCCCCTTCTTTCAGCTTACCCCGACCTCGCGCGCGATGCACACCCGGTCGCGGCCTCGCTCCTTCGCCGTGTAGAGGGCCGTGTCCGCCACCGCGATCATGTCGTCGCCGGTGAGGGCGCCGCAGTCGGGGGAGGAGGCGACGCCGGCGCTCAGGGTGGCGCGCACGGCCACCTCGCCGAAGACGAAGGGGATGGAGGAGATGTGCGTGCGGGCCCGCTCCGCGAAGCGCCGCGCGTCCGCCGCGTCCATCCCCGGGAGCACCACCACGAACTCGTCGCCGCCGTAGCGGCCGGCGCGGTCGTGGGGGCGCACGGAGCCCTCGGCGGTGAGCCATGCGCCCAGGGCCCGGAGCACGGCGTCGCCCGCGATGTGGCCGCAGCTGTCGTTGATCTGCTTGAAGTGGTCCAGGTCCAGCACCGCCACGCTCAGCTTGCCGCCCCGCTCCCGCGCCGCGTCCATCTCCGCCTGCAGGTACAGGAGGAGCGAGCGGCGCGTGGAGCACCCGGTGAGCTCGTCGGTGTTGGCCAGGTCGTGGAGGCGCTCGCGCTGCTCCACCAGCCGCTGGAACACCTGCACCCGGCCGCACGCCTGCACGATGGCCTCCACCACCCGCGCCCCCAGCTCCGCCGCTTCCTCGCCCAGCTCCGGCTCGTCCACCGTGGACCGCTCCACGAACACCCCCGACAGCGTGTCGCTGATGGGGAAGGGGACGACGATCACGGAGCGCAGGGGGCGCAGGAAGCCGCGCGCCACCCAGGTGGCGCGCACGGCGTCGAACAGCGGCGACGCGGCCGCGTCGCGCAGGTGCACGGGCCTGCCCGTGGCCAGCGCCTCGCTCACTTCGGGGTAATCGGCCAGGCTCAGCACCACCCCCTCCGCCCCCTCGGGCTCGGACGAAGCGGCCACCCGCGCCACCTCCTCGCCCTTCTCCACCACCAGCACGGAGCAGCGCCCCACGCCCAGGATGCGGGCCGTGCGCGAAGTGACGAGCTGGAACATCTCGTCCGCGGTGACCACGTGGTTCAGCTCGCGGATCAGGTCGATGGTCTCCAGGCGGATGCGCGACTGCTCGCGCACGCGCCGCAGCTCGCGGTTGCGCACCACGTGCGACTGCACGCGCGCCAGCAGCTCGTCCAGGCGGAAGGGCTTGGTAAGGAAGTCCACCGCGCCGTCGCGCAGCGCGGAAACGGGGAGTGCCCCGTCGTTGGTGGCGGTGATCAGCACCACGGGCACGTCCGTCCAGCGGGGCTCCGTGCGCAGCCGGCGCAGCACGTCCAGCCCGCTCATCTCCGGCATCATCACGTCCAGCAGCACCAGGTCGGGCGGCTGGGGCGCCGCTTCCAGCAGGCGCATGATGGCCGCGCCGTTGGTGGCGGTGTGCACCTCGTAGCCGCTGGCCCGCAGGGCACGCTCCAGGCCCTGCAGGATGGACGCGTTGTCGTCCGCGACGAACACCGTTGCGGGGGAATCGCTCATGGGATGGAATCAGCTCCCGCGGCTCGCGGTGCGCGCGTCGGCGGCGCTCCGGGGGGAGTTCTCACGATAAGGTGGGGACAGGGCGGACGGCGTTCCGGGGTGCGGAACGCGTGGCGGGGCCAGCCGGCGCCCTCCCGGCGGGCGCCAGGATGGGGCTGACGGCGCGTTTTCGGGCAAAAGCCAGACCAGCCGGGGAATACGCGTCACTGCTGGAAATTGGTCGATTTTTATCCGCCCGAATTTGCCCGGTGAGGCATGGATGCCGCAAACGCGTGCCCCAGGGGTGTCCCACGGCGACGGGTCCGGTTCATGCCACCCCCTCACGGGCCGCCCGTGCAACCACAGGCGCGGCGCGGACTTATTGGCCTGAAGGTATGGGTGGGATCATGATACGAAACCTGGAGCGGCGGCCAGCCGCGCCTCGCGCAGTGAGGGGATCCGTCGTTCCGCGCCGGCGTCGCGGAGGGGCGGCGGGACGCGTCCGGAGCTTTGCCCGGGATGGCGGATGGGGCCTCGTCGATACGGACCCGGTATGAGACCCGTGTCCGGACCGCCCTCGCGTGGCCGCGCGGCACGGACGGCGGCATCCCTCCGCTTTTCTGGGTTTCTCCTCGCCGCGCTGGTGGCGCTTGGGGCGTGCGGCGAGCCGCCGGAGGAGAGCCCCTGGACACCGGAGCGAATGGCGGGGATGACCCTCCGGCAGCGGGCCGCGCAGATGATCGTGGCGCGCGTGGTGGTTCCCCCGGCGGGCCTCCCCGCCGCGCTCGCCGACACGCCGGCGGCGGGCGGGGTGGAGGTGGTGGGGGGGGATGCGGTGCGCACCGCGGCGCTGCTGGACTCGCTGCGCCGCCGCTCGCCCCTGCCACCGCTGGTGCTGGCGCGGCTGGAGCGCGGCCTGGGCGGCGTGCTGGAGGGCGGGACGGAGCTCCCGGCGCCGTCCGAGCTGGGATCGGCCGTCATCAACACCCGCGCCGCCCAGGCCGTCGCGGCGGAGGCGCGCGCCGTGGGGGTGGACGTGGCCTGGATCCCCGGGCCGCGCCTCCCGGACCCGGCGGGCGGCGGGGTGGGTGGCGTGGCGGCCAACGGCGGCCCCGCGGCCACCGCCGAGTTCCTGCGCGACCTGCGCCAGGCCGGGCTCCCCGCCATCGTCACGGCGCTGGAGCCGCCGCGCGGCGGCGAGCAGGCGCCGGTGATGCGCTGGGACCGGGCCGCGCTGGAGGCGGGGGGGCTGGCGTCGCTGCGCTCGGCGGTGCAGGACAGCGTGCTGGGGGTGCAGCTCGGCTGGGTGGCGCTCCCCTCGCTCACGGGCGACTCCGTGCCGCTCCCCCTGTCGGCGGTGGCGGCGGCGGGCGTGGTGCGCCGCGACCTGGCCTTCGACGGCCTGCTGGTGGCCGACGTGGGCCCCGGCAGCCCCCTGCAGGCCCGCTTCGGCGCGCAGGCGCCCGTGGCGGCGGTGGCCGGCGGCGCGGACCTGCTGGTGGGCGTGGTGAACCCCGGCGCGGTGGGGCGGACGCTGGAGGCGGCGGTGGAGAGCGGCGCCCTCCCGGCCGCGCGCATCGACGAGTCGGTGCGGCGCATCTTCGCCCTCAAGGAGCGGCTGGGGGTGCAGCGCCCCCGCACCGACTCGCTCGCCACGGTGCCCGCCGCGTTGCGCGGCGCCGAGGCGCTGGGGCTGGCGGAGGAGCTCCATGGGCGCGCGGTGAACGTGGCCGGCACCCGCCCCGCCACTCTCCTGCGCGGCTGCCGGCAGACGGTGCTCGTCCTGCCGCCGGACGCCCAGCTCCCCGTGTTCACGGCCGAGCTGGCGCGCCGCACGCGCGGCCTGGCCGCGCTGGGCACCCCCTGGGTCGCCCGCCGCGGACCCCTCTCGGCGCTGCCGCAGTGGCCCGCCAACGAGGCGCCTTGCGTGATCGCCGTGGCCCTTCCCGGCGCCGCGCCTCGCGTGGTGGAGCGCCTGCCCGGCGTCGCCGTCCCGGTGGACACCACGAAGCGCGACAGCACCGCCGCCCCGGCGGACACGTCGTCGCGCCGCATCGTCTACGTCTCATTCCTCCCGCGCCCCGGCGACGCGGTCCCGGCCGTTCCCTCGCTGGTGCTTGCCTGGGGAACGGGGCCAGAGGCGCAGCGGGCGGCGGCGCGGGCGGTGGCGGGGGCGCTGGTGCGCGAGGAGGTGGCGCCGCGTCCGCTGGCGTGGCCGGCGGCGCGCACGCTGGAGCGCGCCCCGGCGCAGGACGCGGGGATGAGCGCCGACTCGCTGGCCCGCATCGACCGGCTGATGAGGAAGGCGATCGACGAGGGGATCTTCACCAGCGGCGCCGTCGCCATCGGGCGCCGCGGGAAGCTGGTGAAGCTCACGGGGTACGGCCGCGTGGGCGGGCAGCCGCTCGACCCGGAGGTCACCCTCTTCGACCTGGCGTCGCTCACCAAGGTGGTGGGCACCACGGCCGCGGCCATGGCGCTCACGGACGACGGCATGCTCCCGCTGGATGCCCCCGTGCGGCGCTACATCCCGCAGTTCCGCGGGGGCGACCGGGGCGGCATCACCATCCGCCACCTCCTCACCCACACCTCGGGGATGCCCGCGGGGGCCGATCTCTTCTCCGACACGCGCCACCCGGAGCAGGCGCTGCGGCAGGTGTTCCGCACCTCGCTGGTGTACAGCCCCGGCGAGAAGATGGAGTACAGCGACTTCGGGATGATCACCATGGCCGAGGTGGTCCGCCGCCGCGCCGAGGTGCCGGTGGACCTGTTCCTGGCCCGCCGCGTCTTCGGCCCGCTGGGGATGGAGTCCACCCAGTACGATCCCCCGACGGCGCTGGTGCAGCCCGTCACCGTGCCGACGGCGCTGCGCTCGGAGCGGCCGTACGTGATCCGCGGGGTGGTGCACGACGCCAACGCCTTCCGGCTGGGCGGGGTCACGGGGCATGCGGGGCTCTTCTCCACCGCGCGCGACCTGGCCGTCTACTCGCAGACGCTGCTGAACGGGGGCGCGTACGGGGCCCGCCGCGTTTGGTCGCCGCGCACGGTGCGCATCTTTGCGGCGGCGCAGGGGCTTCCCGGCAACCGCGGCCTCGGATGGGACAAGCCCGGCCCCCGCTCCTCGGCCGGCGACTTCTTCTCCTCCAGCTCGTTCGGCCACCTGGGTTTCACCGGCACCTCCATGTGGATCGATCCGCAGCGCGACCTGTTCGTCATCATCCTCACCAACCGCACCTACGACCGCGGCACCTCGCAGCAGATCTACGGCCTGCGCCAGTCCGTGAACACCGCCGCCGTCCTCGCCATCACCGACGTCACCATCACCCCGCGCCCGGGCACCGTCTCCGCGCGCCCCAAGCCCAAGCCTAAGCCCAAGCCGAAGCCCAAGCCACGCAGGCCCACCGGGCGCCGCAGAAGATAGGGGCTCACACAGAGACACAGAGGCACAGAGGAAAACCATCTTCCTCTGTGCCTCTGTGTCTCTGTGTGATACTTCTTTTTAGTCGACGGAATCGAGATGATCGTCCGTGTAGTCGTCCTCGGGAAGATCCTCGTCCTCGATGTCCTCGTCGTCCTCCAGGCCCAGGTCCTCCTCCAGCGCGGCGGAGGGCACGATCTCGGTGGTCTCCTCCTCGTCCGCGACGATGGGCTCGGGCGGGGCGTCCTCGTTGACCACGCGCGCCACGTCCATCACCGCGTCCCTGGAGCCCAGCTTCACCAGCTGCACGCCCTGCGTGTTGCGGCCGATCACGCGGATGCCGTTCACGGGCTGGCGGTTGATGACGCCCTGGCGGGTGATGAGCATCAGCTCGTCGCCGGGGTGCACCTCCATGATCGCGACCACGCGCCCCGTCCGGTCGCTGGTCTTGATGTTGATCACGCCCTTGCCGCCCCGGTTCTGCAGGCGGTACGCGTCCACGTCGGTGCGCTTCCCCATCCCCGTCTCGGTGACCACCAGCAGGGTGGTGCCCGGCTTGGTGACCACCATCCCGATCACCCGGTCGTCGCCCTGCAGGTCGATGCCGCGCACGCCCGTGGTGGCGCGGCCCATCTCGCGGATGCGGCCCTCGGGGAAGCGGATCGCCATCCCCTCGTTGGTGGCCAGGATCACCTCGCAGTCGCCCCCGGCGATCTGCACGGAGATCAGCTCGTCGCCCTCCAGCACGTTGATGGCGTTGAGCCCCACCTTGCGCGGGTTGCCGTACGCGGAAAGGGCCGTCTTCTTCACCACGCCCCTGCGCGTGGCGAAGATCAGGTGCTTGTCGTGCGAGAACTCACGCACGGGCACCAGGGCCGCGATCTTCTCGTCCGGCTCCACGTTGATCAGGTTCACGATGGGCTTGCCCCGGCTCCCGCGCGAACCCTGCGGGATCTCGTGCACCTTGAGCCAGTAGCACTGCCCCTCGCGGGTGAAGAACATCAGGTAGTCGTGGGTGCGCGCCAGGAACAGGTGCTCCACCCAGTCCGCTTCCTTGGTCGTCACCCCGCTGATGCCGCGGCCGCCGCGGGCCTGCGCGCGGTACGCCGCCGTGGGCTGGCTCTTGATGTAGCCCGCGTGCGACACGGTGATCACCATCTCCTCGTCGGGGATCAGGTCCTCGATGGAGAAGGAGCCCGCGTCGCCCAGGATGTCCGTGCGGCGCTCGTCGCCGTAGCGGTCGGCCACCTCGCGCAGCTCTTCCTTGATGATCCCCAGGCGGCGCTCCTCGTTGCCCAGGATGTCCAGCAGGTTGGCGATGGTGGCGCGCACCTCGGCCAGCTCGCCCTCCAGCTGCTCGATCTCCAGCCCCGTGAGGCGCGCCAGGCGCATGTTGAGGATGGCGTCCGACTGCCGGTTGGAGAGCCCGAAGCGCGCCCGCAGGCTGCCGCCGGCCGCTTCCGTGGTCTCCGAGCCGCGGATGATGGCGATGACCTCGTCGATGTGGTCGACGGCGATCTTGAGCCCTTCCAGGATGTGCTCCCGCTCGCGCGCCTTGCGCAGCTCGAACTCGCTGCGGCGGCGCAGCACCTCGTGGCGGTGCTCCAGGAAGTGGAAGACCATCTCCCGCAGCGTCAGGATGCGCGGCACCCCGTCCACCAGCGCCAGCATGATCACCCCGAAGGTGCTCTGCATGGTGGTGTGCTTGAACAGCTGGTTCAGCACGATGTGGGGGATGGCGTCGCGCTTCAGGTCGATGACGATGCGGATGCGGCTGTCGCTCTCGTCGCGCAGGTCGCTGATCCCCTCCAGCTTGCGGTCGCGCACCAGCTCGGCGATGTGCTCGATGAGGCGCGCCTTGTTGACCTGGTACGGCACCTCGGTGACCACGATGCGGTCGCCGCGCCCGTCCTCGCGCTCCTCGATCTGGGCGCGCGCGCGGATCACCACGCGCCCACGCCCCGTTTCGTACGCCTCGCGGATCCCCTCGCGCCCGTAGATCACGCCCCCCGTGGGGAAGTCCGGCCCGCGCACGAAGGCCTGCAGCTCCGTGCTGGTGGCCTCCGGGTGGTCGATCAGGTGCACGCAGGCGTCCACCACCTCCCGCAGGTTGTGCGGGGGGATGTTGGTGGCCATCCCCACCGCGATCCCGCTGCTCCCGTTGACGAGCAGGTTGGGGACGCGCGCCGGCAGCACGCGCGGCTCCACCAGCCGGTCGTCGAAGTTGGGGGAGAAGTCGACGGTTTCCTTGTCGATGTCCGCCAGCAGCTCCGTAGCCAGGGGGGCCAGGCGGGCCTCCGTGTAGCGGTACGCGGCCGCGGAGTCCCCATCGATGGAGCCGAAGTTCCCCTGCCCGTCCACCAGCGGGTAGCGGAGGGAGAAGTCCTGCACCATGCGCACGAGCGAGTCGTACACGGCCGAGTCGCCGTGCGGGTGGTACTTGCCCAGCACGTCGCCCACCACCGTCGCGCTCTTCTTGAAGGCGCGGGTGGGGGCCAGCCCCGCCTCGTGCATGGCGAAGAGGATGCGGCGGTGCACCGGCTTCAGCCCGTCGCGCACGTCGGGAAGGGCGCGCTGCACGATGACGCTCATCGAGTAGTCGATGAACGACTCGCGCATCTCGTCTTCGATGAGGCGCGGGAGGACCTTGGAGCCCGTGGCGGCGGGCCGTTCCGCGAACTCGTCGTTCTGCTCGGGCGGCGTGATGTCGTCGGCCATTTACAGCGTGCCTGGAATCTCGTAAGCGTCGGTCTCGCCCGCGGGCTCGCGGGCTGCCGATCATACCCCGCAGCGCGTGCGGGGTGCCCCCGGGCGGGGCGCGGGCAGAGGCCCAAAAACTAAGCACCGCCGCCTGTTTCCGCCATGGCGCGGGGGGGGGCGACACTGACTGAGTGCTCAGTGCCTAGTGCCTAGTGCCTAGTAACTGCTTTCGGCATTGGCGTGGGGCACCGGGGCACCGGGGCACCGGGGCACTCGGCACTCGGCACTGAGCACTAGGCACTAGGCACTAGGCACTTCCCCCAGACGTTCAGATGCGGACGGGTGCTGCAATTTGGTAAGCGGTGCACCAGAATGCGCCGCACCGCCGAGTGCACTCAAAATCGCAGGTTGTTGCGCGGCAACGGGTTCGCTCTGCGGAGGCGTGTGGCGCGCGCCGTGCCTTGATGGAGGCCGATCCAGACAGCACCGATGCACTCCGCCACGCCGCCCCGGCAGCCCTGCCGCCCGCGGCACCTTCACGTTCCAAGAGAGGACCCCCGACATGCGCTTCCCCCGCACTTCGCTCCTGCTGGGCGCCGCCGTCACGCTTGCCGCCTGCTCCGACGAAACCCCCACCACCATGCGCGCTCCCGGTGCCCCCGTGCACGCCGCCGCGCCCGGTCGGGCGATCGAAGGGGCGTACATCGTGGTGCTGAACGAAGGCGCCGAGCCGCGCTCGGTGGCGGCGGTGGCGCAGGTGGAGCCGGGCTTCGTGTACACCGCGGCGCTCAACGGCTTCTCGGCGAAGCTGAACCGCGGCCAGCTCAACGCGCTGCAGAACAACCCGGCCGTGGCGTACATCGAGGAAGACCAGGTCGTGCAGCCGACGGCCACGCAGAGCAGCGCCACCTGGGGGATCGACCGCACCGACCAGCGCTCGCTTCCGCTGAGCGGCACCTACACCTACACGGCCACGGCCTCCGCGGTGCGGGCGTACATCATCGACACGGGCGTGCGCGCCACGCACAGCCAGTTCATCCGCACGGACGGCACCAGCCGCGCGTCCAACGTCTACAACGCGACGGGCGACGGCAAGAACTACGACTGCAACGGGCACGGCACGCACGTGGCCGGCACCACCGGCGGCAAGACGTACGGCGTGGCGAAGGCGGTCCTGATCCGCGCGGTCAAGGTGTTCACCTGCACCGGCGGGAGCGCCAACTCCACCATCATCGCCGGGATCGACTGGACCACCAGCAACCACATCAAGCCGGCCGTGGCCAACCTGTCGCTGGGCGGCGGTGCCAGCCAGGCCACCGACGACGCCGTGAACCGCCTCTCCAACGCCGGCGTCTTCGTGGCCGTGGCGGCGGGCAACGACAACGTCGACGCCTGCAACACCTCGCCGGCCCGCGCCTCCACGGTGACCACGGTGGCCTCGTCCACCAGCGGTGACGCCAAGTCGTCGTTCAGCAACTGGGGAAGCTGCGTGGAGCTGTACGCGCCGGGCAGCAGCATCACCTCGGCCTGGTACACGGGCGACACGGCCACCAACACCATCAGCGGCACCTCGATGGCTTCGCCGCACGTGGCCGGCGTGGGCGCGCTGTACAAGGCCACCTACGGCGACGTGTCGTACTCCACCATCCGCAGCTGGATCGTGAACAACGCCACCACCAGCGTCATCACCGGCAACGTGACCGGCACGCCCAACCGGCTCCTGTACAAGGCCGCGCTGTAAGACGGCACACCGCATCCGGCCGCCCACCCCTGGGCGGCCGGATGCTTTGTCATTGAACCCATGAGCGGCACCTGCATGGCCTCGTGGGACGGCGTGGGCGCGCTCTACGAGGCGGACCGCGGCGGCTGGCCGGACTCGTGGCCGTCACCGACTCGACGTCCGGCGTGATCAAGAGCAGCCCCACCGGCACCGCAAACCGCCTGCTGCACGAGGCGGCGCTGTAAGAAGGCAGCTCCCCGCGGAAGCACGGAGACACGGGGCGGTCTTTCCCGGGGCACCGGCCCACCGCGTTGAGGCTGTTTCGGGAGGCGCTGGACTTCGGCAACCAAAATCCGTAATAATGTGAGTCCACGGCCCAACACTGTTTGCGCCGCCCGGGCAGGGACGCTATAATCGGCAGCATCCACGTCCCGTAAACCAGCGCACCCCATTGGCCTTGAAGGTCCTCCTTCTGGACGCAGACCGTGGCGTCGGTCGAACGCTCGAACCGGAGCTGGACGCGGCGGAGCTGCACACCGCGTGCGGGCTCACCGAAGGGCTGCGCCTGATCGCGACCGGAACGTGGGACCTGATCCTCCTGGACGCGGACTTCTCGGACGCGGGGATGGAGATCCTGGGACGGCTGCGGGGCGACGGCGGCTCCGCGCCGGTGGTGCTCCTGTCGCAGCACCCGTCGATGGAGCTGGCGCTGGAGGCGATCCGCCAGGGGGCGCACGACGTGCTCCCCAAGCCCCTCCCGCGCGGGCGCGTGCGCGAGATCCTGGCGGGGATCGAGGAAGTGCGCCGCCTGCGCCCCCTCCCCGAGCCGGCGCGGGGCGACGCCAACATCGTGGGCTCCAGCGCGGGGATGATGCAGGTGTTCAAGTCCATCGCCCGCGCGGCGGACAGCGACGCCACCGTGCTGGTGCTGGGCGAGAGCGGGACGGGGAAGGAGATGGTGGCGCGCGTGCTCCATTCGCGCTCGCGCCGGGCCAAGGGGCCGTTCGTCGCCATCAACTGCGCCGCCATCCCGGAGAACCTGCTGGAGAGCGAGCTGTTCGGGCACGAGAAAGGCGCGTTCACCGGCGCCATCGGCCGCCGTATCGGGCGCTTCGAACGGGCCAACGGCGGTACACTCTTCCTGGACGAGATCGGCGACATGTCGCTGGCGCTGCAGAGCAAGATCCTGCGCGCCATCCAGGAGCGGGAGGTGGAGCGGGTGGGCGCGGGCTCGCCGGTGTCCATCGACGTGCGCATCGTGGCGGCCACCAACCGCGACCTGGGCGAGTCGGTGCGCGAGGAGCGCTTCCGCGAGGACCTGTACTACCGCCTGGCGGTGGTCACCCTCAACCTCCCCCCGCTGCGCGACCGGGGGCCCGACCTGGACCAGCTCGCGCTCCACTACGTCGCTCACTACGGGCGCGAGCATGCCCGGCCGGTGCGCGCGGTGGCCGAAGAGGTGTTCGCGGCGCTGCGCGCCCACCCGTGGCCGGGGAACGTGCGGCAGCTTCGCAACGCGATGGAGCGCGCCGTGGTGATGTCGGAGGGCGAGGTGCTCCTCCCGCAGCACCTCCCGGCGGACATCCTGCACCCGCCGGCCTCGCGCCCCGCCGCCGCGGAGTCGGCCGAGATGCCGCTGGTGACGCTGGAAGAGATGGAGCGCCGCATGATCCGCCGCGCCCTGGCCGAGACGGCCAACAACCTGACGATGGCGGCGGAACGGCTGGGGATCCACCGGAACACGCTGCGGCGGAAGATCGCGGAGTACCGGCTGGGGGTGGCGACGTGAGGAAGGGGAACGGGAAGTCCAGGTGGCGGGACGCCCCGCCGTTCAGGTTTTCGCTTCTACGTCCCCCTGTTTCACAAACGCGTTGCAGGCAAGCGTTCCTTTCGTTACCTTAGGAGCATCCGTTCACTTTCGCCCGCAGTGGGCGCCGTAAACCCGCCTTTCCGCAAGCACTTCCACTGACTCTTACCCCCCTTCCGGAGGTACACATGCGTCTTCGCCGTTTCCTGTTCGGTTTGCCGATGCTCGCGCTGGCGGCTGGTTGCTCGGAAATGGAGGGGCCGCAGGTGGAGATCGCTCCGCCGGTGGAGGCGCGCATCGCTTCCACGGAGACGACGCTCAACTTCGAGAGCGTGGAGAGGGTGGCGGCCTACAAGGAAACCCGGACGAAGCCGGAGAACCTGTGGGCCAAGGCGTGGATCGGGCCCCGCGGCGGGACGCTGGAGTACTACGGCTTCCGCATCGTGGTGCCGGCCGGCGCGGTGGACAAGGTCACGATGTTCACGCTCAGCCTCCCCAAGGAGGGGACGGAGCGCGCGATGGCCGAGTTCGGCCCGCACAACGTGAAGTTCGCGCAGCCCATCACCATCGAGCTTCCCTACGTCGGCACCACCAGCGAGGGGTACGCCCCCAAGGCGGTCTGGTACGACGAGTCCACCAAGCTGTGGACGGACGAGGGAGGGACGCTGAGCGCCGACGGGCTGCGCGTGCAGGCGCAGGTGTGGCACTTCTCGACGCACGGCACCGGGGACACGCGCGGCGGCGGTACGGTCAGCTCCTCGGGTGGCTGACCCCCACACGTCGCGCCCCCTTTCCGTGCAGAGAGCCGATGCGGCCGTGGAAGAAGTGCTCGCGCTTCTTCCACCGCTCGACGACCTCGAAGTGCTCCGGTTGCGGCTGATCAGCTCCGCCCAGCCGGACCCGCGCAGGACGTGGGACAGCTCCAGCGCGTTCGCCACGGTGGACAAGCGCATCCTCCGCCCGGACGAGATCGACCGGGCGCTGGACGATGCGGAGGCGGCGCTGCGCGAGTACGTGAGCTCCCTGCACCAGGGCCTGCGCCCGGTGCTGCGGAGCTTTTTCGCCGGCGATTTCGACGCCGCCGCGCGCCACCTGGTGGCCCTGGGCGAGCAGCACGAGGAGATGGGCCGCGTCCGCAGCGCACACCAGTGCTATGGCGCGGCCCTCCGCGTGTCCCTCCCCCTGGCGGAGAAGGGAGCCCAGGTGCTCGCGCTTCGGCGGGTGGGGCGCATCTCGCTCGCGCTTGGCGAGTTCCAGGAAGCAGCCTCGCACTACGAGCGCAGCGCCGAGCTCGCCCGCGACTCCGCGGACCTGCACGCCGAGGTGATCGCCCGCACCGGACGGTCCAACGTGTACCTGTGGCAGGGGCGCTGGCCGGAGGCGGAGGCGGCGTACCGGGCCGTCTTGGAGCTCACCGAAGTGTCTTCCAAGGGTACGCTGGAGCTGGAGCGCGGATACCTGTTCAACAACCTCGGCAACGTGGCGACGCGCCTGGAGCGCATCGACGACGCGGAGGAGTGGTTCGAGCGGGCTCTCGCCATCTGGAACGTGCACCCGTCCCCGCAGGATCTCGCGGTCTGCCTCCACAACATGGCGCACCTGCGCGCGCTGCAGGGGCGGACGGACGAGGCATCCGCGATCTACGAGCAGGCCTTCGAGCTCCCCATCACCCCCACGCTGCGGGTGGCGATCGCGGTGGACATCGCGGAGCTGCGGCTGCAGCAGGGGCACGTGACGCAGGCGGAGGAGTGGGCGCACGTGGCCGAGGAGCACGCCATCGCCGCCGCTTCGCCCTACCTGCTGGTGCGCTTCTACCACAGCCGGGGCAACATCGCCCGTTCGAGGGGCGACGCCGACGGGTTCACCCTGTACGAGAAGGCGCTGGAGATCGCCCGCGCCAAGGGGTACACGTACCTCGAAGCCGAGACGCTGGCCGACTACGCCGAGCTGCGCCTGCAGACCGGCGGGGTGGAAGAGGCCCAGGCGTACCTGGAGCGGGCCTGCGAGATGTTCGCCGGGCTGGGCGCCGTCAAGGACCAGGCCCACGCCGAGGAAGCGCTCGCCCGGCTCATCGCCGAATCTTCGCTCTCGGCCGCCGAAGGCTGAAGGCTCACACAGAGACACGGAGACACGGAGAGGGAACACTTCTCTGTGTCTCCGTGTCTCTGTGTGAGCCCTTCTGTTTGGACCGGGCTCGAAGATTGCTCCCCCGGCAGGGGACCCCATTCGCCGCGAGGCCGAGGTTGCCGACCCTGCGCCCTTCCACCCGTACCTGCTGCGCGCTCGCCCTGGCGGCGGCCGCGCAGCTTTCGCGTGCCCTGCCGGCGCAGGAAGCGCCCGGCGAATGCCCGCTGGGGCGCGTCTCGCAGCTCTTCGTGGACAACCGCTCCGTGTTCGACGCGGAGGCGGGGAAGCTGGACTCGCGCTTCGGGTGGGCGTACCGGCTGGCGAACCGCGCGCACATCCGCACGCGCGAAGCGGTGATCCGGCGCGAGCTGCTCTTCCGCGAGGGCTCGTGCTACGACCCGGCGCTGCTGGAAGACTCCGAACGCATCCTGCGCAGCACCTCGTTCCTGGCAGACGCGGACGTGTTCGCCGTGCGCCAGCCGGACGGCACGATGCACGTGGTGGTGGAGACGCGCGACGAGTGGTCCACCCGGCTGGAGCCGCAGGTGGAGAGCGGCGAGGTGGGGCTGCGCGGGCTGGAGCTGCGCGAGGACAACCTGATGGGGCGCGGGCAGCGGGTGTCCGCCTTCATCAAGGAGCGGCAGGGCGAGCGCGTGTTCGGCGCCGCCTTCGCCACGCGCCAGCTCTTCGGCACCCAGGCGGACGCGGAGCTGTCGCTGGAGCGCACGCCGGTGGGCTACGGCGTGCAGCAGCGCCTCGCCTGGCCCTTCCGCGGCGAGGCGGGGCGCTTCGCCTTCCGGCAGCAGGTGGAGCACGAGGCCAACAACTTCGAGTTCTGGATCCCCGGCGAAGAGGGGCGCCCGCGCCGCTTCCTCTTCCCCGAGGAGCGCCGCGCCTTCGACGTGGGCACGGTGTTCCGCCTGGGGCAGCGCGGCAACCTGACGCTGTTCGGCGTGGCGCTGGCGGGGGACTGGACGGTGTACCCGCGCGACTCGCTGCGCTCCGCCTCCGGCACCCCCATCACCGTGCCCGTGCCGGGCGGCGGCGAGGTGTTCGGGTTGGACTCGGTGTCGTCGCTGCGCATGGTGTTCCTGGCCGGGCAGCGCAACGTCTGGTTCGAGCGCCACCGCGCGCTGGACGCCGTGCGCGGCGCGGAGGACGTGCGGCTGGGGGTGGAGGCGGAGATGGGGATCGGGCGCAGCCTTTCCGCCATCTCGGACGACGACGACCTGGCGGTGGACCTGGGCTTCTTCGCGGCGGGGCACCTCCCCGGCGGGGTGCTGGCCGGTATGCGGGTGGTGGCCGAGGGGCGGCGCGACTACGCGGCGCCGGTGGGGAGCTTCGAGTGGCGCAACCTCTTCGGCCAGGCGGATGCGTGGGCGTACTGGCGCCCCGGCCCCGACAGCCGCTCCACCTGGGTGGCCTCCCTGTTCGCCGACGGCGGATGGCGGACCACGGTGCCCTTCCAGCTCACGCTGGGGAGCCGCGCGGGCCTGCGCGGGTACCGCCCGCACGTGTTCATGGGCGAGCGCCGCGCGGTGGCCACGCTGGAGCACCGCATGTACCTCGGATGGCCTTATCCGCGCCTCTTCGACGTGGGCTCGGCCGCGTTCGTGGACGTGGGCAAGATCTGGCAGGGCGGCGACCTGTACGGCCGCGAGTCGCCGGTGCAGGCCAACGTGGGCGTGGGGCTGCGCGTGGCCTTCCCCCCCGGCTCGCGCCGCACCTACCGGCTGGACATCGCGGCCCCCGTGGCGCCGCGCTTCCAGCCGGGTGGCGTCCAGGTGTCCCTCGGCATCGGCCAGGCCGTGGGCCGCGGCGCCGCCGACGACCACCCGCAGATCCGCCGCAGCAGCCGCCGGCCCCTGAGCGCGTCGCTGTTCAGCTTTCCCAACTGATTGGGCTCACACAGAGACACAGAGGCACAGAGATTACTTCTCCGACGATATACCGTGCGGCGTGGGTGCTGCCCGTGGCGCTGGAGCCGATCCGCGACGGGGCGGTGATGGTGGGGGCAGACGGGCGGATCGCGGCGGTGGGGCCCGCCGCCGCGCTGGAGCCGCACCCCGGCGCGGAGGTGGTGGAGCTCGGCGAGGCGGCGCTCCTCCCCGGGCTCGTGAACGTGCACGCGCACCCCGAGCTGTCGCTCTTTCGCGGCGCGCTGGAGGACCTGCGCTTCCGCGACTGGATCCTGCGCCTGGTGGGCACCAAGCGCGTGGCGATGGACGACGACGACTACCGCGCCGCCGCCCGCTGGACCATGGTGGAGGCGATCCGCTCCGGGATGACCACGCTGGCCGGGACCGAGTCGTCCGCCGCGGGGGCGGTGGCGCTGCGCGAGTCGGGGATGCGCGGCGTGCTGTACCGCGAGGTGTTCGGGCCCGATCCGGCGCAGGCCGCGGAGTCCATGGCCGAGCTGCGCGCCGCCGTGGACCTGCTGCGCCGCGACGAGACGGAGCTGGTGAGGATCGGCGTGTCGCCGCACGCGCCCTACACCGTGTCCGACCGCCTCTTCCGCGCCGCCGCCGAGTACTCGCTGGCCGAGGATCTCCCCATGGCCGTGCACGCCTCCGAGTCCCAGGCGGAGCGGGCGCTGGTAACGGCGGGGGAGGGGGACTTCGCGCCGGGGCTGCGGGCGCGCGGCATCGACACCCCCGTGCGCGGCCGGACCACGGTGGAGATGCTGGACCGGCTGGGCGTGCTCGACGCGCGTCCGCTCCTCATCCACTGCGTGACGCTGGACGCGGAAGACATCCTGCGCATCGCCGAAGCCGGGTGCGCCATCGCCCACTGCCCCGTGGCCAACGCCAAGCTGGGGCACGGCATCGCCCCCTACCCCGAGCTGCTGGAGGCCGGGGTGCGCGTGGGGCTGGGGACGGACTCCGTGGGGAGCAACAACCGGCTGGACCTGCTGGAAGAGGCGCGCATCGCTTCCGTCGTGCACCGCGGACGGCTCGCGTCGCACGAGATCCTGTCGCCCGCCGATCTGCTGCGCCTCTGCACGCTGGACGGCGCGGCGGCGCTGGGGATGGAGGACCGCGTCGGGACGCTGGAGCCGGGCAAGGACGCGGACCTGTGCGCCGTGTCGCTGGCGGGGGCGCATGTGCGCCCGGTGCACTCGCCGGAGGCGGCCGTCTTCCACGCGGCGCGCGCGTCGGACGTGATCCTGACGGTGGTGAAGGGGCGCGTCCTCTTCCGCGACGGCGCGCTCGCCACGCTGGACGAGGCGGAGATCGCGGCGGCCATGGAAGTGTCCGCCACCCGGGTCCGCCGGGCGCTGGTGGGATGATGGAGCTCGTGGATGCGGCGCCCGGTGCGCGCTCCGCCCAGGTGCGGCGGGTGCTCAACGCCATGCTCACCGTGTCGCTGGTGCTCGTGGTGGTGAAGGCGGCCGCCGGTGTGCGGGCGGGGTCGCTGGCCGTGCTGGGCGGCGCCATCGACTCCGGGCTGGACGTGCTGACCACCGTCGTCGCCATCGTGCTGGCGCGCGTGGCCGGGGCGGCGCCGGACGAGGAGCACCCGTACGGCCACGCCAAGTTCGAGACGCTGGGCGCGCTGGCGATGGTGGCCTTCCTCTCCATCACCGTCACCGAGCTGGTGCGGGGGGCCGTGTCGCGCATCCTGCGCGGCGGCGAGTCGGAGCTGGACGCGACGGTGGCGATCGGCGCCATGGGCGCGTCGCTGGCCATCGGCCTCGCGGCCTCCACATACGAGCGCCGCCGCGGCCAGGCGCTGCGTAGCGACCTGCTGCTGGCGGACGCGGCGCACCTGCGGGCGGACGTGTGGGTGACGGTCGCGGTGCTCGCGGGGCTGGGCCTCACCGAGCTGGGCGTTCCCAACGGCGACGCGTGGACCACGCTGGTCGTCGCCGTGCTGATCGCGCGCACGGGGTGGGGGATCATCCGCGAGGCCGTGCCCGTGCTGGTGGACCAGCGGGCGGTGGAGGCGGACGAGATCACGCACGTGGCCGGCACCGTCCGCGGGGTGCGCCAGGTGTACGACGTGCGCTCCCGCGGACGCCCCGGCGCCCTCTTCGCCGAGCTCACCATCGCCGTGCGCGGCGGGCTGGACGTGGAGACCGCGCACGACATCGCCGACCGCGTGGAGAACGAGGTGGCGCAGCGGCTGGGAGCACAGGACGTGATCGTGCACGTGGAGCCGGACCGGCGGCCGGGGGCGGCGCAGTGAAAACGGTTTCACACAGAGGCACGGAGACACAGAGAGGAGCGTGTCCGTGAGCATGCCGCGTATCGCCGGCGAGGAGCGCATGGACGCGCCCGACGCCGATCCGCGCGAGCTGGCGCGGAGCCTGGCGGACCTGCGCGAGGTCAACCGCTGGCTGGGCGGCACGCGCGTGGTCCTGCACCACCTGGCGCGGCTGGTGGAGCGGCATCCGCGGCGCGAGTACCACGTGCTGGACGTGGCCACCGGCTCGGCGGACATCCCGCTGGCGGTGGCAGAGTGGGGGCGCCGGCGCGGGGTGCGCATCCGCGTGGCCGCCACGGACATGCACCCGGCCACCCTCGCCGAGGCGCGCGCCCGCGCCGCCGCCGATCCGGACGTGACCGTGGAGGCGGCGGATGCGCTGGCGCTGCCGTACGCGGACGGGTCGTTCGACTTCGCCCTCTGCTCGACCGCGCTGCACCACTTCAACACGGACGAGGAGTGCGTGCGCGTGCTGCGCGAGATGGACCGCGTGGTGCGTCTGGGCGCGGTGGTGAACGACCTGCATCGCACGCGCATGGCGTACCTGGGTGCGCGCCTGCTCGCGGCCACCTTCTGGCGCACGCACCCCATCACGCGCAACGACGGCCCTCTCTCCGTGCAGCGCGCGTTCACCCCCGGCGACCTGCGCTCGCTTGCCGCGCGTGCGGGGCTGCGGGACGCTGAGGCGTTCGCCCACGTCCCCTTCCGGGTGGCGCTGGTGTGGTCCAGAATCGACCAGGCACCAGGCACCAGGCACCAAGCACTAGGCACTAGGCACTGAGGACTTCTGTTCTATGTACGACTCGGTCGTGGTCGGCGGAGGGCCCGCGGGGGCGGCGACGGCGGCGAGGCTCGCCGGCGCCGGCCATGCCGTGCTCCTGCTGGACCGCGCCGAGTTTCCGCGCCGCAAGGCGTGCGGGGAGTGCGTGAACCCGGCGGGCGTCGCGGCGCTGCACGCGCTGGGCGCGTGGGACGCGGTGGAGGCCACCGGGCCCGCGCGGCTGGACGGGTGGCGCATCCGGCCGGGGAGCGGGGAGGGCTTCCGCGGGCGCTTCCCGGACGGGGTGCGCGGAATCGGGATCGAGCGCGAGGTGCTGGATACGGTGCTCCTCGATCACGCGCGCGCGTGCGGTGTAGAGGTGCGCACCGGTGCGCGCGTCGCGGACGTTGTGCGCGAGGGCGGGCGTGTCGTGGGCGTGCAGGTGGGCGACGACGAGATCCGCGCGCGCCTCGTGGTCGGCGCGGACGGGCTGAGGTCGGTGGTGATGCGGCGGCTGGGGCTGCTGCGGCGCGCGCCCCGGCTGCGCAAGCTGGCGCTCACGGCGCACGTGGCGGGGGTGGATGCGGGCCGCGGGTGGGGCGAGCTGCGGGCGCTGGGGCGCGGATGCGTGGGGATCGCGGAGGTGGGCGGCGGGCGCTGCAACGTGACGGTCGTCGTGGCGGGGGACGAGGCGCGCGAGGTCGCCGGCGATCCGGCCGGGTACTTCGACGACGCGCTGCGCCGCTTCGGCTTCGCGGATGCGCGGCGGGTGGACGAAGTGCTGACCACCGGGCCCTTCGACTTCCCCGTGCGCCGCGCCGTCGCGGCCGGCGCGCTGCTGGTGGGCGACGCGGCGGGGTACTACGATCCCTTCACGGGGCAGGGGATCTACCGCGCCCTGCGCGGGGCCGAGCTCGCCGCGCGCACCGCCGGCGCCGCCCTGCGCGCCAACGACCTTTCCAGCGCCGCGCTGGCCCCGTACGAGCGGGCCCGGCGCCGCGCGTTCGGCCCGGGCGAGCGGGTGCAGCACCTGGTGGAGGCGTTCGTATCCCGCCCGGCGCTCCTGCGCGTGGTCTCGCGCCGCTTCGCCCGCCGCCCCGCGCTGGGCGACGCCATCATCCGCGTCACGGGCGACGTGCGCCCCGCGCGGTCGCTCTTTCACCCGGGGATCCTGGCCGGGTTCCTGTTCTGATTCCTCTGTGTCTCCGTGCCTCCGTGTGAGGCCGCTTTTCGATGACGCGACTTACCCTGCGCGGCGCCCTGGGCGCCGCTTTCATACTTGCGGCGTGCGCCGTGTGCGTGCGGCTCGGCTTCTGGCAGCTCGACCGGCTGGAGCAGCGCCGCGCCCGCAACGCCGTGGTGCTGGCCGGGATGAGCCAGCCCCCGCGCCCCCTGGACGCCGTGCTGGCCGCGGAGATGCGGCGCGATCCCACCCGCCTCGTCTACCGGCGCGCCACGGCGCGCGGCCGCTACCTTCCGCACGGCGAGATGGTGCTGCGCGCGCGGGTGGAAGCGGGGCGGCCCGGGGTGCACCTCGCCACGCCCCTCCTGCTGGAAGGCGACAGCACGGTGATCCTCGTCAACCGCGGCTGGGTTCCCGCGCCGGACGCCGCCACGCCTCCCCAGCGCCCCGCGCCGCCGCCGGGCACGGTCGCCGTGAGCGGGATCCTCCAGGCGGTGCCCGTCACGGACGACCGGGGCTCGCGCTCCGTTTCCCCGCGCGGCGACACCACCTACCGCCGGATGGATCTGGCCACGGCGCGCGGGCGGATCGGGCCGGTGCTGCCGATGTACCTGCAGGTCCTGCCCGACAGCGGGGCCGCGCGCACGCTCCCGGTCGCGGTGCCGCCGCCGCCGCTGGACGAGGGGTCCCACCTGGGATACGCGATCCAGTGGTTCAGCTTCGCGCTGATCGGACTCGTGGGGCTGTTCATCCTCCTGCGCAGCCAGCGTAACGAGCGGCGCTGACGGCGCTTGCGGGTGCGAGTCTTGCACCCGTGCCGGCCCCCGCCCCTAGGGCGAAGAGGCTCCGGCGCGCGCGGCGCGGCCGGTGGGCGACCACCCAGCAGAGGAGATCCACGCATGGCGAACTACGGACGCGATTTCCAACGCTTCCGCCCGGGACAGGGCGGCGGCTTCGGCGGCCAGACCGGGCGCGGCGACTACGGCGGCATGGGCGCCGACGGCTCCGGCAACGGCTACACGGGGATGGGCGCGGACGCGGCCGGCGGCGGCAACCAGAGCCGCGAAGGCTACACCGGCTTCGGCACGGGCGGCGGCGCGTACGATCAGGACTTCTCCAGCGGCAGGGGCGGGATGAACCGCGGCGGCGGGGGCTACGGCGGCGGCAGGGGCGGGTACGGCGGCGGGCAGGGCTATGGCCAGCAGGGCTTCGGCGGCCGGCAGGGCGGCGGGGCGTACGGCGGCGGGGGCCGCGGCGGATATGGTGGCGGGCGCGGCGGCTTCGGCGGGGGGCAGCAGGGGTACGGGCAGCAGCAGGGCGGGGGCGACGAGCTGCGCCGCATGCGCGCCGCGGACATCATGACCGAGAACCCCGAGGTCGTCACCCCCGAAGCCACGCTGGCCGACGCCGCCCGCAAGATGCGCGACCTCAACGTCGGCATCATCCCGGTGGTGGAGAGCGAGCAGAACCGCCGCCTGCGCGGTGTCATCACCGACCGCGACATCACCATCCGCGCGGTGGCCGAGGGGCGCGACGCCACCAGCACCCTCGTCTCCGACGTGATGACCAAGGACGTGGAGACGTGCAACAAGAACGACTCCGTCCAGAACGTCCTGCAGCTGATGGAGCGCGAGCAGGTGCGCCGCGTCCCCATCACCGACCGCGAAGGCCGCCTGGTGGGCATCGTGGCCCAGGCCGACGTGGCGACCGACCTGGACAGCGACGCGGGCTCGCGGCGGGTCGCGGACACGCTGGAGCGCATCTCCGAGCCTAACAGATAGGCCTCACACAGAGACACAGAGGCACAGAGATGAAGTCATCTCTGTGCCTCTGTGTCTCCGTGTGAGATTCAGCCGTTCCAGCGGCCCAGGACGAGAGACGTGTTGGCACCGCCGAAGCCGAACGAGTTGGAGATGGCGATCTCGACGGGGGCGCGGCGAGCCTCGTTGGGCACGTAGTCCAGGTCGCACTCCGGGTCCGGCACGCGCAGGTTGATGGTGGGCGGCAGGATGCCCTCGCGCAGGGCGAAGGCGACGACGCCGGCCTCGATGGCGGCGCTGCCGCCCAGCGCGTGGCCCAGCATGGACTTGGTGGACGACACGGCCAGCCGGTCCGCGTGCGCGCCGAAGACGCCGCGGATGGCCCGCGTCTCCGCCAGGTCGCCGACGGGCGTGGAGGTGCCGTGGGCGTTGACGTAGTCCACCCGCTCGGGCGCGATGCCGGCGCTCTTGAGGGCGCGGCGCATGGCGTGCGCGGCGCCCTCGCCGTTCTCGGGGGGCGCGGTGATGTGGTAGGCGTCGCCGCTCATCCCGAAGCCCAGCACCTCCGCCACGATGGGCGCGCCGCGCCGGCGCGCGGACTCCAGCTCCTCCATCACCAGGATGGCGGCGCCCTCGGCGTGCACGAAGCCGCTGCGCGTGGCGTCGAACGGCCGGCTCGCCGTCTCGGGCGCGTCGTACGTGGTGGCCAGCGCCCGCGCCGCCGCGAACCCCGCGAAGGAGATGGGGGTGAGGCACGCCTCGGTGCCCCCGGCGATCATCATGTCCGCGTCGCCGCGCTGGATGGCGTGGAACGCCTCGCCGATGGCGTGGTTGCTGCTGGCGCAGGCGGAGACGGGGGCGTAGCTGGGCCCCTGCGCGCCGGTGCGGATCGCCACCTGCCCCGCGGCCAGGTTGATGATGCTGGCGGGGATGAAGAAGGGCGACACGCGCCCCATCCCCTTCTGCTCGATCAGGTCGCGGGTCTCCATGATGCTCACGAGCCCGCCCATCCCCGAGCCGATGATGACGCCGGTGTTCTCCGGGTCCGGCACGGTGCCGATCCCCCCGAACCCCGCGTTCCTCATCGCCTCGTCCGTCGCGACGATGGCGTACTGGATGAAGGTGTCCATCCGGCGCGCCTCCTTGCGGTCGATCACCGGCTCGGCGGAGAACCCCTTCACCTCCGCCGCGATCGACACCTCCGGCGCGAGCCCGGGAAGCGCGCACTTGGTGAGCGCCCCCACGCCGCTCCGTCCGGCCAGGAGCCCTTCCCATGTTTCCGGCGCCGAGCACCCCAGCGGCGTGACCATTCCGACCCCGGTGACGACTACCCTGCGAGACACGGAACCTCCTTTTGGGGGAATGGGGGACGGGGAACGGTGACTACAAGAACGGCGACGACCTCGCTGAGCGGGGCTTTCCGTTCCCCATTCCCCGTTCCCCGCAGTTCATTCGGCCTTCAGCAGCCCCTTCCGCAGCGCGAACCGGACCAGCTCGCTGCGGTGGCGCAGCCCCAGCTTCTCCATGATGCGGGCACGGTAGGTGTCCACCGTCTTGGGCGAGATGAACAGCTTCTTGCCGATCTCGCTGGAGCTGAACCCCTCCACGGTGTACGACAGCACCTCGCGCTCGCGCTCGGTGAGGCGGTCCAGCGGGTCGTCCTCGCCCGGCTCGGCCTTGGCCTTGAGGCCGCGCAGCAGGAGCTTGGCGCCGCTGGGGTAGAGGAAGACGTCGCCGCGCGCCACCGTGTGGATGGCCTCGATCAGCTCCTCGTCCGCGCTCATCTTCGTCACGTAGCCGCTCCCCCCCGCATCCAGCACGGGGAGGAGGTGCTCCTCCTCGCCGTGCATGGTGAGCACCAGCACGCGCGTTCCCTGGTTCAGTGCGGCGATCTGGCGGACGGCTTCCAGCCCGCCCATCCCGGGCATCGACAGGTCCATCACCACCACGTCGGCGCGGGTCTGCGCGGCCAGGCGCACCCCGTCCTCCCCCGTCCCCGCCTCGCCCACCACCTGGAAGCCCGGCTCCGCCTCCAGCAGGGCGCGCAGCCCCGCGCGCAGCACGGCGTGGTCGTCCACCAGCAGGATGCGAACACTTTCGGGCATGGGCTCCGTCGTAGGGGTGCGCAGCGGGGGCGGAATTTGCCCTCGCTGCAGGGTGTGGCGCAAGCGGAGGGGAAGCGCGCCCGTGCGGTCACCTGCAGCGCAACGCACGCGCGTCTTCCTAGAGCCGGGAGGCGAGCCACTCCGGTGTCCACCTCGAAAGGAGCGCCGAGAGCGTCGAGAACGATCCGGTGAACAGCAGCACCCCCAGCACCAGGAGCATCGCGCCGCTGACCCGGTTGATCCACGGCAGCCAGTGCCGGATGCGCTTGAAGCCGGTCAGGAAGCGCTCGATCAGCACCGTCGAGAGCAGGAAGGGGATCGCGAGCCCGGCCGAGTACACGGCCAGCAGCCCCATCCCCTCCGTCATGCTCCCGCGCGTGGCGGCCAGCGTCAGGATCCCTCCCAGCACCGGCCCGATGCACGGCGTCCACCCGGCGCCAAAGGTCACACCCACCAGCAGCGTGCCCAGGTAGCCCACGGGCTTGTCGGCCAGGTGCATCCGCCACTCGCGGCCGGCGCCGGGAAGCCTCAGCACGCCCAGCAGGTACAGGCCGAACAGGATCAGCATCACCCCGCCCACGCGCTCCACCCAGCGGCTGGCGTACGCCAGCAGCGAGCCCAGAAAGGTGGCCGACGCGCCCAGGATCATGAACACCAGGGTGAAGCCGAGCACGAAGAGCACGCCGTGCACCAGCACCGCCCGCCGCGTGCGCCCCGTCTCCGCGTCGCGGAGCTCGTCCAGGCTCATCCCGGTGATGAACGTGGCGTAGCTCGGCACCAGCGGCAGCACGCATGGCGAGAGGAAGCTGAGCAGGCCGGCCGAGAAGGCCACCACCAGCCCGAGGGATTGCTGTTCCATGAAGCCCGGTCGTGTTCATCGGCCACCCGCGCGCGGACCGTCCGCGCGCCGCGCACCAAGATACACCCCAGCGCCCGATTGTGCCCGCCCTTTCCCCCGCCCGTGTCGCGCCAGTCCCCATCCGCGCGCTCCGAAATGTGGCTGGTGTGGCTCAAGGGTAGGCCTTTACCCTTGACCGCATGAAGCCACGGCGCATCTATATCGACACATCCGTAGTGGGCGGCTGCCTGGACCCCGAGTTCGAGGAGGCCTCGCTTCAGCTCTTCGAGTTGTTTCGGGCGGGGGATCTGGTGGCGGTCGTCTCCAGACTGGTCCTGTCGGAGGTGCGCCGAGCGCCGCCCGCCGTGCGGGCGATGCTGGCGGGAATTCCATCCGCACACCAGTGCTGTCCGGTTAAGAAGCTAGGCTAGCGCTGTAACCTGATGCGGCCCTGTGCTTTGCCCAGCGACAGGAGCGGGAACGATTTGAACTGAGCGAAGGTCCGGCTCATCCTGTTGCCTTCTCGTG
>CADCTW010000208.1 GCA_902805735.1 uncultured Gemmatimonadota bacterium | reverse complement strand
CGGCGTGGAGCTGGACGCCGCCGGCAGGCGCAGGTTGCGGGGCAGTCCCGAGGCTCAGCCGCCCCGCAGGTAGCCGGCCGCCCGCGCGGCCCACCGGAGCGCCTGCGCCCCATCCACACCCCTGATTCGCAGGTCGCACATGCGGTGCAGCACGAGGTTCACCACGGCGGCTCTGGCCGCGCTGGCGCTGCTGGCCGCGGGCGCCGCCCGCGCCGCGCCGCGCGCCCATGACGTCCCCGCCGGGGCAGCGCGCGACACCACGCGGTCCACGGCGCTCGTGAACGGGGCGGCGGCGGCGGAGGTGAGCCGCGCCGCCGTGGTGTCCGTGCCCGTGATCCTGGAGCTGGCGGACGCCGGCGCGCAGGGCGACCTGGGCGCGGTGCAGTTCGAGCTCTTCTTCCCCGCCGAGATCCTGCAGTACGTGGGCGCGGCGCCGGGGATCACGGGCGCGGCGCAGACGCACCTTGGCGGCCCGGGGCGGCTGCGCTTCGCCTTCGCCAGCACGGCTCCGCAGGGGAAGGCGCGGCTCACGCTGGTCACCCTGTCGTTCCGGGTCGCGCCCGACGCGCCGGTCGGCGCGCGGGGAGCCATCCGCCTGTCGTACACCATGCGCCCGGTGACCACCGGGTTCCGCCCCATGGATCTTCCGCTGGCCACCGGCGGCACCGTGAGCGTGGTCCGGTGACCGCGCCCGCCGCCCGCCCCACAGTCGAGCCGCCCCCCGTGACCGCTGCCCCGCGATCGTTCACCGCCTGGATGCTGAAGCGGGGCGCCGCCCTCGCCGTGGCCTCCCTGCTCCTCCCCGCCGCCCTCTCCGCGCAGGATGTGGTGGAGCGGGGCCGCGCGCACGGCGTGCGCGTCCCCGCCCCCGTGCTGAGGACGCTGGAGCGCGATCCGCGCGCCTTCCAGTTCAGGCGCGCCTGGCGCAACAAGACCCAGCGCGCGCGCCTGCAGCGGGCCGCCCTGGAGCGCCGCAGCGGGCCGCGCCTTTCCGTCGCGCAGATCCAGGGGGCCGCCGCGGCGGTCACCGGCACCCTGCGCGTGCCGGTGCTCCTGGGGCTCCCCTCCGGCACCGCGGCGCCGTACGGCACGTCCGCGTACCAGGCCCGTCTCTTCGGCGACGTGCCGGGCACCTACTCGGCCCGCACCTTTTACCGCGAGATGTCGCGCGGCGCGTTCACGCTGGACGGAACGGTGTCCGCGTGGCAGCCGCTGCCCCAGCCTGCGTCGTACTACAATCCCTCGGAGCTCACCGACGCCACCTTCGGGCGGGCGGACGAGTTCCTGCGCGACGTGCTGACGGCCGCGGACCCGGGGACCAACTTCGCCCTCTTCGACAACGACGGCCCCGACGGCGTCCCCAATTCCGGCGACGACGACGGATACGTGGACGCCGCCGCCTTCCTGTACCCTTCGCACGGAGCGGAATGCGGCGGGCCGGGGATCTGGCCGCACAAGTGGACGTACTCCGCCGCCTGGGGAACGCCGTTCGCCACCAACGACCCCTCCGCGAGCGGGGGGATGATCAAGGTGGACGACTACCTGATCCAGGGCGGCGTGGAGTGCGACGGCGCGTCGCTGATGGAGATCGGCACCTTTGCGCACGAGATGGGGCACGCGCTGGACCTCCCCGACCTGTACGACACCGACCCCGACAACGGCACCACGGAGGGGTTGGGCGAGTGGGACCTGATGGGCTCGGGGAACCACCGGAGCCCCGACGCGCCCGCCCACATGGGCGCCTGGTCCAAGGACTTCCTCGGCTGGGTGGGCGTGGAGACGATCTCCGCCCCGGCCAACGGGATCTCGCTGGGGCGGGTGTACGAAGCGGGGCGGGTGCTCCGCTACAACATACCCAACACCCGCGAGTACTTCCTGCTGGAGCACCGCGCGCAGACCGGGTCGGACCGCGACCTCCACGGTCCGGGGCTGCTGGTGTACCACGTGGACCCGGCCGTCATCGACACCACGCTCCAGAACAACCGCGTGAACGCCAACCCGCGGCAGGGCGTGGACCTGGAAGAAGCGGACGGGCTGGACGACCTCGCGAACGGGTCCGGCACCAACCGGGGAGACGCGGGCGACCCGTTCCCCGGCACCTCGGCGCGCACGGCGTTCGGCGACGCCACCAGCCCCAGCAGCCGCTCCAGCTCCGGGGCCCCCTCAGGCTTGGAGCTGCACGGCATCACCCTGGCCTCCGGCGCGGTCACCTTCAACCTGGGGGCCACCACGGCGGCCCCCGTGGCCTCGGTGGAGGTGTCTCCCTCGCCCCTTTCGCTCCCGGTGGGCGGCACGCGCACGCTCTCGGCCGTCCTGCGGGACGCATCCGGCAACGTGCTCAGCGGGCGCGCGGTCACCTGGTCCAGCGCGAACACGGCGGTGGCCGCCGTGTCCGCCGGCGGCGTGGTGAGCGGGGTGTCGGCGGGCGGGCCGGTGGCGGTCACGGCCACCAGCGAAGGGAAGAGCGGGAGCGCGCAGGTGACCGTGACGGCTTCGGCCTCCGCGCTGGCGCTGGGCGACTCGCTGGCGGGGGACATCCCCACGCCGACCGTGCGCGACACCGTGCACCTGGCGCTCACGGCCGGCGACGTGATCGACATCGCGGCGCACCGCACCGGCGGGGAGCTGCTCTTCACTCCCCGGCTGGAGCTGCTGAACGCGGCGGGGGTGCGCGTGGCCACCAGCACCGTGATCCGCTCCAGGCCGCGCGGGTGGATCCTGCCGCGCTACACGGTGCCCGCCTCCGGCACGTACCGCGTGGTCATCTGGTCCTACTACGGCGCGCAGAGCGGTGAGTACATCCTGCGCACGCGCCGCAGCGGGCCGGTGATCGCGTTCTCGTACACCCCCGCCTCTCACCTGCGGCCGCACGGCAACACGGCCGTGGTCCGCGACACCCTCTGGGTCTACAACGCCGGCATGGGCTCGGCCAGCTTCACGGTCGTCCCCGGCGCATCCCCCTGGCTCACGGTGACCCCGACCGGGGGTACGGCCCCGGCGCTGGCGGGTTCCGCGCCAACGCCCAGCGCGGCCGCCGTGGAGCCGGCCGGCCCCGGTGCCCAGCCGGTGGCCGAGCG
>CADCTW010000207.1 GCA_902805735.1 uncultured Gemmatimonadota bacterium | reverse complement strand
AACCTCAACTTTCCGAACCGCCGGATGCGGACCCGCATGTCCGGTGGTGTGGGAGGGGTGCAGCCGGGATCACCGGCTGCCCCCTATCCCGATTCTCCGTGCGAGCTCCGCTGGGTCAGGAGCTGCCGTTCGCGAAGCGGCTGTACAGCTCCTGGTATCGCTCCACCATCACCTCCACGGCGAAGTGCCGTTCGGCCCGCTGCCGCCCGCACGCGCCCATGCCGGCTCCGGCCCGCGGGTCGCGCATCGTCTTGAGGATCGCCGCGGCCAGCGCGGCCGGATCTCCCGGGGGCACCAGCAACCCCGCGTCCTCTCCCAGCACCTCCGGGATGCCGTCGACGCGGGTGGCCACCACGGGCTTCGCCAGCGCCATCGCCTCCACCACGGCGATGCCGAAGGCTTCGTGGCGAGGCGGGTGAACGTACAGGTGGAAGTGCCGGGCCAGCGCCGGCACGTCGTTCCGCCGGCCGGTGAAGAGCACCCGGCCTTCCAGCCGCAGCTCGGCCGCCAGGGCCTTCAACCCTGCCTCCTCCGGCCCCTCGCCCACCAGCACCAGGCGCGCGCGGGGCTCCTGGGCGACCACCTGTGCGAAGGCGCGGAGCAGGTTCGCGTGATCCTTGCGCCAGGTAAGGCTGGCGACGTAGCCGAGCAGGAAGCTCCCGTCCCAGGATGCATCCCAGGGGAGGGGCGCACCGAGCTCCGCCGCGTCGATGGCCGCGATGTCGATGCTGTTGGAGATCACGGAGATGCGCTCGGGCGCGACACCGTCCTCGTCCACCAGCACGGCGCGGACGGCCCCGGAAACCGCGACCACGTGCGTGGCCGTCCGGAAGGCGCGGCGGTCCAGGGCACGCATCCACCGTCCCTTGTTCTGGTACGGTTCCCGGGTGTACTGCCGGCTCGCGATGCGTACGGGCACGCGCGCGATGCTCCCGGCCAGGTGGCCGACCAGCGTCGCGTGCAGCATGTGCGAGTGCAGCACGTCGAAGCGCTCGCGGCGCAGCAGCTGGGCCAGCCCCGTCACGAGCGCCGGGAGGTCGCGCCACTTTTGCCCCGGGACGTCCAGGAGGCGGGCGCCGCGGGCCTGGAGGGCAGCCGGGAAGACGCTGTCCTCGCCGCGGGCGTCGAAGAGGTTGCAGAACGCGACGTCGAAGCGCCGGGTGTCGTACTTGCCCGCCGCGCTGAGCAGCAGCGACTCGACGCCGCCGATCCCCGCCGGGGTGCTCGTCAGGTTGAGGACCTTGATTGGCCGGGTGGGCGAGCTCACTTGGAGGCCACGATGCTCGAGTACAGGTCGGCGTACTGCGAAGTCATCGATTCCACCGAAAGGTCGCGCTCCGCCTTTTCGCGTGCCGCGCGGCCCAGCGCCTCGCCCAGCGGCGGGGAGTCGAAGATGCGCGCCAGGGCCGCGGCGAGCCCCTCCGGGTCGTCCGTGTTCACCAGCAGCCCCGTGTCGCCGTCGCGGATGATGTCCAGGTTTGCCGGGATGTTCGTGGTGACGATGGCGGCTCCCGCCGCCATGGCCTCCACCAGCGCGCAGGAGAGCCCCTCCGACCGGGTGGGGAGCACGTAGGCGTCGGACGCCAGCAGGTACTCGCCGACGTTGGAGACGTGGCCCAGGAAGTGGACGGTCCCTTCCAGCCCCAGGTCGCCGTGCAGCGCGCGCAGCTCGGGCTCCACGTTGCGGTGCGGCACGCCCTCTCCCAGGATGAGGAGGTGCGCGTCCGGGTGGCGCCGGGAGAGCAGCTTCCACGCCCGCAGCAGCACGTCCAGCCCCTTCTCCCAGCTGAGCCGGCCGCTGAAGACCGCGACCTTGGGGTGGGCCAGCCCGAGCGCCTCGCGGTGGCGGCGGCGGACATCGGGGTCGAACGCGGTCTCGGCGGGGAGCACGGTGCCGTTGGGGATGATCGCCACCTGCTCCGGGTCCACCCCCAGGGTGTGGATCTCGCCCTCCATCTCGGTGGAGAGCGCCACCCAGCGATCGACGCCCCGGTACTGGCGCATCCGGAAGCCGGCGAGCGGCAGGCGCCGCGCGTTCGCGACCTCGCCCAGCGTCTCGCCGCTCATGTGCAGCGCCACGAATACGGGTTTGCGCAGCAGCTTCTTGGCGATCAGCCCCACCATCGCGGGGCCGTACATCTGCTGGCAGTGGATCACGCCGTAGTGGCGCCGGTTGCGGGCCAGCCACCAGAGCGAGTCCACGATGTAGGCCAGGGAATTCAGCGCCGGAAGCATGCGGCTCAGCACCGGCGAACGGTGGACGACGGTGCCGTCCTGCACCTCGTCGCGGGGACGCCCGTGGTAGTTGCGGGCCAGCACGTACGTCCTCCCGCCGCGCCCGTTGAGCCCCCGCAGCAGGAACCTCGAAGTCTTCTGAAGGCCGCCCGTGGCCGCGTCGAAGTCAGTCACCAGCATGCAGACCGCGGGAGGAGTGTCCTCCGCGCGCCCGCCGTTCTCCACGCCCGCTCTCTTCATCGTCTCACCTTGTGGGTTCCCTCGTCCTGCCCCGCCATCGCCTCGGCGTACACCGCGTGCCACCCGGCGACCATCGCTTCCAGGGTGAACCGCGCCTGGAACCGCTCGTAGCCCGCCGCCCCCATCCGCCGCGCCCGCTCCGGCGAGAGCAGCAGCTCGCCCAGCGCACCCGCCAGCGCCTGCGCGTCGCCCATGTTCACCAGCAGCCCCGTCACCCCGTCGTCCACCACCTCCACCAGGCCGCCGCGCCGGGACGCGACGACGGGACGCCGGCAGCTCATCGCCTCCACCGCGGACAGGCTGAAGGACTCCTCGAAGCTGGGGACCACGGCCACGTCCGAGAGCGCGTACCATGGCGCCACGTCCAGCTGATGTCCCACGAAGTGGACGGCGCCTTCCCGCAGCTGCTCCGCCTGCCGCCGCAGCGACGCTTCCTCGGGGCCGCTCCCCACCAGCACCACGTGGGGCGGGTTCCGCAGCTGCGCGGAAAGAGCCGGCACCGCTTCCAGGAGCGTGCGCTGGCCCTTCTCCTTCCAGAGCCGCGCCACCACCAGGAGCACGGGGGAGGCGGCCGGAATCGCCAGACGGTGGCGGAGCGCCGCCACCTCGCCCGCGGGAACGTGCCGCAGCTCGCGCACTCCGTTGTACGCCACGCGGATGCGCGCGGGGGGCACGCCGTCGATCTCGCGCGCGTGCTGCGCCGACGATTCCGAGACCGCCATGGTCAGGTCCGTCCAGCGGCTGGCGAGCCGGCTGAAGAGCACCTGCCGGCGGTCGTGGATGATGTTGTGGTGGCGGTGGAACACGCGCACGCCGCGCCGCGCCAGCCTCCCTCCCACCCCGCACAGGGTACCCGCGATGGTCTCGTTGGAGTGGACGATGTCGATGCGGTGCTCGCGGATCAGCCGCGCCAGCGCCATCGCGCCCCGGGGGTAGTCGCGGCTCGTCCGGCACCCCAGGGTGAGCACGGGGCCGCACCCCGCCCGCTCCAGGTTCTCGTGAAGCGGTCCGCGCCCGAAGACGGTCGCGATGGTCAGCTCCACTCCGGACGCCTTCAGCACCGGCAGCGAGCTCTCCCACCAGTGGCTCGCCGCCCCGTGCTCCAGCAGCATGAGCACCCTGGCCGGGCGGCCGCCGTTCGCCGCGCCCGGCGCGCTCAACGGCGGAGTGCGAGCGAGCGACGGTGCGCGCGGCTCTTTTCCCGCGACCGCCGTACGCGGGGTGAAATCATCGCGAAATTCCATGCTGTGGCGTCTCTCCCGGTTGCTGCAAAGCCGTCGAATATCAACGATGCGCGCGTGGATGGCAACCCTTGCGCCGGGTTTACGAACGGCGCGCCTCACGCCCCGTCACGGGCGGCGTGGAGAGCTCTTCAGCGCATCTCACCGGCGTCGCCGAGCCTCTGCGCTTCCCCGGGCGGCGCCGTCGCGGGCACCGGCACCCCGGCGGCGGAGATCGTGTACTCCGGAGTGGCGCCCTCGCACGACGCTACCAGCTCGCCGAGGCGGCACGCTCTCTCGAGCGCCTGCCGCGGGGCTCCCGGATCGTCCAGCAGGCCGTGGATCAGCCCGGCCAGAAAGGCGTCGCCCGCGCCGACGGTGTCTCTCACGTGCACGGGGCGTCCCTCAGCCCAGTGCCACGCCCGGTCCAGCAGCAGCCCTGCGCCAATCGCCCCCGCGGTCACGCACACCCGGGGGCAGGCGGTTTTCTCCGCGAGGGCACGCGCCCCTTCTTCCAGCGAGCCCGCCCCCGGCGCCACACCCGTGAGACGGGCGAGCTCGTCCGCGTTGGCCTTGATCAGGCCGGCCCGCCCCGCGAGCCGCCATACGAGCTCCAGGCTGTCGTAGGGCGGCCGCAGGTTGACGTCGTATACCCTCAGCGCTCCGCCCGCGCATTTCAGCAGATGGGCCAGCCGCTCCCGGTTGTGCGGAAACCGCTGGGCCAGGGTGCCGAAGACGACCGCGCGGCAGGCGCCCGCCGTTCGCCGCAGGGCGGGGGAGAGCTCGATCCAATCCCACGCCGCGTCTTCCTCGATCCGGTAGCTCGTGCCCCCGTCCGGCAGCGGCTCGGCGTGCACCACACCCGTGGGCCTGTGGCCGAGCACCCCCACGAAGCGCGTATCCAGGCCCCACCGCGCGAAGCGGCGCAGCATCTCGCGTCCCAGGTCGTCGTCTCCCACGGCCGTGACGGGGACGGCGCTCGCGCCGCAGCGCTCCAGGTGGTAGGCCACGTTGACGGGCGCGCCCCCCAGGAACAGCCCGCCGGGCAGCCGGTCCCACAGCGCCTCGCCGAAGCAGATGACCGGCGCGCCTGTCAAGCTTCAGCCCGCACGCAGACAGACGCGCGGGCCGTACCCGCCGTCACAGCAGCATCCACCCGGCGGACGCGGCGCCGCGGAGCTACCGGCCGGCAAGGCGCCCGAAGAAAGAGACGCCCGCCAGGTAGGCGCTGCGGGCCGCGCCGAACGACCGCGGGAAGCGGCGCTCCCAGCGCGAGTTGAGCCCCGCCACCCACTTCATGGAGCGCGGCGAGAGCAGCACCCGGTGCGCGGGAGCCACCAGCGTCCCGTACGCGCCCTTGCGCCAGCCCACCAGGTCCGGAGCGCAGCGGAAATGCGGGTCGCAGTACTTCTGGTAGAGGCGCTCCCACTCGCCATGGGTGTAGAGGGTGGCCCACTCCACCAGCGAGATGGGATACTTGCGGAACCCGATCCCCAGATCCGCGATCTCGGCGATCACCAGGTTGTTGGCGATCGTCAGCTCCGAGACCGCGACCGCGTCGCCCGCCACGTCCGCCCTGTGGTCGCAGGCGACCGGGGCGTGCTTGCGCAGGAAGCTCAGCCAGATGTACTGCTCGGCCGTGTAGCGGTACGTGGGCCAGGGCAGGGGGTCCTCGCCAGGCGGCTCGCGCGTCTCGAACCAGCGGACCATCGCATGATCCGCGAGGGGGATGTCCCACAGGTCGAGCAGATCTTCGCGCCGGCCGAAGTGGAACCAGTCGCTGGGGTTGAAAGGGTACGGGTAGCGGTGCGGATTGCGGGCGAAATACGTTGGGGTCACCACGCGCTCCCGGAAGATGCGCCACGCGTCCGCGCGGGCCGGGTAGCGGCCGAAGTAGCGGAGGAACCCGGTGCCCGTGAGCTCCATGTCGCTGCGCAGCTTCATGGCGTACTCCCGCGACGCGGCGAGCAGCCCCTCGCGCGTGGACACGATCTGCCGGTTGGTGTTGTACTGGCAGGGACCCAGCGTGCGGGGGCGGTTCCCCTGGTCGCAGCTCATCCCTCCCGGATCTTCGCTCTCCACGAGCAGATCGAAGGGGAGCCCGCGGACGTCCGAGCCGCGCCACGTCGACAGGACGATCTCGGCCCCCGGCAGGTGCCGGCGCACGCTCTCCAGCCCCCGTAGGGTCAGGCGCTTGCCGTGCGGGTCATGCAGCCCGCCGGCGATCGGCCCCTGCACGACCACGGAGATCCGGTCGGAGCTGAGCAAGGTGGCGTCGGGTGTCACGTCGCGCGGGCCTCAGCGGCTCGGGGGCGCATCGACGAACGAGCGCAGCGCCTCCGGCGTACCCATGTCCCACATCCCCTGGGCCACCGAGACCTCCACCCGCCACCCCCGGTCGATGTACTTCTGGTAGACGGGAATCACGTAGTACTCACCGCGCGTCTTTTCCTCGCGCCGGACCATCTCTTCCGCCGTTTCCAGGAGCTCGCGCCCGCTGCTGAAATAGTAGAGCCCGGTGCTGGCGTGGTCGGAGATGCGCTCCTTCTCGGCCACTTCCACCACGCGCCCGGTATCGTCCGTGCGCGCGAAGCTCCAGCGGTCGCCCGGCATGTCGGCCACGGAGATGATCCCATGGCAGTCCGGCCCGCGCGCGGCGATGTCACGCTGCAGGTCGGACCGGATGTAGGTGTCGCAGCTCGCCACCAGCACGTCCTCGTCCAGCTCCACCCGCGGCAGCCCGGCCATGACCGTGCAAAGCTGCCCTTCGGTGACCTGGTCGATCACCACCACCTCGGCGGCGGGGCCGGCCAGCGAGCGCAGCATGCCGCTCACGCCGTACCCCTCCTCGTGCTCCCGCAGCACCACGAACACCACCCGGGAAACCTGCGGCATGAGGCTTTCCAGGCTCTCCAGCGCCCACGCCACCATGGGCCGCCCGCGCACCTCGATCAGCGGCTTCGGCATCTCCACGCCGCGGTCGGCGAAGCGGGAGCCGCGTCCCGCCATGGGCACGATGATGTTCACCGCTCCCTCGCCCTGTCGTCCAGCAGCTCGGGGGTGATCTCCCCCCACGAGGTGAAGCGGTGGGCGCGGTCGTCGATGTAGATGTGCGCGTTCGCCTTCCCGAAGTAGATCTCGTCGTACTCGATCCCGTACCGCTCCAGCCAATCGAGCGTGATCTTGCCGACGTTCTTCATCACCATCCCCAGGTTGCTCTGGCAGGTCGCCATGTTGCGGGCGGTGATGATGATGACCCGGTGCCCTGCTGCGCGCAGCTCGCGAAGCCGGTCGGCGGCGCCGGGGAGCGGCTCCAGGTCCGCGTACGACTGGTCCGGGCGTTTGATCGGGCAGATGGTGCCGTCCAGGTCGACGGCGATGCGAAGGCCCGAGGGGGCGGCGGCCTGCGTCATAGTACCTCGTTGAGGAGTGACAGTCCGGTCAGGTAGAGCAGCTGCTGGCGCTGGCGGTGGCCCTTGTGAAAGGGAACCATGGAGACGAACAGCAGCCCCTCGATGAAGCGAATATCGTTCAGGTCGTAGCCCAGCGCGGCGATCATGCGGTCGAACTCGGCCGAGATCGGCCGCGCGCGGTCGCCGGCGTACACCTGCGCCCGGAAGCCGCCGTCGTCCCGCGTCACGTCGAACATGTCGGCCATCACGAAGTCGTACAGCCCGCTCACGCTGTGGCGCAGCTTGGCCAGATCGTACCGCGCGTCGCCGTAGATGCCGCTCTTGCCGAAGCTCCCGCGCGGATCGATCAGCCGCACGATCTGGTTGTTGATGTCGAACAGGATGTTGGAGAAGCAGAAGTCCCCGTGGATGATGCTGATCGGCGCCGACTGGGACAGCTCGTCCGCGCGGCGGTTGATTTCGCCGGCCATGGCGAACACGTTGCGCAGCGGGCGCCCCTGGAAGGTGATCGTCTCCTCGGAGAGAAGGGATTCCCAGAAGGGATCCTGGTGCCGCAGTGCGTCCAGCCGCTCCCACGTCTTCTGCGCGTACATGGACCGCACGTGCTCCACCTCCAGCTCTCCGGAGTAGCGGCGGAACTCCTGGTGGATGCGCATTACGTGGCGCAGGATGGAGCGCCAGATGTCCACCTGCAGGTCGCTGTAGACGTAAAGCTCCGCCAGCGTCGGGTAGCCGTAATATTCCTGGGTGACCTGCACGTTGCCTTCGGGGTCACGCGTGGCGATCACCCGCGGCGTCAGCACCTTGAGGTCGTCCGGGATCAGCTGGAACCACGCGAGCTCCTCTTCCAGCTTCCGGGTGTGCTGGCTCACCTTGGTGATGGTGTTCAGCACGGGGTTGATGGTGAGCGAGTTGAAATAGCGCGGCTGGAGCAGCCGGCGCCGCGCGCCCACGAGCTTGTCGATGTGCCCGAAGTCGAACCACTCCCGGGCGGGCTCGGCCTGGATCGGGTGAACCGCCATGTAGCGGCGCAGCACGTCGCTCAGCTCGCGCTCGCCCGCCGCCACGCTCTGCTCCACGCACCGGCGGAGATGTTCGCCGTGGACCAGATGGTAGTAGCCGGCGAGCGCCTTGTACGGCGGGTCGGCAAGCTCCTGCTTGTCGATCATCTCGACGATCTCGCCCACCTGCCCCGTCACGGCCACGCACCAGCGCCGCGAATCTTCCACCTCGCCCACGTAGACGAAATCCCGGCTTCCGTCGAAGGGGTCGCGGATGAGCGTGTCGCCAAGGATGATGCGCACCAGCCCGTCGGCCGGCGCGTGCGCCAGGCCGGCGAGGATCGACTGCACGATCGTCCCCTCTTCGCGCAGCGGGGCCAGGGTAAGCTCCATCCTCCCCGCATACGCGCGTTCCACGAATGCGCGCAGACTGGTATTCTCTTCGCGCAGGACGATGGTTGCCCGGCGTATGCCCTTGAACAGCAGCTCGTCGAGCACCCATCCGACCACGGGCTTCCCGTTCACCGGGACCATGGCGTTGGACTGGTTGGTGCCGATCGGCAGGTTGCTGTGGTTGATCGGACCACCGCACAGGATGATGTTCACATCGGACGACCCACTCACTCGGCGCTCCTCGCGTCAAACGGGTTCACGGCGCTTCGCCGGAGCTTCGGCGCGCAGGTGCGCGGCGCCGCCATCGGCTCGCCGCGGGTGCGGACCATCTCCCGATGGGCGTTCAGGCACCGCTGGTACGAGCCCGCCGGCTGCCTGGCGCCGGGTTCCTGTACAGCCACCGAAACTTCCCGCGGGTCAGTCATCTTCGAATCGCCCTCGTCGGGGCTTCTATGAGTAATATTCACGTTTGCCTCCCCGCGCCCTTTGACAGCCGCGGTGTCACGGTTCCTGGTGCGTACGTCTCTCCATGGCGGACACCGCGGCGAAGTAGACGCGATGAGCGATCCGGAACGTCCGGGGCGAGCTTGCCGACCACGCGTCCCTCAGGCCGCGCATCCAGCGCATGGACTTCGCGGGCTCGGTCGCGCGAAGCCAGAACTCGTCGGATGCCCGCGTGCGCCAGGCCGCTACGTCCGGCAGGGACAGCGACCACGGATCACAATGCCTCCTGTACAGCTGCTGCCATTCGCGGTGCGTGTACAGCGTGACCCGGTCTCGCCGGTCCAGCGGGTACTTCAGGAACCGTATTCCGAGTCGCTCCGGCTCCACGATCACCAGGTTGTTCGCCATCGTCAATTCCGACACGGTGATGGCATCGTGGCTCAGATCGGTCCTGTGGTCGAAGCGGAGCTCGCCGTGCTTGCGAAGAAAGCTGGTCCAGACGTACTGCTCGGCCGCGTAGCGGTGCACCGAACGCGGCAGGAAGTAGTCGAACCCGAGCTCCGGCAGCGGGCGCGTGTCGTACCAGCGGGAAGTCTCCGGCTCGGGGGCAAGCGGAACATCCCAGATGTTCAGCACGTCCGCGTGGCGGCCGAAGTAGAACCAGTCGCTCGGGTGGAACGGGTACTTGATACGCCGGCGCGGGTTGCGCGCGTACGTAGTGGGGGTGACCACGCGCTCCTGCAGGATCCGCCACCGCTCGCATCGCGCGCGGTACCTTCCGAAGTAGCGCAGGAATCCCGTGCCGGTGAGAAGCAGGTCGCTACGCAGCTTCATCGCGAACGGCCGGGTGGCCGCGAGCAGCCCGTTCCGCGTAGACACCACCAGCCGGTTCACGTTGTTCGGGATCTGCCGGTCCGCCGGGTCATGGGTGAGCGAGAGCGCGCCCGGATCCTCGCTCTCCACCAGGAGGTCGTACGACAGCCCGGAGAGATCCGACCCGGCCCACGTCGAAAGCACGACCTCCGCCCCGGGGAGGTGGCGGCGTACGCTCTCCAGGCAGCGCTGCGTGTGGCGGCGCTCGGCGGGCTCGCCAGGTCCGCCCACGACCGGGCCCTGTACCACAACGGAGATGTCGCGCAAGTCCATCACGGCCTCTGTGCTGGAGCGCGGCGCGGGACGGGCACTCGCGCATGCCGCGGGCGTCCGCGAGTCTTCTTGGGGCCGCAAGGCCGTGAGGGCCGTGCACGCCGCCCCGGCGCCGGCCACGCGTGGTTCCGCCCCCATCCGCGGCTCGCGAACAGCTCTCCGCACCCCCCCGCCTTCCGTGGCGGAGCGGCGTCCGGCAGGGCGGCGACGGGGGGCTCGCTGGCCGGGCCGCACACCACGCCGCGACCGCGGCGCCCCAGCCGTCCCTGGCCCCCGATGGGTTTCATCGGCCCGGCTGGTGCGCGCCGCAGGGGGCGCGGGCTCCTTCCCCGCGGTTCGGCGCCAGCGAGATCGCCGGAACACCGCCGGGGGCGGGGACAGCGATCTCCGTGAACGCGCAGCCCGTCACGGCCCCTTGCACTCACGGACGTTCGGATCCCCCGGCCCGGTCTGAGCCGCGAGGGGCCCGGTACGACCGCCTGGCCAGGCGCGACTGCCTGCGGATGAACCGCGCCGTCTGCGCCCACAGCTCGGACATCCCGTTCTGGTCGAGTACGCGGGCGGCCATGTACGAGCGCCAGAGCAGCCGGACGAGGAGCGGGTCGGAAGGTGACGCCGGACCGCCCCCCGGGTGGGCCCGGATCCCCAGGCTGCTGGCCTCGGCCGCCCTGTCATGCACGTACTCGATCCGCAGGACCGCGGCCGCCGCGCCCTTGGGCTGCAACGTCACGCCGGTGGCGCCGGCCGAAAGGAACAGCCTCTGCGCCGTGGGGACCTCGACCTTCTCGGAGGAAAACTCGGCGGGCCGGTCGTCCCCCTTGCGGCTGTCCGCCGGACTCTTCCAGAAACCCGGCCGCCATTCCAGGGTGTGGCCCTCTCCCTCGCGCCCCATGTAGAAGGCGCTGTGCGCGTCGGCGGCACCGTCGGGGTGCAGGGCGCCGCGTGCGTCCGGGTACAGGTTCCACCCCGTCACGCCGGTGCCGGGCGTCGACGGGTTCGCCAGCGCGAGGTCACGGCAGCGGATGTTCACCGCGGTGCGGTCTTCGTCGCCCGCCACGATCAGGAAGAAGGTGCTGGCCTCTTCCGGCGCGCTCGTGAACGAGAGCTTCCGGTTCCCCGGGTCCACCACGAGATAGCCGTGCGCGGTGCCCAGCCTGAACACCTTGGGCGTCTCCAGCCCGAGCTCGGCGATCCAGAAGACGGAGTCAGCCTTGGCGCTGAAGTACTCGTTGAGCAGTCCGGCCGGGATCTTCGGCAGCTGCGCCGACCACCAGGTGGTGCGGGTGCGCCGGGCGTGCTCCTCGAGCGCGAAGGTGTCGACCTTCTCGTCGCGCAGCAGGAGGTACTCGAACAGGAAGGTCCGGATCTTCAGGCCGGTCCCCAGCAGGTGCCGCAGGAGGAAGTACTCGGGGTTGAAATAGTCCTCCTCCACGAACGCCGCCAGCTCGCGGTAAGCCGCGGAGTAGGTGTCCATCGTCTGCGACGAGCCGACCGCGAACTGGTCGTTGATCCCGACCGAGTGCGCCATGTCGGGAACGTACAGCGTACCCTCCAGTCCTGCCTGCTGGGCACGGATCCGCGCGATCACGTCGCCGAGCGTGGAGATGGAGAAGAAGTCCAGCCGCAGGCGGACGACCACGTCGTAGCGGAAGCCTTGCTTCTCCTCGTACGCGCGCTTGAGCTCGTTGGCCTTCCAGATGCCGTAGAACATGGCGAACGAGTTGCCGTCGCGCTGGGACGACGTGAACTTCTCTCGCCGCTTGACCCGGGCCGGGTCCAGCGCGAGCGGGCCGTCGGCCGGGTCGAAAGGCTTCTCGAACTGGTGCGCCTTGGGCTCGAGCGAGCGGACGATGAAGTCCTGGTCCGGCGACTCCCAGAAGTGGAAGAAGACGTCGGCCTGCGTGTCCGCCAGGAAGTTGCGGATCAGCTTGAGGTTCTGCCGGTACTGGCGGGGAAGCCCGCTGATGCAGACGGCTACGCGCTCGCGGATCTGGCGGTAGTTCTCGGACGACACCAGGAAGGTGATGGGCGACTGCTCGATCAGGGCATCCTGCGCCCGCTCGTTGCGGTTGAGGATCTCGGAGCGGTAGAAGCGAAGGTTCTTTTCGCGGAACAGCCGCAGGATGTCCGGCAGGTTGCGCTCGGAAACCTCCTTGGAAACGTACTCGAAGATGCCGACGGCCTCCCAGTGGCCCTTGAAGTTGCGGATATACTCCTCGTACCCCTCCGCGCCGAGGTACTCGCGCAGAAGCTCGTTGACCGAGACGAAACGGTAGCCGTAGCGGCTCCGGTTGGTGTAGATGAAGTAGTAGTACAGGATGCACTCGAAGAGGTGCTTGTCCCTGCCGAGCCGTCCACGCACCGCCGGCAGAAGCTCCTGGGGGATCGCGGCGAACATGTCCTCGACGATCCGCTTGTCATAGAACCACCCGTAGTACTCCAGGAGGTACATGTCAGGGTATGGCTCGTCGAGGAGCTTCGCCGCGTTCTGGGTCACCAGGTCGGAAAGCGAGCCGAACCACCCCTCCGCCCGGTGGCCCAGCTCGGAATACAGGATGGTGGGATCGGCGAAGTACTCGTCGAACACCTCCCCCATCCGCGTCGGCTTCAGGACGAGCGATTCCGAGTCGAGAACGAGGGCCTGGTCGTAGGGAAGCACCTTGAGGGCGTAGAGCTTCTTCAGCGCCTGGAAAGCGAACTTCCCGACCTCGCGCAGCAGCTCGATGGCCTCGGCCTCGTACCCCGCGGCCTGGAGCAGATCCTCCACCGCGTGGGCGTGCACGTCCAGAGCGGGGAACTCTTCCAGCAGCGCCCGCAGCTCCGCCAGCTCCCCCCGCGAGACCACGAAGTGCACCGCGACCTCGTGCGCGTCGGCGGCGTTCTGGCCGTAGCTCTGCAGAAACTCACGGTTGAACGGGAAGTGCGGCCGAAAAGTCGGCGTGATGACGATCCGTTTCATCGAAGTCTGCATCAGGGAAATACACGCCCGGCAACGGCGTTCTCGCGTGCCGCGGGCGCGGCATCGACCCGCGTCTGCCAGGGCAGGTGAGGGAGGAGCGTGCTGTTCCGCCGCCAGTCGCGAAGCTGCCAGCGGCTCCCCACGCCCCGCACGTTGTTCACCGCGAAGACGACCTGCTCGGCCACGTCCGCCACACGCTTCACCTGCGAGATCCCCACGTCCGGCACGAGCCGGTAGTTGCCCTCCTGCAGGAAGTTCGCGGGGATCGTGCAGCGCAGGCGATAGCGCCCGGGCTGTGCCTCGCCGGGGCGCGTGCTCTCGAGATCGTCGAAGTAGCTGGAAAACACCTCGAGCTGGTTGTCGTTGTACAGCGCGAAGCCGATCACCAGCCCCTGGAACCGGGGCTCCTCGGCGACCGAGACTTCCATCTCCACCTCGATCGGCAGGTGCGAGAGGAAGCTGCCCGTTTCGTCGCCCTCCTGGCGCACTGCCAGCTGATGGAGGGCGAGCCGCGGGTCGTAGGCGCCGGCCGACTCGTAGGTGCGGATGGTGCCGCCGGTCTGGAAGTGCTTGTGGTACTCGTTGATCGTGTCGAGGGGGCTCCCCTCGAACACCACCTGCCCCGCCTGCAGGAGGACGGCGCGGCTGCAGAGGTTTGCCACCGCCTGCATGTTGTGGCTCACGAAAAGCACCGTCCGCCCCTGCCGGGCGGCATCGCCCATCTTGCCCATGCACTTCTTCTGGAACTGCACGTCGCCCACCGCCAGCACCTCGTCGACGATCAGCACCTCCGTTTCCAGGTGCGCGGCGACGGCGAACGCAAGGCGCGTGTACATGCCGCTCGAGTAGCGCTTGACCGGCGTGTCGAGGAAGCGCTCGATCTCGGAGAACGAGACGATCTCGTCGAAACGCGCGGAGATCTCGCTGCGGCGCATGCCGAGCACGGCACCGTTCAGGTAGATGTTCTCCCGCCCGGTAAGCTCGGGATGAAAACCCGTCCCGACCTCCAGAAGGCTGCCTACGCGGCCGTGGAGCTGGACGCGCCCCGTGGTCGGCGCCACGATGCGCGAGAGCACTTTCAGCAGAGTGGATTTCCCCGCTCCGTTGTGCCCCACGAAGCCGACGACGTCCCCCTTCTGGATCTCGAAGCTCACGTCTTTGAGCGCCCAGAGCGTCGCGTCGGCGCTGGGGCGGTCGCGGCGCAGGGCGGAAAGCGGCGAGCGCGCGAAGTCGCCGAACGCGTCCCGGAACGACCCCGACGCTGCGCGCGTTCCGATCAGGTACTGCTTGCTCAGGTTCTCGACTTTGATGGCCGGAAGCATACGCCTCAGATGAAATCGGCGAAGTTGCGCTCCACACGGCCGAACTCGCGCGCCGCGTAGGCGAGAAGCGCCAGGGTGATCACCGCCGCGATGGCGAGCGACGTCCAGTCGAAGGCCCCGCCGGACAGCGCGGCGCGGAAGTTTCCGATGATCCCCGCCAGAGGGTTCAGGCTGTACAGGAGCCGCCACTTCTCCGGGACCAGGCTCATCGGGTACACGATGGGCGAGACGAACATCCACAGCTGCAGCGCCACCGGCACCACCATGCCCACGTCCCGGTAGCGGACGTTGAGCGCCGACGACCACATGACGAACGCCACCGTGAACAGCATCAGGAGCAGGATGAGCACCGGCAGCATCAGCACGCCGATGCCCGGACCGATCCGGTAATACAGCATCATCGCGATCAGCACCGTGCTCGCGATCCCGAAATCCACCAGCCGCGCCCCCACTGCGGCCGCGGGGATCAGCGCGCGCGGGAAATAGACCTTGGTGATCAGGTGCGCGCTCCCGGCCAGGCTGCCCGCGCCGGACGCGGCCGCGGTCGAAAAGAACGTCCACGGCAGCAGAGCGGCGTACGCGAACAGCGGGTACGGGAGCCCGTCCGAGCCGATCTGCGCCACCCGTCCGAGGAAGACGGTGAAGATCAGGGCGCTGGCCAGCGGGAGCATGGCGACCCATGCCACGCCGAGCGCCGTCTGCTTGTAGCGCACCTTGAGGTCGCGCCAGATGAGGAAATAGAGCAGCTCGCGATATGCCCAGATCTCACGCAGGTCCAGCCCGCGCGGCGGTCGGCTGGCGTCAATCACCACGAGCGGCGGATCTGGGGCGGCCGAGGGCAGCGGGTTTCGAGATTTCGCGGGGGTGCGGCTCCCCCTCGCGGCCGCGGTTGTTTCCGACACCAGATCTCCACCGTTCATCGTCAAGTTCATCCAGTGTGACAGGCGGGACGCGACCGGCGGCCAGCGTGGCCGTTCGCACGCAAGCCGTCGCTCGAGTTCCGCCTGCCATACCCGTTTCAGGGAAAAGGAGGCCCGATTTTAGCAATTGGCAGTAGGGAAGTCAACGTAAACTGCCCGTCCCTCTGCGGTTTCAACAGCCATTCCACACTCGATGTCAGCCGCGGAGCGTACGCCAACTCCACGACCTGCGCACCTGCATCGCGAGCATGTCCGGGCCGCGGCAAGCCAGCCCCCGGCGCAGCCCTTTTGCATCAGCGGGCGGCGAGCCGGAGCCCCGACCCGCTCACCACGCGATTCGCCGCCCGGGACACCCGGCCGTTCGCGAGCGTCGGTCCGTTCCCGGCACGCTGGGGCGCGGTCGAGCCAGGGCGCGGAAGCGGTGCGGAACACGTTCGCGGCCGGCCATGCTCCGGGTGGGCTATGCTGTTGCCACGCATGGACTTGCCGCCCGCGGCCCCGGTTGCAAAATAGCGTGAAGACTAACCGGGGCATACCGATGCGTCAAGCACGCAGGTCCGGCCCCGGGCGGAACGGGCGCGGCGGCGGAGCCCCTTTCCGGCAGCTCGGGCCGCGGGCGGGGCGGGCTCGCGGCGCACGTCCATTCCTCGGGCCTGGACCCCACCGGCTCTCCGGCGGTAGGAGAGGGCGAGTGGACTCCCAAACCGGATGAGGAGCGATGAACCGCCGCGATTTCCTGTTGCGTCTGATCTCCGCCGCGGCGCTGCCGCCTGCCCTCGCGGCGACCCCTGACGGCCTGGCGCGGGCGCTCGGCGCCCAGCAGCGTACCCGCATCGTATACAGCGGCCCCGACACCGCCACCCACTACCAGCTCCTGCGGCACATGCGGGCCTCGGGGCTGAGCGTGCGCGGCTACGAGCTGGTCGGCAACCGGCCGCGCGTGCCGCGAGGGTTCAACGGCGAGTGGGGGCACGGCCTGTTCCTGGCCGCCGTGCGGAACTCCCGCTTCTCCGACATCCGCGTGTCGGAGGTCATGGGCGACGGGGCCACCATCGGCTCCACGGAACCCTACGGAGCCGTGCTCGGGGTCACGCGCGACGTGCAGATCACGGGCCTGCACGTGGCGGGCGCCCGCCGCAACGGCATCTCCTTCGTGGGCGCGGAGCGCGTCACGGTGTCCGGCTTCTCCATCCGCGACGTGCGCGGCGCCCCACGCGGCCCCGCGGCCGGCATCGACTTCGAGCCGGATCCGGGGACCCCCGGGAACCGCGACCTGGTCGTCCGCGACGGCACCATCAGCGACTGCCACAACTTCGGGATCATCTGCGACGGCACCGACACGCGCGGCGTGCTGATCGAGCGGGTCACCGTGCGGGCCGCGCGCACGGGGTGGTCGCTCTGGCTCACCTTCCCGGGCGGCAGGAACGTGGTGCGCGACTGCACCATCCACGGCCCCTGCGTGCACCTGCGGAACGTGCACTTCGAGCGCTGCCGCTTCGTCCGCGACCCCGCGCACGACCATTTCAAGGGGCACGTCGCGTCCAAGTACGACAACGTCACCTTCACCGGGTGCACCTTTGAAGGGTGAGCGTGACGGAACGCGCGCTTCCGCCGTCTGTGACGATCGTTTATGTTCAACGATTGCCTCGGCCCTGGCCGAGCTTCCCGGTCCTCAGCCCTGATCCATGGTGTCTGAACAGACAGGCTCGCTGCGCCCGGTGGGCGCGGGGCGCGGGCGCGTCGGCCTCCTTCCGGTCCTGATGGGGATCGCGCTCGGCGCCGCGATCCCCAGCTTCGCCGGCCTCCTCCACGTGTGGGGGAGGCACATCGCCCGTCCAGACATCCAGGCCGACTACCTGTTCGCGCTGGTCTGGGCCACCCTGCTGGGGGCGGGCATCTTCCTGTGGCCGGTGGCCTCGGGCGACCGAACGCCCCTGCTCGTCCTCTGGGGCGCGAAGTGCATCGTCACGCTCACCCTCATGCTCCTGTACGAGTGGAGCTACTCCCTGGACGCGTACGGGTACTTCTGGGCCTCGCAGCAATCCCGTCCGCCCCTGGGCTCCGTGAGCTGGTGGATGTCGGGCCGAGGGAACGTGCTGGCCGGGGTCGCGTGGATCCAGACCTATCTGCTTCCTGACTCGTACCACGCCCTGAAGGTCACTTTCGCCATGGTCGGCCTCGTCGCGGTCTACGTCTTCTACCGGGCGGCGGTGCTCTATTGCGGCGAGGAGAAGCCACGCCTCCTGTACGTGTTCGGTCTCTACCCCTCCATCCTTTTCTGGTCTTCGATCCTGGGCAAGGATCCCATCCAGCTGCTCGGCATCGCCCTGTACGTGTACGGGGTGATCGGGTGGGACCGCACGGGGCGGTGGAGGTACGGCTTGCCGCTGCTGGCCGGCCTCCTGCTGGCCGTCTCGGTGCGCTTCTGGGCCGGCCCCATCCTGCTCCTTCCGCTCTTCGCCCTGCTGGTGCTCAGGGCGCCCGGCGTGGCGGGGAAGGGTGCGTTCCTCCTGGGGGGGCTGGCGGCGGGGGCGCTGGTGCTCGACCGCTTCGCCGCCCGGCTCGGCCTGGCGGCGATGCAGGACTTCTACACGACGGTACAGAACCTCCAGCGCGGCTGGGAGGGAGGCTCCGCCGTTCAGCAGACGGTGGAGTTCACAGGACTGGGAAGCGTGCTCGCCTTCCTCCCGCGCGGGATGTTCACGGCGCTTTTCCGCCCCCTCCCGGGCGAGGTGATGAACCCGTTCGGCCTGCTGGCCGGGCTGGAGAACCTGTTCCTGGTCGTTCTGCTCGGGCTGGCGGTGGTGCGTGTGAAGTGGAGCACCCTCAGGGAGCCCCTCGTGGTCTGGGCCATACTGCTCCTGCTGACCTGGGCCGCCTTCTACGGGTTCATCTCGTCTCACAACATGGGTGCCGCGGTACGCTTCAAGCTCCAGATGCTTCCGGTGCTGCTCGGCTTGCTGCTCTACCTGAGCAGGCGCCGGGCACCCGCTTCTCCTGCTCGGGTCTAGTCCATGTGTGGTTTTGCCGGGTTCCTGGATGCGTCCAAAGAGTGCACCCGCGACCAGCTCGCCTCGGATGCGCTGGCGATGGCCGGGTGCCTCCGGCACCGCGGTCCCGACGATGAGGGGGTGTGGGTGGACCCGGCCGCCGGGATCGCCCTGGGGCACCGCCGGCTCTCCATCGTGGACCTCTCCGCGAGCGGCCACCAGCCGATGGAGTCGGCCGGCGGACGGTACGTGGTGGCCTACAACGGCGAAGTCTACAACTTCCCCGCGCTGCGCCGGGAGCTGGAGGGGACGGGGCACCGGTTCAGGGGACACTCGGACACCGAGATCCTGCTGGCGGCGGTGGAGGAGTGGGGGGTCGCCCCCGCCGTCCGCCGCCTCGTGGGGATGTTCGCGTTCGCCCTGTGGGACCGCCGCGAGAGGGCTCTCTTCCTGTGCCGGGACCGGCTGGGGGAGAAGCCCCTCTACTATGGCTGGATGGGGGGCTCCTTCCTGTTCGGCTCCGAGCTGAAGGCGCTGCGGGCCCACCCCGCCTGGCGCGGCGAGGTGGATCGCGACGCGCTGGCCCTCTACATGCGCCACGCGTACATCCCCGCGCCGTACTCCATCCACCGCGAGGTGAGGAAGCTGCAGCCGGGCACCATCCTGGAGCTTCGCGGGGCGTCGCCGGGAACGCTCCCGGCACCTGTGCCCTACTGGACGATGGAGGAGGTGGTGGCCCGCGGGGCGGCCGACCCGTTCCGGGGCTCGGAAGAGGAGGCCGCGGCCGAGCTGGAGCGCCTGCTGCGCGACGCCGTCGCGCAGCAGATGGTGGCCGACGTTCCGCTGGGCGCCTTCCTCTCGGGCGGGGTGGACTCGTCGGCGATCGTCGCGCTCATGCAGGCGCAGAGTGCGCGCCCCGTGCGGACCTTCACCCTCGGCTTCCACGAGCCCGGCTTCAACGAGGCCGAGCACGCCCGGGCCGTGGCCGAGCACCTGGGGACGGAGCACACCGAGCTGTACGTGACAGCCGACGAGGCGCGGGGCGTGATCCCGCTGCTCCCGGGCCTCTACGACGAGCCGTTCGCGGACAGCTCCCAGATCCCCACCTTCCTGGTGGCGCGGCTCGCCCGCTCCAGCGTGACGGTGAGCCTGTCCGGCGACGGCGGGGACGAGCTCTTCGGCGGGTACAACCGGTATTTCCAGGGGCGGCGCATCTGGAACTCCACGCGCTGGATGCCCGGCCCTCTGCGGGCGTCGGCAGCCGGGCTCGTATCGGCGGTGTCCCCCGGCAGCTGGGACCGGATCGGCTCCCGCCTGCGGCAGCCGCAGCTCGCGGACCGTGCCCGCAAGCTGGCGGGGGTGCTGGGCGCGGCGACTCCGGAGGCCGTCTATTCCCACCTGGTGTCGAGCTGGACCGATCCTGTCTCCATCGTACGCGGCGCGCAGGAGCCGCCCACGCCCGTCACCGACTCGGCCCGCCGGCCGGAAATGGACGACTTCACCGAGCGGATGATGTACCTGGACACGGTCACCTACCTGGCGGAGGACATCCTCACCAAGGTGGACCGCGCGGCGATGGGGGTGGCGCTGGAGACGCGGGTTCCCTTCCTTCACCACCCGGTCGTGGAGTTCGCCTGGCGGCTCCCGCTGGAGATGAAGGTGCGCGGGGGGCAGGGAAAGCGGGTTCTCCGCCGGGTGCTCTACCGGCACGTTCCCCGCGCCCTGATCGAGCGGCCGAAGGTGGGGTTTGCCGTTCCCGTCGACCGGTGGCTCCGCGGGCCGCTGCGGGAGTGGGCGGAGGAGCTGCTGGACGAGCGCAGGCTGAACGAGGAGGGATTCCTCCGCCCGGCCCCGATCCGGTCGCTGTGGCGGCAGCACCTCCGCGGCGAGCGGAACGCGCAGCAGGCGCTCTGGTGCGTGCTCATGTTCCAGGCGTGGCTGGAGGCGTCGCGGGCCGGGGCACCGGGCCGGCGGAGCGCTGGTCCACCCCCCGCGGTGTGTGGTCCGGGCGCGCGTTGACGCGCCGCCGCGGCGCGCCATCGCCGCGGCCGGGTGATCGCCGCGTGCCGCGCCTGGCGGATTGGGACCCCTCGCCGGACCGGCGGGGCGGCTCCACCCCGGGCGGGGGAGCATGGCGGCAGCGGCGGGCGTGCCGCGGGCCTGCGCCGCTCCGGCGGCCGTCGCTTGCTCGGCCGCGGGGGGCACGGCTATCTTGGGCGCTCAGACGTGCCTCGAAATCAAGCGCGCCCGCTCATCCGCACCGATGCGGAAGAGGGGTCGCCGCATTTTTCTGTCTCAGGTACATGGAACCATGCACATCGCAGTCGTAGGGACGGGTTACGTGGGTCTGGTGGCGGGCGCCTGCCTCGCCGAGACGGGGAACGACGTGGTCTGCGCCGACATCGACGCCCGCAAGATCGCGCGCCTGAACGCGGGCGAGATCCCCATCTACGAGCCGGGGCTGGAGCCGCTGGTGGAGCGCAACCTCAGGGAGGGCCGGCTGCGCTTCACCACCGACGTGGCGGGCACCGTGGCCGAGGCCGAGGTGGTCTTCATCGCCGTGGGCACCCCTCCGGGCGAGGACGGCAGCGCGGACCTGCAGCACGTGCTGGCCGTGGCCGAGACGGTGGGGCGCAGCATGCCCGCCGGCGGGCCGGAGAAGATCGTCATCACCAAGAGCACCGTGCCCGTGGGCACCGCCAACAAGGTGCGCGAGGCGATCGCCCGGCACACGGACCGGCCGTTCCACGTCTGCTCCAACCCCGAGTTCCTGAAGGAAGGGGCCGCCGTGCAGGACTTCATGCGCCCCGACCGCGTGGTGGTGGGCGTGGACAGCGAGCACGCGCGCAGCCGCCTGGCGGAGCTGTACGCGCCCTTCGTGCGCACCGGCAACCCGGTGCTGTTCATGGACATCGCCTCGGCCGAGATCACCAAGTACGCGGCCAACGCCATGCTGGCCACGCGCATCTCGTTCATGAACACGGTGGCGGGCCTCTGCGAGGCCGTGGGCGCAAACGTGTCGCACGTGCGGCAGGGGATCGGCACGGACGAGCGCATCGGGCCCGGGTTCCTGTTCGCGGGGATCGGCTACGGCGGCTCGTGCTTTCCCAAGGACGTGAAGGCGCTGGTGCACACGCTGCGCGAAACGGGGGTGGACCCGGCGATCCTGGAGGGCGTGGAGCAGGTGAACGCTTCGCAGAAGCGCCTGCTGGTGTCGCGCGTGCTGGAGCACTTCGGGGGCGACCTTTCCGGCAAGTGCTTCGCCGTGTGGGGGCTGTCGTTCAAGCCGGAGACGGACGACATGCGCGAGGCGCCCTCGCTCACCGTGGTGCGCGGTCTGTGCGAGCGCGGGGCCACCGTGCGGGCGCACGACCCCGAGGCGCGCCACGAGGCCGGCCGCTACTTCGCGGACCTCATCGAGACGGGCGAGCTGTCGCTCTGCGAGCACAACTACGACTGCCTGAGCGGGGCGGACGCGCTGCTGGTGCTCACGGAGTGGGCCCCCTACCGCACCCCCGATTTCGAGCGCATCCGCGGCACCCTGGGCGGGCCGGTGGTGTTCGACGGGCGCAACCTGTGGGACCCGGCGCGCATGGCCGAGATGGGCTTCCACTACGTGTCGGTAGGCCGCCCCACGGCGGCGCCGGCCGCCGCGGCGTCGCGCTGAGGGCCCGCCGATGCGCATCCTGATCACCGGGGCCGCGGGGTTCCTGGGCTCGCACCTGTGCGACCGGTTCCTGGCCGAAGGCCACCATGTGGTGGGGGTCGACAACTTCATCACGGGGCGGCCGGACAACCTGGCGCACCTGATGGGGCGGCGCGACTTCCGCTTCCTGGAGCACGACGTCACCGAGTACCTGTACGTCGAAGGGCCGCTGGACGGAGTCCTCCACTTCGCCTCGCCCGCCTCCCCGGTGGACTACCTGGAGAAGCCCATCCAGACGCTCAAGGTGGGCTCGCTGGGCACCCACAAGGCGCTGGGGCTGGCCAAGGCCAAGAACGCCCGCTTCCTGCTGGCCTCCACCAGCGAAGTGTACGGCGACCCGCTGGTGCACCCGCAGCCGGAGAGCTACTGGGGGAACGTGAACCCGGTGGGCCCGCGCGGCGTGTACGACGAGGCCAAGCGCTTCGCCGAGGCCATCACCATGGCGTACCACCGCTTCCACGGGGTGGAGACGCGCATCGTGCGCATCTTCAACACCTATGGTCCGCGCATGCGCCCGGAAGACGGGCGGGTGGTCTCCAACTTCATCGTGCAGGCGCTGCGGGGCGACCCCATCTCCGTGTACGGCGACGGCGCGCAGACGCGCTCCTTCACCTACGTGGACGACCTGGTGGAGGGGATCTACCGTCTCTTCCTCTCGGACCGGGTGGAGCCCACCAACATCGGCAACCCGGGTGAGTTCACGGTGCGCCAGCTCGCCGAGCGGGTGCTGGAGATGACCGGGAGCGCTTCGCAGATCCAGACGCACCCCCTTCCGGAGGACGACCCCAAGGTGCGCAAGCCGGACATCACGGCGGCCCGGGCCGCGCTGGGATGGGAGCCGCGGGTGAACCTGGAGGAGGGGCTGAGCCGCACCATCCCCTACTTCCGGCAGGTGGTGGAAGAGACGCAGACGGCGGCGCGGACGCTGTAGCCGCGGCCGCGCTCACCTGCGGGTGACGGTTTCGGGTCCGCGCCCGTCTGTTCACCTGGCCGCCCTGGTCACCCCTCGTGGGCTGTTGGCGAGCTTCCAGCGGCGTAGGCCCGGTGCCCGGGCGGGGCGGCGAGCGGCGTCGCGCGTGATGCGCGTGGCCACACGCGCGGCCGGAGCCGGTATCCACCTCCGCGGGCGTCCGGCTCGCCGCGTGCCGCCCGCGCGGCCCGGTGCGGTGCGCTTGGCGCGCGCCCAGCCGGTGCGCTCCGCGGCGAGAACGCGGCGCCTGGAACTGCCCTGGCGACCGTGGCCCAGTGTGGCGAACAACGTGGCGCGGCAGGTGCCAGGCCGCTCAGGGAAAGCTGCTGCCGGGCAGGCGCAAGGTTGCCGGCACGGAAGGGCCGAGCGAAGTTGTCGGCCGGTGCCGGCAGGCGCGCCGCCGGTAGGGCTTACCTGATCTGCAATCCGCGGGCGTTTGGGAGAAAGGAACTGATGCAGGTCACCGACAGCACGAATCTCGACTTCGTCACCGTCGAGGGTTTTGGCGAGGAGTGGGACCATTACGACCAGGCCGGCCTGACCGCGGAGGAGCTGAACACCGCGTTCGAGCGGTACTTCGCCGTGTTCCCATGGGACCGTCTCCCCGCGGACGCGCGAGGGTTCGACCTGGGGTGCGGGAGTGGGCGCTGGGCGGGGCTGGTGGCGCCGCGGGTGGGGCGGCTCCACTGCATCGATGCAAGCGCCAAGGCATTGAACGTGGCGCGGCGCAACCTGGCCGGGGTGCAGAACTGCGAGTTCCACCATGCCTCCGTCGACAGCATTCCGCTCGCCGACGGCTCGATGGACTTCGGGTACTCGCTCGGCGTGCTCCACCACGTTCCGGACACCGCCGCCGGCATTCGTTCCTGCGTGGCGAAGCTCAAGCCGGGTGCCCCTTTCCTGCTATACCTCTACTATGCGTTCGACAACCGGAGCGCATGGTTTCGCAACCTATGGCGCCTGAGCGACGTGGGGCGCCGCGGGATCTCACGGCTCCCCGCCGGGCCGCGGATCGCCGTCACCAAGCTGATCGCCGCGGGCCTGTACTGGCCGCTGGCGCGCTTCAGCGCCGTGGCGGAGCGGATGGGCGCGAACGTCAGCTCGTTTCCGCTCTCATACTACCGGCGGCACAGCTTCTACACGATGCGTACCGACGCGCTGGACCGCTTCGGAACGCGCCTGGAGCATCGCTATACCGCGAGCCAGATCCGCGCGATGATGGAAGGGGCGGGACTGGGTGACGTGCGGTTCCATACGGGCGAGCCCTTCTGGTGCGCGGTCGGGTATCGCCGCTAGCGGGGGGCGCTTGGGCCGGGTTCAGGCCAAGTGCCGGCCGGGGGAGCGGCCCGTGGGCGGTGATGCCGGCGGGGTGCGACGGCTTGCCCGTCGGCGGGGGCCGGTCTATCTTCCTCCGTTTCCCGTTTTTCCGGATCCGAAAGAGCGCGATGCGCCGCGACGCCGGGCCGGACCCGCTCCCGCCCCGCGCGGGGGAAGCGTGCGCGCCCGCCGCGTTTACACCCGCCCGGGTCGGCCCGGGTGCAACGCCCGGGTCGCCGGCCGCAGGCGGCACGTGAAGAAGCCGGCCGGGCCCATTCTTTCGCTCCCGGGGCGGACCGATCCGTGAACGTCCTCGTGACTGGTGGCGCCGGCTTCATCGGCAGCCATCTCTGCCAGCGCCTCCTCGACCGCGGCGAGAGTGTCGTCTGCATAGACGATTTCGAGCCGTTCTACGACCCCCGGATCAAGCGCCGCACCGCCGCCATGCTGGCGCGCGCCCCGCGCTTCCGCCTGGTGGAAGCGGACATCCGCGACGGGGAGGGCCTGGCCGCGGCGCTCCACGGGGAGAGGGTCGACATGGTCGTGCACCTGGCCGCGCGCGCCGGGGTGCGCCCCTCCATCGAAGACCCCCTCCTCTACACGCAGGTGAACGTGGAGGGCACGACCGCCATGCTGGAGCTGGCGCGCCGCCTGGGGGTGCGCTCCTTCGTCTTCGGCTCGTCGTCCAGCGTGTACGGCAACTCGGCCCCCGCGCCGTTCCGCGAAGACGACGCGGTGGCCTTCCCCATCTCGCCGTACGCGGCCACCAAGCGCGCGGGCGAACTGCTCTGCCACACGTACGCGCACCTGCACGGCCTGTCGGTGGTGTGCCTGCGCTTCTTCACGGTGTACGGGCCGCGGCAGCGCCCGGACCTGGCGATCCACAAGTTTGCGCGGCTGATGGCGGCGGGCGAGCCCATCCCGTACTTCGGCGACGGCTCCACGCGGCGCGACTACACGTACGTGGACGACATCGTACAGGGGATCGAAGGGGCGATGGCGTACGCGGCGGCCCACCCCGGCTGCTTCGAGATCTTCAACCTGGGCGAAAGCGACACGGTGCCGCTCTCGCGCCTCGTGGAGCTGCTGGGGGCGGCGCTGGGCGTGGAGCCGGTGCTGCGCCGCCTTCCCGCGCAGCCGGGGGACGTGGAGCAGACCTTCGCGGACGTATCGCGGGCGCGGGCGATGCTGGGGTATGCGCCGGGGGTGCGCATCGAACAGGGGATTCCCCGCTTCGTGGAGTGGTTCCGCGCGGAGCGGGCGGGCGGCTGAGATCGCCCGCGGAGCGCCCCCGCCGCGCATTCCAACATTCAGCAAACGAGAATGACTGAGCACCCCAACCACGACGGCGTCCCGCTCGCCGCCCCCAGGATCGTTCCCAAGCCCTGGGGGCGCGAGGTGTGGTACGCCCACGAGGAACGCTACGCCGGGAAGATCCTGGAGGTCACGCGCGGGCACGCGCTCTCCCTGCAGAAGCACGAGCGGAAGCAGGAGACGATGTACCTGCAGTCGGGGCGCCTCCTGTACCACTTCAACGGCACCGACTTCGAGATGGAGCCGGGGCAGTGCATCACCATCCGCCCCGGCGACGTGCACCGGCTGGAGGCGCTGGAAGACTCGGTGATCCTGGAAGTGAGCACCCCGGAGCTCGACGACATCATCCGCCTGGAAGACCGCTACGGGCGCGGCTGAACGGCGGGGCTCACACAGAGACACGGAGGCACAGAGGAGAAGAATCCCTCTGTGCCTCCGTGCTTGCCGGGGACGGGGGTACGGCCTATCTTCCCCCGGTTTCAGGCCATATGCGCACCGGAGGAGAGATGGCGGTTGAAGCCACGGCGGACCAGCTCCTGGCGCGCGCCAAAGAGTCGTACGCGCGCAACGCCTACCTGGCGGCGCTGGGCGACCTGCAGACGCTGGCCGAGCGGCACCCCGAGTTTCCCGACGTGCAGAACCTGATGGGGCTCTGCCTTTCGCTGCTGGGCCGCACCGACGAGGCGCTGGACGCCTTTGGGCGGGCCACCGGGCTGAACCCGGGGTACGTGGAGGCGCACCTCAACCGCGCCATCACCCTCAACGACCTGGGGCGCATCGACGAGGCGCGCGAGTCGTTCGCCCGCGCCGCCGACGCGGACGGGGAGAAGGGCGGAGGCCGCTTTCCCTCGGCCGCGGCGGCGCGGCTGGCCAACGCGCACCAGGAGCTGGGCGACCTGTACGCCGACGCCGGGGGGCACGAAGAGGCGCTTGCGGAGTACCGGAAGGCGGTGGAGCTGCGCCCCCAGTTCCTGGACATCCGCAACAAGCTGGGCCGCCTGCTCGTAGAGCTGGGCCGGCACGAGGAAGCGGCGGACGAGCTGCGCGGCTTGGTGGAGGCGCGGCCCTCCTTCGCCGCGGCCCGCGCCAACCTGGGCCTCGCCCTGCTGCGCGCCGGCCGCGCGGACGAGGCGGAGGCCGAGTGGCGCCGCACCCTGGCGCAGAACCCCGAGAACGCCCAGGTAGCATCGTATCTGGGGATGCTGGAGCGGCAGCGGAAGCCGCGGGCGACATCCGGCGAATGACCGTTGAACAATGCCCCGCCCAGCGGGGTACCGGCACTCCATGACTTCAAAGCTTCTTCGCCGCTGCGCGCCGCTGGCCCTCGTCCTGGCGCTATCCACCGGGTGCTCCGTCTTCCGCACCCCGCCCCCGCTCACTCCGGAAACGGCCTACCAGCGCGGCATGGCCGCGTACGAGGCCCGGCGGTACGGGCGGGCCGCCGAGCTGCTGCAGGCCTGGGCGGACGCCTCGGCCGGCGACCCGCGCCTGCCGCAGGGGCTCCACGCCCTGGGCCGCGCCCGCATGGAAACGGGCGACTACCTGCTGGCCGCCAGCACCCTGCTGCGCGTGGTGACGGACTACCCCACCGCCCCACAGCAGGAGGAGGCGCGCTTCGGGGTTTGCGAGGCGTACCACCGCCTTTCGCCCCGCCCCGCGCTGGACCAGGAGAACACCGAGACGGCGCTGCTGTACTGCGGCTCGTACGCGGAGTACTACCCCACCACCGCGCGCTCGGACCGGGCCCGCCGCTGGGTGGCGGAGCTGCGGGACAAGCTGGCGCGCAAGTCGTACGACGCCGGGATGTGGTACTTCCGGCGCGGGGCGTACGACGCCTCGGTGATCTACTTCCAGCGCGCCGCCGCCGAGTACCCGGACACGCCCACGGCACCCGCGGCCATCCTGCAGATGGCCCTGGCGTACGACCGCGTGGGGTACAAGGAAGAGGCGCAGGAGGCGCGGACGCGGCTGCGGGAGAACTACCCCCAGAGCGCCGAAGCGCGCTCCCTCCCCCCGGCGTAGCGCGGGCGGGGCGGCGAGTGCGGATCGGGGTCTTCGGCGGGACCTTCGACCCGCCTCACCTGGGGCACCTCGTGGTGGCCTCCGACGCGTGCGGCGCGCTGGGGCTGGACCGCGTGCTGTGGATCCCCTCCGCCGTGCCGCCGCACAAGGTGAACACCGTGCAAGCCCCGGCCGGGGCGCGTCTGGAGATGGTGCGGGCCGCCATCCAGGGCGACCCCCGCTTCGAGGCGGACGACCTGGAGCTGCGCCGCCCCGGCCCCTCGTACACGGTGGACACGCTGCGGGAGCTGGCACATCGGCACTCCGGGGCCGAGCTGGTGCTGCTGATCGGCGCGGACAACCTGCGCGAGATCCCCGGGTGGCGCGAGCCGGGCGAGATCCTGAGGCTGGCGCGGGTGGCCGTGCTCTCGCGCGACGGCGCGGGGGTGCCGCCGGACGCGCCGGTGCCGGCGGTCGCCGTGGAGGTGACGCGGGTGGACGTGTCGGCCACCGAAGTGCGCCGCCGCGCCGCGGCCGGCGAAACGATTCGATACCTGGTTCCCGATGCGGTCCGCGCGCTGGTCGAGCGCCGCGGGCTGTACCGGGAGCTTCCCCGTTTGTGAGGCGAAGGGAACGTCCATGCTGAAGACCATCGTCCAGGCCATTTTCGGCACCCGGCACCAGCGCGAGCTGAAGCGGCTGCAGCCGATCGTGGACCAGATCAACGAAGAGTTCGAGCGGCTGCAGGGCCTCTCCGACGAGGAGCTGCGCGCCCAGACGGACCGCTTCCGCGAGCAGATCCGCGAAGCCGTCGCCGAGGTGGAGGCGGAGCTGGCGGAGCTGCGCGAGGAGAAGCGCCACGCCGAGGGCGCCTCCGAGCGCGAAGCCATCGCCCAGCGCATCGGCGAGGCCGAGGAGCGGCGCAAGGCGGCGCTGGAGGCGGTGCTGGACGAGATCCTTCCCGAGGCCTTCGCCACGGTGAAGGCGGCGGCGGCGCGGCTGGTGGGCACGCAGGCCATGGTCACCGGGCAGCCGCTGACCTGGGACATGGTGCACTACGACGTGCAGCTCATCGGCGGGATCACGCTGCACCAGGGGAAGGTGGCGGAGATGGCCACCGGCGAGGGGAAGACGCTGGTCGCCACCCTGCCCCTGTACCTCAACGCCCTCACGGGGCGCGGGGCGCACCTGGTGACCGTGAACTCGTACCTGGCGCAGCGCGACAGCGAGTGGATGGGGCACCTGTACGGCTTCCTGGGGCTCACCGTGGGGTGCATCGACCTGCACGAGCCCAACACGCCGGAGCGCCGCGCCGCCTACCACGCGGACATCACCTACGGCACCAACAACGAGTACGGCTTCGACTACCTGCGCGACAACATGGTGCACTCGCTGGAGCAGCGGGTGCAGCGCCACCACGCGTACGCCATCGTCGACGAGGTGGACTCGGTGCTGATCGACGAGGCCCGCACGCCGCTCATCATCTCGGGCCCGGTGGGCAACGAGACCAACGCGGCGTACGCGCGCTACAACCCCCTGGTGGCGGACCTTTTCCGCCGCCAGAACCGCATCATCAACGAGTTCGTGGGGCAGGCCGAGCAGAGCATCGCCGCGGGCGACACGTACGCGGCCGGCGAGAAGCTGTTCCTGGCCCGCCGCGGCGCGCCCAAGAACAAGCGCCTGCAGAAGATGCTGGCCGACGACCCCGGGCTGGTGAAGGTAATGGGGAAGGTGGAGCGCGACTACATGATGGAGAAGAAGGTGCACGAGCTAGAGGAGAACCTCCTCTTCTCCATGGACGAGAAGGGGCACAACGTGCACCTGACCGACCAGGGGCTGGACGTGCTGGCCCCCAACGAGCACGACGCCTTCATCGTGCCCGACATCTCGGAAGAGGTGCACCGGGTGGAGCTGGAGGAGGGGCTGGGGGTGGAGGAGCGCCGCGCGCGCATCGACGAGATCGAGCGCGAGTACGCGGAGAAGAGCGAGAAGATCCACGTCATCCACCAGCTCCTGAAGGCGTACGCGCTCTTCAACAAGGACGAGCAGTACGTCATCCAGGACGGGCAGGTGATGATCGTGGACGAGTTCACCGGCCGCATGATGGCCGGGCGGCGCTGGTCCGACGGGCTCCACCAGGCGGTGGAGGCCAAGGAGGGCGTGTCGGTGAAGGCGGAGACGCAGACCCTGGCCACCATCACCATCCAGAACTACTTCCGCATGTACGACAAGCTCGGCGGCATGACGGGCACCGCCGAGACGGAGGAAGGGGAGTTCCACCAGATCTACGGGCTGGACGTGATGGTGATCCCCACCAACCGCCCCATCCAGCGCGACGACCGGCACGACCTGGTCTTCAAGACCAAACGCGAGAAACTGAACGCCATCGTGGAGGAGGTGCGCCGCCTGCACGCGCTGGAGATCCCGGTGCTGGTGGGCACGGTGAGCGTGGACACCTCGGAGACGCTGTCGCGCATGCTGAAGCGCGGCGGGGTGCCCCACGAGGTGCTGAACGCCAAGTACCACCAGCGCGAGGCCGAGATCGTGTCGCTGGCCGGGCAGCCGGGCGCCGTGACCATCGCCACCAACATGGCCGGGCGCGGCACGGACATCAAGCTGGGCCGCGGCGTCACCGAGCCGCGCCAGACCACGGACGCGGAGGGGAAGCCGGTCACCGAGATGGGCGGCCTGCATATCATCGGCTCCGAGCGCCACGAGAGCCGCCGCATCGACCGGCAGCTCCGCGGGCGCGCCGGCCGCCAGGGCGACCCGGGCGCGTCGCAGTTCTTTTTGTCGCTGGAAGACGACCTGATGCGGCTCTTCGGGTCGGACCGCATCGCCTCCATCATGGACCGCATGGGGGCCGAGGAGGGGGAGGTGATCACGCACCCGTGGATCACCAACTCCATCGGCGGCGCGCAGAAGCGCGTGGAGCTGCAGAACTTCGAGGCGCGCAAGCGGCTGCTGGACTATGACGATGTCATGAACCAGCAGCGCGAGGTGATCTACGACCTGCGCACCTTTGCGCTGGAGGGCGGCGACGAGCTGCGCGCCGAGGTGTGGGACATGGTGGAGCACGCCCTTCCCCCCGTGCTGGACGAGTACGCCCCCGCCGGCTCCGACCGGGAGCAGTGGGAGCTCCCGGCGCTGCGCCAGCGCCTCCTGATCGACTTCGGGATGGGCGCCGACCGCCTTCCCACGGACGAGGGCGCGGCGCACGACTTCGGCGGGCGCGAGGACCTGGAAGAGTACGTGATGGAGCGGGCGCGCGAGACCTTCCACGAGAAGATCGAGCGTTTCGGCGAGGCCACGGACGCGGTGCTCCGCTTCGTGCTGCTCTCCACCATCGACGAGAAGTGGAAGGACCACCTGTACGACCTGGACCACCTCAAGGCGTCCATCGGCTTCCGCGGCTGGGGGCAGAAGGACCCGCTGGTGGAGTACAAGAAGGAGGCCTTCGACATGTTCGAAGACCTGATGAAGGACATGTACGCGTCGGTGGCGCGCTTCACCTTCCGCGCGCAGCTCGCCCCGGCCATGGAGCCGCCCCCGATGGAGTTCTTTGGCTTCCCCAACCGGGTGGAAGACGAGTTCGCCGACGAGGCGGGGATGGCCCCGGCCGAGCCCGAGCCGGTGCGGGAGGAGCAGGCGCCTCCTCCGCCCCCGCGCCGCGCGCCCATGCTGGGGGTGAACCCGTACACGCAGCTCCCCCCGGAGCCGGCGCAGCTTCGCACCAACCGCGAGGAAGAGGCCCCGCGCCCCACCCCCGCGGCCGCCGTGGGCCGCAACGAGCCCTGCCCCTGCGGCAGCGGGAAGAAGTACAAGAACTGCCACGGGCGGACGGGGTGACTGCCCTCACCCGGCAGCTTACAGCTGCCACCCTCTCCCAGTAACTGCCCTGGGAGAGGGGACTACTTCAGCGGGGGCGGGGCCGGTTTCGGCTCCGCCCCCGCTGCGTTTGTGGCGCTCGCGCTCGTTATGGGGCGCGGGGCGGACCAGTTTCGCGGGTGGGCTTCTGCGGCCGGGGGCGGCGATGCATGTTAGGAGAGAGACTTCGCTGGCGTCGGCGGGGGCCCTCACCCCCCGACCCCCCTCTCCCGATAACGGGAGAGGGGGCGATTTCCCAGCATCCGCGCGACGGGGTGCGCCTGCGCGGTGGCCGGATGTGGGGGCGCGGTGCGTCGCGTTCGCTCTTTCGGGGCGCTGCCATGTTCGTGGGGGCTGCCCGATGGGGCGGGGCTCGCCGTTGGAACCTCGGCGCGCACGGCGGGGCGGCACAACCGCGAACATGGTCGTAGATCAGACCGGGAGGATGGGTAACACTCCCACGTGAGGTTGGAGCACAGGATTGTCACGGGGCAGGCGAAGGCGACGCTGTCCTGCTGCGATTCAGCCGAGGCGCGACAATGGCTGGATTCACCTCCGCGCCCCGCAACTGAACTACCTCTTGGAAGCTGCTGCGGGTCGCCAGATTTCGGAAACGAGACGGGTGGACGTGTTACCCATCCTGCCGGTCAGATCTGTCACCCATCATCCCGGTCTGTACCCGTCCGCATCCCCCGCGTGCGGGGAAGCGCGGTCCGCAGGCCGTTCGCCCGCGAAGCCGCAGGCGCGACGCAGCGGACCAGCGGCCCAGCACCCGGGATGCGCCTCCTCGCCCAGCTTTCTGGTAGAGGAGGACGGGAGGTGAGGGCCTCCGCGCGCGATTCACCCGCGCGCAAACGCAGCCGCCGAGCGCGCCGAGAGGGCGGCCGCGATGAATCGCGCCCCCCCCCGAAGTCGTCCGTTCAAGCGGACCCCTTGCGGTACCACGCGCGAAGTAGTCCCCTCTCCCAGGGCCGTTTCTGGGAGAGGGTGGCAGCTGTAAGCTGCCGGGTGAGGGCCCCCCTTCGTTCCCCGTTCCCCATTCCCCATTGACCGCCAGCTACACCATCAAGAAATGGCCGAACGCCGACCAGCCACGCGAGCGGCTGCGGCTCCTCGGGCCGCGGGCGCTCGCGTCGCGGGAGCTGCTCGCGCTGCTGATCGAGACGGGGCGGCCGGCGCAGGAGGGGAGGCCCGCCAAGACGGCGCTGGACCTGGCCGGCGACTTGCTGCGCTGGACGGCGGCGGGGGGCGGCGGGGAGTCGCTGCGGCGCATCCTCACGGCGCCGCCCAGCGCCATCTGCGAGGTGTACGGGATCGGGCCCGCCAAGGCGGCCAAGATCCTGGCCGCCATGGAGCTGGGGCGCCGCGCCACCGAGGAGGTGCGCGGCGAGCGCGACCGGATCGCCTCTCCGCGCGACGTGTACGAGAAGATGCGCCTGGTGATGCGCGATCTTCCCCAGGAGGAGTTCCACGTGCTCCTCCTCAACACGCAGAACCAGGTGCTGCGCGACGTGGTGGTCACGCGCGGCACCCTGGACGCTTCGCTGGTGCACCCGCGCGAGGTGTTCCGCCCCGCGCTGGCGGAATCCGCCGCGTCGCTGATCCTCGTCCACAACCACCCCAGCGGCGAGCCCGCCCCCTCCGCCGAAGACCGCGCCGTCACGGTGCAGCTCGCCGAGGCCGGGGAGCTGCTGGGGATTCCCGTGCTCGACCACGTGGTGGTGGGGGAGGGGAGATACGTGTCGTTCGTGGAGAGCGGGATTTTGGAGAGGGCTTCCCCCCTGGTGTAGATTGGGTCATGACTTCGCACGAATTCCGCCGGCCGAACGCTGTCCCCTCCGCCCGCGCAGGCGCGGCGGGGGCCCGCGCGCGCCCGCACGCCGCCCGGGAGTAGCGCAGTGGCCACTCACTCGACATCCCTTCTACCCGCGCAGGAAGACGCGGTGGAGCACGCCCGGGCCATCCTGCCCCCGGCGCTCTTCGCCGCGCTGGAGCCTTCGCTGGACCGGCTGGACCTGGACCGCATCACCCGCGCGTACGAGTTCTCGCGCATCGCCCACGCGGGGCAGAAGCGCCACTCGGGCGAGGACTACATCGTCCACTGCGAGGAGGTGGCCCGCATCCTGGCCGACCTGCACCTGGACTCGGTGACCATCGCCAGCGGGCTGATCCACGACGTGGTGGAGGATACCTCGGCCACGCTGGAGGACGTGCGCGACGCCTTCGGGCCAGAGGTGGCCACGGTGGTGGACGGGCTCACCAAGATCAGCAAGGTGCAGTTCCGCACCAGCACGGAGCAGCAGGTGGAGAACTTCCGCAAGCTGCTCCTCTCCATGGCGCAGGACGCCCGCGTGATCCTGGTGAAGCTGGCGGACCGGCTGCACAACATGCGCACCCTGGAGCACCTGCGCGAAGAGAAGCGCCGCCGCATCGCCCAGGAGACGCGCGAGATCTACGCGCCCCTGGCCCACCGGTTGGGGGTGGCGCACATCAAGTGGGAGCTGGAGGACCTCTGCTTCAAGTTCCTGGAGCCGGAGGCGTACAAGGAGCTGGCCACCAAGGTGGCCGAGAAGCGGCGCGAGCGCGAAGAGCTGATCGAGCAGATGCGCGAGCCGCTGGAGGGCGACCTGCGTGCGGCGGGGATCGTGTGCGAGGTGACGGGGCGCCCCAAGCACCTGTGGTCCATCCGGCGCAAGATGGCGGTGCGCGAGAAGAGCTACGAGGAGATCTACGACCTGATGGCCGTGCGCGTCATCGTGGACACGGTGACGGACTGCTACCACGCGCTGGGGGTGATCCACAACCGCTGGACGCCGCTCACGGAGCGCTTCCACGACTACATCGCCACGCCCAAGTCCAACATGTACCGATCCCTCCACACGACCATCTTCGGTCCCGGGGGGCGGCTGTACGAGATCCAGATCCGCACGCGCGAGATGCACCGCACGGCGGAGTACGGGATCGCGGCGCACTGGAAGTACAAGGAGGGCTCCCGCGGCGACGACGTGGACGAGACGCTCTCGTGGTTCCGCCAGGTGCTGGAGTGGCAGCAGGAGACGCGGGAGCCGGAGGAGTTCATGGAGTTCCTCCGCATCGACCTCTTCCAGGACGAGATCTTCGTCTTCACCCCCATGGGCGACGTGAAGCAGCTCCCCAAGGGGGCCACGCCCATCGACTTCGCCTTCGCGGTGCACACGCAGGTGGGGCTGCGCTGCAGCGGGGCGCGGGTGAACGGCAAGATCGCCCCCCTCGCCCGCGAGCTGCGCAACGGCGACACGGTGGAGATCATCACCGACCCCAAGCAGCGCCCCTCGCGCGACTGGCTGGCGTTCGTGAAGACGGCCCGCGCGCGCAACAAGATCCGCCAGTGGATCAAGGACGAGGAGTTCGGCTCGTCCGTGCGGCTGGGAAGGGAGTTCATCGAGCGCGAGATCCGCAAGGCGCGCCGCGAAAAGGTGGGCGACGACCGCTTCGCCGAGGCCGCGAAAAAGCTCGAATTCGCCGACGCGGACCACCTGTTCGCCGCGCTGGGCCGCGGCGATCTGGGCCCCAGCGCCGTGATCCGCGAGCTGTGGCCGGAGTCGGTGGAGGCCGCGCCCCCGCGCCCGCCGTCGGCGTTCGAGCGGCTGGTGTCGCGCGTGCGCGGGGCGGAGCCGGAGCGCGGGCAGGGAGTCAAGATCCAGGGGATCGACAACCTGATGGTGAGGTACTCGCAGTGCTGCCAGCCCGTGCCGGGCGACAAGGTGACGGGGTACGTCACGCGAGGCCGCGGGATCTCGGTGCACCGCATCGACTGCCCCAACATCCTGCAGCTCCGTGACCACCCGGAGCGCCGCACGGAGATCGAGTGGGAGTCGGTGGCCGGCGACCGCTTCTTCGTGCGCCTGGTGATGGAAGGCACGGACCGGCGGGGCCTCTTTGCGGACATCGCCAGCACCATCTCGTCCACCAACACCAACATCAAGAGCGCCGACATCAAGGCGGACGAGCACGGGATGCACGGCCAGTTCGTGGTGGAGGTCGAGAACCTGACGCACCTGAACCGGGTGATCGCCGCCGTGCGCAAGGTGAAGGGGGTGATCTCGGTGGAGCGGCGCGAGCAGATGGAGCTGGCGAGCGAGGGGGAGGGGGGGGGGGCGG
>CADCTW010000206.1 GCA_902805735.1 uncultured Gemmatimonadota bacterium | reverse complement strand
ACGGTGCAGCGGCGGCGCTCGGCCGTGGCCACCAGCGCCTCCAGCTGCACGTGCTCCGCGGAGGCGCGCAGGGTGCGCTCCACCGTGGCCCCGTCCGCCAGCTCCACGGCCGAAGCGGTGGCCGAGCGGTACCCCACGCGGTCGGCGCGGAGGCGGTAGGTGCCGGCGCTGGGGGCGCGCAGCAGGTAGCGTCCCGCCGCGTCGGTGAGGACCTCCGCGCGCACCTTGCCCGCGGCGTCCACCAGCGACACCAGCGCCCCGGCCACCGGCGTGGTGCCCGACTGCTCCACTACCACGCCGCGCACGGCCTGCGCGCTCAGCGGAAGGGGGAGGATGCAGGCGGCGAGGAAGAGCAGGAGCGCGTTGCGGCGCATGGTGTGCCGGGGCAGGGGGTGGAGGGCGGCTCGGTGGCAGGGCGCTTCCCTGCACGATGCACCCGCCTTGTCGTGTCTCATGACTTCTCCTGGTGTGTGGCGGCGCGTAGCCCGGGCGCGCGGAGCACCGCAGGCTGCGCGTGCTGCCGCGCGATCAACGAGCGCTCCGCGGACGGCGCGCTGCGCTCTTCCTCAACGTACCACGCATCGAATACGATCGGAGCCCGAACTGCCCAGCTTCGTCCTCCCAGCGTTCGCATCAGGCCTCGGTGCCATCACGCGATGGCCAGTGTGCGTCCTCGAACAGCGGGCCTCGCGCGGAGCCGCGGAGAGACAGCGCCCCTGGTCTGCGTCTCCGCGTGCGTGTCGACGCGCCACGAAATGCACGGGAGTTTCCAGGAAGCGGCGGTTCAGCCGTGAGCCGTGCGCTGCGGGGGTGCGCCGGTGCGTGATCCCCGGATGGTCGGTCGCGTACTCCCCCGCCCCCCGCGAGTCCCCGCGCGGAAGTGCGGCTGGGCGCCGCGTGGTCAGGGCCGGCTGCCGCTCCCCCGCGTGTAGACCCTGATGACGCCGTAGGTGCCCATGTCTCCGTACATCGACGCGGCGTCCACGGGGCGGACGTACTCGATGCTCTCGATGTCGAAGAGTGACAGGTCGCGCAGGAACTCGCCCGCGGGGCGGATGGGCACGTCGTCCAGGATCAGCGTCGCGCCCACGCAGCCGCTCTCGGCCATCGACGCTTCCAGCGTCGACTTCGGCAGGGGGGCGTCGAGTGCGCGCCCCCCGCTGCCGGGCACCGAGCTGTTGACGCCGCGGGCCTCGATGCACACCTCCTTCAGCGAGTAGGGGTTCCCCGGGTAGGGGATCTCGCGCACGGCGAGCCCCGGTATCATGCGCACGATGTCGCCCAGGTGGCGCGCGGCGCCCTGCCGGCGGTCGATCTCCTCCCGCGAGATCACGCTGGAGGCGCGCCGGCGTGCCCGCGCGTAATGGTCCGGCTGCACCCGTGAGGCGGTGACGATGATGGGGTCCAGCATCACCGCGCGGCGCGGTACCCGCAGCTCGAACTCCGCCGGCACCCCCTCGCGCACGGTGATGCGCGAGGTGCCGGTGCCGTACCGGTCGTGGCGGAACTCCACCCCGTACGTCCCCGGCGGCACGGCGGCGAGGGTGAAGGTGCCGCGGCGGTCCGTGGTGACTTGCGGGAGCCCCGGCCCAAAGCGGAGCACCGCCCCGCCGATGGGGCGCGACGTGGTGGCATCCACCAGCCGCCCCGTCACCCGCGAGGGCACGGCCGCGCGCAGGCGGGCCTCCGCGGGCGGGGCCGCGGCCAGGGCGAAATCCCGCTGCTCCGCCGCGCCGCCGCGCAGGCGCAGCTCCGCGCCCGTGTGCGCGTCCGCAAGGCGGGCCTCCACGCGCACCGCCACGCCCGCGGGGAGCGAGCAGAAGCGGTACACGCCGTCGCGGTCCGTGGCGGCCAGCAGCCGGGTGCTGTCGCCGGTCTCGCCCGGGCGCTGCCAGGAGGCCCGCACGGCGACGCCGGGGAGCGGGGCTCCGCCCGTGGTGCTGGTGACCGTGCCCGCCAGCGGGGCGCTGCCCGCGGGGGCGGGGAGGCACGAGGCGGTCAGGATGGTGCCCATCCCCGGCACCGCCAGCTCCTGCCGCAGCTCCTGCGGCGGCACCAGCGCCACGCGCACGGGGGTGGGCACGAACGCCAGCGAGTCCAGCCGCGGGTGGGTGAAGACGACGGAGTACGCGCCCTCGGGGAGCTGCGCGATGCGGAACCGGCCCTCGGCGTCGGCCACGGCGGCGTGCTGCGTCCCCGCGAGCTGCACCCGCGCGCCGGCCAGCGGGCGGGCGCGCGTGCTGTCGTACACCACGCCGGAGAGCGTGGCGAAGGCCACCGTCGGCACCACGGCTCCCTCCGCCGTGCGGATCTCCATCACCTCGCCGATCTCCTCCACCATGGTGTAGGCCGTCTGCACCAGGCCGCGCTCGATCCCCGGCACTCGCGCCCCCGTGGCGGGGAGCGCCTCGCGGGGCGTGGGCATGCGGATGCGCCAGCGCGGGATGATCCACGCGCCGTCGGGGAGGCGGCGGAACTCCACGCGTCCCTCGGCCAGCTCGGCGACGCGCTCGGAGGGGAGGTTGGTGTAGCGGTACTCCAGCACCCGCAGCTCGGCCGTGCGCCGGTCCATCCAGAGCACCCCCTGCACTTCGGGGAGCTTCCGCCCCGCCACCGCCTCGAAGGCCAGCCCCACCATCCCCTCGTGCTCGCGGCTGGGCGGCTGCACGCGGAAGCAGTGCGTGTCCAGGAACACGTCCGACAGGAGCACGGCCGCGTCCGGGCCGTAGAAGACCAGGGTGTCGCCCCGCGTCTCCACGTACCCGCGCGCGGCGAGCTGCTCGGCCGGGGCGCTGACGAACGGGTTCACGCGGTACCCGCTCTGCATCCGCGTCTGCTCGTTGCGCACGACGCGCGTGTCCGCGTCCACCTCGCGGGTGGTGCGGCGGATCTCGTAGCGCAGGGGATACTGGCGCCCGGACTGGCCGGTGGAGGCCAGCGCCTTGCGCGCCTCGTCCCACAGCGTGGCCGTCTCCGCGCCCTCGGTGGGGCGCACGGTGCAGCGGCGGCGCTCGGCCGTGGCCACCAGCGCCTCCAGCTGCACGTGCTCCGCGGAGGCGCGCAGGGTGCGCTCCACCGTGGCCCCGTCCGCCA
>CADCTW010000205.1 GCA_902805735.1 uncultured Gemmatimonadota bacterium | reverse complement strand
CCCCGGTCGCCGCGCTCCAGGGCGGCGGCGCGCTCGGCCTGGAGGGCGGCGCGTGCCTCCGCGCGGGCAGCCTTGCGGCGGGCCCGTCCGTGCTCGCGCGTCTCCTCCAGCTCCTTCAGGAACATCTCGGAGGCGGTGGCGAACGCGCCGCGCTTCCGCAGCTCCGTCAGCAGCACGCCCGTGAACTCCTGCACCGCGCGGCGCAGCGAGCTGTCCGACGCGTAGCCGCAGGTGTACGCCACCGAGAGCACCGTCTGCCCCGGGTCGTCCAGGAGCTCGCAGGCCAGCAGCACGCGCATCCACGCCAGGATGCGGCGTGGGGGCGGCAGGTCCGCCTGCTCGGCCCAGCGCAGCAGCGTCCGCTCGGAAAGGCGCAGCGAGGCGGCCAGGTCGCGCCCGTGGCCACCCTCGGCCACCACCTCGGCGGCGGCCATCAGCAGGGCGCGCGCGCGGCCGGACAGGTTCGCCGGGAGCGAGCGCTCCAGCAGGCTCTGCAGCGGCCGCCCCTGCGCCGCGCGCAGACGCCGCGTGATCGCCTCCAGCGTGTCTTCCTCGTCCAGGGCGATGATCTCCTTCACCCCCCACTCGCCCAGCGTGCGCAGGTCCCGCATCCGCCCGCGCTGCACCTCCAGCGCTGCGATCACGGTGGCGGTGGGGAACTCCCACAGCAGCGAGCGCAGCTCCGGCGCCAGCTCCGCCTCGGAGCCGTAGGTGCGGCGGTACGGGTCCACCACCACCAGCGCCGCCGGCGGCGACTCCTGCAGCGTGGTGCGCAGCACGTCCCAGTCCGACACGAACTGGGTCTGGAATCTCTGGCTGCCGATGCGCCGCATCCGCTCCTTGAACACGGAGTCGGGATGCATCACGATCAACGGCCTCAGGATCGGTTGCATGTTCAGCTCGTCTGGGAGATGTCGTTCCGCGTCATACCTCACTCACATTCAAGTGTACGCCCTCGCTGCCGAAATGTCCAGTGTTTCTCTAATTTAGAGATCGAATGCTCCCTCCCGTTACCCGCCGCACCCCTGTCGGAAACTGTATGCAACAAAACAGAGGCACGTAGATGAAGTCATCTCCGTGCCTCTGTGCCTCTGTGTGCCCCCAGCCGTTCACGACCCTTCGATGCGCTCCCCGGCCTGCGCGGCGAGCTGCGCCGCCCTCTCCCGCGCGCGCCTCCGGTCGCTCGCCGCACGTCCGCGCCCCGTGAAGATGCTCTCGGGCCCCAGCTCCTTGTACTCGGCCAGCTCGCGCAGGAAAGCGTGCGTGGCGCGCTCGAACGCCCCCTCCCGCCGCAGGTGCGTGGGGATCGTCCCCAGGAAGTCCTGCATCGCGCGCCGCAGGCTGCTGTCTGACGCGTACCCGCAGGCACACGCCACGCTGAACACCGTGCGCCCCGGGTCGTCCAGGAGCGACGAGGCCAGCAGGATGCGCATCCACGCCAGGATGCGCCGCGGCGGGGGGAGCCCGGCGCGCTCGGCCCAGCGCAGCACCGTGCGCTGTGACAGGTGGAGGGCCCGGGCCAGCTCGCGCCCCTTGCCCCCCATCGACACCACCTCCGCCGCCGTCATCAGCAGCGTGCGCGACCGGCCGGACATGGTGGCGGGGAGCGACCGGGCGAGCAGGTTCTGCAGGGGGCGGCCCTGCGCCAGCCACAGCCGGCGCAGCATCCCTTCGGCAGTGTCGTCCTCGTAGATGGAGATGACGTCGGCTACCCCCCACTCGCCCAGCGTGCGGAGGTCGTGCGAGCAGCCGGCGCGCACCTCGATCGCCGCCACCACCGTCACGGACGGGAACTCCCAGAGGAACCCGCGCAGCTCCGTGGTGAGTTTCCACACCCCGCGCGCATTCTTGCGGTAGGGGTCCACCACCAGGAGGGTGGAGGGAGGGGCCTCGGCCGCGGCGGCGCGCAGGTCCGGCCAGGCGTTGATGGTCCTGCAGCGGAACGATTTCGCGCCGATCGTCAGGACGCGCTCCCTGAATGCACCATTCGGGTGCATAATGAGGAGCAAACGGCGGGGCGTGGCCATGACGTGTCCGGAATTAACTGGAGCCAGACGAAAGAAGAATGGGCAGTTGGGTGCCCCGGTGCACAACTTTGCTGTGCGTCACGCGGTCACCGCGTCCTGCCCCGTACACCCCTCCGCACACCCGAGATTTCAGAATGATTAACGTCCGCCTTCTCCTCGCGACCCTCTCGCTCACGGCACTCGCAGCCTGCGGCACTGAATCGATCACCGGCCCGGCCTCGCACGCCCCGGGCGCGCGACGCAGCCTCGACCCCGTCGTATCCGACACCACGGAGTCGACGACTTCCACGGGCGACGAAACCATTTGCGAAGGAACGGTCGTGGTCACGACCGACTCCAGCGGCAACGTCACCACCACCTGTACCACGACGGACTCGCGCGGCCCGGTGGTCGGGTCGGGGTCGTAAGACTCCGCGGGCGGCGTGGCTCAGGGCCACGCCGTCCGCGCGAGATTTATCAGCGCGCTGACGCCATCTCGAGCGTTCGCACCATGGTAGCCGCGAACTGGTCCGCATCCTGAGCGCCGTGCTGCGGGGGTTCGATCCGAACCCGCTCGATCTTGCGGTCGTTCCGGATGGAGTCGAGCAGCGTCTCCGCGCTGAACATCACCTTGGCCTGCCGCTGGTCGCGGGCGGCGGCGAGCGACTGCTCCGCCGCCTGCTCCGCACGGTCCCACTCGCCGAGCGAGGCGGCACCCTGGGCCAGGTCCAGCATCGATCCCGGGATGGCGGCACGTGCCTCCGGGTCCTTGGCGAGACGGCTGGCCTCCACCCAGGCCTTGCGGAACACCTCGCGGTCACCGATGCCACCGGCGGCGCGGGCGATGTTGGCCACCAGCGAGAGGCGCTCTGTGACCACCGTGAAGTGCGGCCGCACGGCCTCGAACACCGGGAGAGCCCGGGCAAAGTACCCCTGCTCCATCCAGAGGTACGCCACGTCGTGCGCCAGCATCGGCACACGCGAGTCAGTGGGCCCGTACGCCCGGAAGGCCATCTTGGCGTAATCTTCCGCCTGCGCGTGGCGGCCGGTCTCCAGCGCGACCACGAACAGGTCGTGCGCGGCGCGGCCCTGCAGCGCCGGGAGGCCCTTGCGCCGCGCGGCGCGAAGGGCCTTGATGTGCATGCGGTGTGCGACCGGGAAGCTGCCGCGCTTCACCGCCATGTTCCCCAGCGCCAGGTAGGCGCGGGCGTAGGTGTCCCAATCGCCCACCTGGCGGGAGATCATGATGGCGTGGCGGAACCAGGTCTCCCCGCGCGCCACCTCGCCACGCTCACGGGCCACCTGGCCCACCTTGAGCGCCATCGCCGCGCTGCGCGGCATGGCGAGGGCGGCGGCCTGCGTGAACGAGAGGGCCGCGGCGCCGTTGCGCTCCTCGCCGGCCCACCGGGCGATGGCGATGCACGCGTCGGCGACGGTCTCGCCCGGCGTGGTGTCGGCGGCGGCGAGCAGGCCCGCGATGGCCGTGAGCGGATCCACCAGGTCCTGGGGGATGCGCGCGGCCGCGATCTCCGCGAGGCGCTTGCGGCCTGCCTCGGCGGAGAAGAGCTTTGCGCGCGCCTCCGGCTCGGCCGTGGCCCAGAACATCACGTTGCGGTACGACTGCCAGAGGAGGACTCCCGCCTCGCTGCCGACCTCGCGCAGGATGTCCATCCCTTCCAGCGACTCGGAGCCGCGGATGAGGGGGGGCGGGGTGCGCCAGCGGCGGGGCTCGCGCTGCGCGGCGGTCTTGGCTCGGGCGGTTCTCATAAAGCGATCTCTCCTTGTCCCCCCCGCAGGGGTGCTCGGTCTGTAAACTTTCGGTATACGATACGCGTTCGGCCCTGCGAGCGCCAGTTTTTCGGCACCTGAGCCGCCGCTTTTGCACGGTTGCCCAGTATCGATCCCGACTCGTCGCGCCCATCGTGCCGCCCTGCGCACCAGGATTGCACTTCCCGGAGTTTTGCTGGCGCCCAGCTATACACCGCGCCCGTCCACTCCGTTTCCTTACTCTACGTCTCCAACGCCTCGGCGGATTCCTCGCGCCCCTGATGGGCCAGGACGATCTGCCCGTCCGCCGCGTCCACCCGCGCGCGGCCGCCGTGCTCCAGCGCCCCGAACAGCAGCTCGTCGCCCAGCGGGCGGAGGATGCGCTCCTCGATGAGCCGCGCCAGGGGCCGCGCGCCGTTGGCGGGGTCCAGCCCGTGCTCGGCCAGCCAGGCGCGGGCGGCCGGGGTCAGCTCCAGCTCCACCCCGCGCTTCGCGAGCCGCTTCCCCACCTCGGCCACCATGCGGTCCACGATGCGCTCCATCACCGGGAGCGCGAGCGGGGCGAAGGTGATGCGCGCGTCCAGCCGGTTGCGGAACTCCGGCGAGAAGGTGCGCTCGAAGGCCCGCGCGTCGTCGCCCGGGGCCGCGTCCGCGCCCGTGAAGCCCGGGCGCCGGCGGGACAGCTCTTCCGCGCCCACGTTGCTGGTCATCACCAGCACCACGTTGCGGAAGTCGGCCTGCTTGCCGTTGTTGTCGGTGAGCCGGCCGTAGTCCATCACCTGCAGGAGGAGGTTGAAGACGTCGGGGTGCGCCTTTTCCACCTCGTCCAGCAGGACCACCGCGTGCGGGGTGCGGCGCACCGCCTCGGTGAGGAGCCCCGCCTGGTCGAACCCCACGTACCCCGGCGGCGCGCCGATCAGCCGCGACACGGTGTGCCGCTCCATGTACTCGCTCATATCGAAGCGGACCAGCTCGATCCCCATCACCTCGGCCAGGGAGCGGGCGACTTCCGTCTTGCCGACGCCCGTGGGGCCGGTGAAGAGGAAGGAGCCGATCGGCTTGCGCGGGTCGCGCAGCCCGGCGCGCGAGAGCTTGATGGCCGAGGCGAGCTGCTCGATGGCGCGGTCCTGCCCGAAGACGCGGGCCTTGAGCTCCGCTTCCAGCGTGCGCAGCCGCTCCCGGTCGCTCCCCGCCACCGTGCGCGGGGGGATCTGCGCCATGGTGGCCAGGATCCGCTCCACCGCTTCCGCGTCCACCAGCGCCGGGCCGTCTCCGCCCGCCGCCAGCTTGGCTTCGGCGCCGGCCTCGTCCATCAGGTCGATGGCCTTGTCCGGGAGGCGGCGGTCGTGCAGGTAGCGTCCACTCAGCTCGGCGGCGGCGCGCAGTGCCTCGGGGGCGTAGCGCACCCCGTGGAACTCTTCGTAGCGCTCCCGCAGCCCCTCCAGGATCCGCACCGTGTCTTCGGTGCCCGGCTCCGGCACGTCGATCTTCTGGAAGCGCCGCGCCAGGGCCCGGTCGCGCTCGAAGTGCGAGCGCAGCTCCTCGTGCGTGGTGGAGCCGATGCAGCGCAGCCCGGCCGCCAGGGCGGGCTTGAGGAGGTTGGAAGCGTCCATGCTCCCCCCGCTGGTGCTTCCCGCGCCCACCAGGGTGTGGATCTCGTCCACGAACAGGACGGCGCCGGGGCGGGCTTCCAGCTCCCGGAGCACCGCCTTGAGCCGCTCCTCGAAGTCGCCGCGGTAGCGGGTGCCGGCCAGGAGGGCACCCATGTCCAGCGCGAAGATCTCGGCGTCCTTTAGCGGGGCCGGAACCTCGCCGCGGTGGATGCGCAGGGCCAGCCCCTCGGCCAGCGCCGTCTTCCCCACGCCGGGATCGCCCACGAAGAGCGGGTTGTTCTTGCGGCGGCGGGCGAGGACGTGGATCGCGCGCCCCAGCTCCCGGTCGCGGCCGATCAGCGGGTCCACGCGCCCCTCGGCGGCCTGGCGGTTCAGATTGACGGCGAAGCGGGCCAGCGCGTCACCCGGTTCCGGCGTCCCCTCCTCGTCCGCGTCCACGCCCGCCGGTACGGAGGCGGGCGGGGCGTCCGCGGTGGAGGAGGCGCGCCGCATCAGCTCCATGCGGTCGGCGCCCGCTTCCTGCAGAAAGTGGACGGCGAAGGAGTCGGCCTCGTCCCACATCGCCACCAGAACGTGGGCGCCGGTGACCTCGTCGCGCCCCGAGCGCAGCGCCTGCAGCGCCGCCTGCTGCACCGCCCGGCGGAAGCCCAGGGTGGGAGCGCTGGCGTCCAGCGGGGCCCCCGCGCCGGGCTTCATCTGCTCGTCCAGGTAGCGCTCCAGGCGCCGGCGGAGGCGGTCCGCACGTGCTCCGGACGCTTCGACCGCCGCGGCGGTGGCGTCGTCGTGGAGGAGGGCGAAGAGGAGGTGCTCCAGCCCGGCATAGGCGTGCCCCCGGCGGGCCGCTTCCAGCACGGCCAGGTGGAGGCTCACCTCCAGCTCCGGGCGCAGCGCGGGGGTGGACATCGCTACTCCGGCTCCACGCTCAGCACCAGGGGGAACCCCTCGCCCCGTGCCTCGGCCGAGACGCGCTCCACGCGGGTCTCGGCTTCGTCGCGGGTGTAGGTGCCGGCTACCCCGTACCCGGCGTGGTGCACCTGCAGCATGATCTGCGTGGCCTCGGTCGTGGTCTTCTCGAAGTGGCGGACGAGTACTTCCACCACGAACTCCATGCTGGTGTAGTCGTCGTTGTGGAGGAGCACGCGGAAGAGGCGCGGTGTGCGCGTGGCGGGCCGCTCGCGTACCGCGGCCCCCTCTTCCCTGTCCGGCCGCACGTCAGGGCCCGGCGGCTGCCTGTGCTCGCTCATCGCGCAAATCCGGCGGCGTTTCACTTTGCCTACTCGGTACGAAGCATCCACCGTTGCAACGTCCGGACCCATCCTTCAGTGCTACAGTATCACATCAAACCTTGAATGTTGCAACAGGCATATACACGGTGTGAGCGGGACAGCGCGGAATCTTCCGTTTGACGCCTCTCCTCCGTGTCCCGGTGCCGGCCCCGCGGCGTCAGGGGATCGCGACCCCCAGGCCGCCGCCCTCGGTGACGAAGGCGGCTTCGGGCATGCGCTCCAGGAGGCCGATGCGCGTGCTCAGGTCGCGGAGGCGGTCGGAGGCGTCGCGGATCTGCTGGACGGAGCGGGCGATCTCCGGCTGCCCCTCCGCCGCGCCGGACGCTTCCATCAGGTGCACGGTGCCGGCGACCACGGCGAGCGGGTTGTTGAGCTCGTGGCGCACGGCGCGGATCAGCTCCGCCACGGGCACCAGGGAGCCGCGCTCGGCGGCCGCGTGGCCTTCCGCCAGGAGCGCGGCGACGACGCCCGGCTCCGCCGCGTCGGGGAAGGTGTCCAGGCGGTAGCGCTTGAGGCGCCCCGCGGCGTCCGTGGCCGACACTTCCAGGCGGGAGGCGCCGGGGGTGGAAAGGGCGCGGAGCACGCGCTCCCGGTCCGCGGCGGCGACGCGCTGCGCCAGGCCGGCCACGGTGCTCCCCCACGCCTCGTCGCGTGCGGCGCTCCAGCGGATCTCGCCGGTAGCCAGCTCCACGCGGAACACGGCCTGCCCCGTCTCGGCGGCGACGGCTTCGTAGGTGCGGCGCCACGCGGCGGTGTCGCGGTCGTTGCGCCAGGCGTCCACGGGGATGCGGCGGGCGCGCGCTTCCGCGCAGGCGCGGGCGCCCGCCAGCGCTGCGGCCGCGAACTCCGCCACCGCGGCCAGCTCCGCGCTCTCTTCCGGGGTGAACTGCGCGGCGCCGGCGGGGCGGACCACCAGCAGGACGCCGGACGGTCCCCCGGGGGCGGGGAGCGCGGCGGCCAGCGCGGGCCCGGCGCCCAGCTCCTGCTCGCCGGGGTAGGCGTGCGGCTCGCGCGAGAGGTTCGCCGTCTCCCGCCAGCCGCGGTGAAGCGCGGCGCCGCAGAAGCTTCCTTCGCCCGGGAGAAGCTCGCCCTCGAACGGGGCAAGGAGGCCGGAGCCGGTGCGAAGCGCCAGGAGGTCGCCGGGCTCGGCGGTGGCGACGGTGGCGGATGCGTGGAGGAGACTGCCCGTTTCGTCCGCAAGGGTGTGCAGCAGGCGGCCGAGCTCTGCGGGGCAGGCGATGCGCTCCGCGATGCGCTGCAGGACCGCGTGGACGGCCGGGTAGCGCTCCGGGGGCACGACTGCTGGGATGGGGGACGCCTCCGTCCCCGGGGTGGCGGGGGCGGGGGCCGTTCCCGTGCTGCGGAATGGCATGGGGGCTCTTGCGGTTCACGTTCGGCGGCTGGCCGATCTCCCGTGGGAGACGCCCGGCTCTGCGACCCCGCCTCGCGGCGGGTGTGCTATTGTCGTGTGAAACCTTTCACTACTATAAGATCATCTATCCGGCCTGCGCAAGCTTCACGTGTGCGCCCACCCTTTCCATGAGCGCCGGAATGTAGCGCGCGCCGGCGGGGGCGGGGAGCCCCGCGTCCAGCGCCGCGCCGAAGGCCGCGACCACCCGGGGATCGAACTGGGATTCCGAGCAGCGCTCCAGCTCGGCGCGGGCGTCGTGGTGGGGGCAGCTTCCGCGGTAGGGGCGGGTGGTGACCATGGCGTCGAAGGCGTCCACCACGGCCAGGATGCGCCCGCTGAGCGAGATCTCCGCTCCCTTGAGGCCGAACGGATAGCCGTTCCCGTCCCACCGCTCGTGGTGGTGGAGGACGCCCTGCGCCGCCGAGCGCAGGAAGGCGCTGCGCTCCAGGATGGCGGAGCCGATCAGCGGGTGGCGCCTCATCAGCGCGGTCTCTTCGGCGGTGAGCTCGCCGGGCTTGCGCAGGATGTGGTCGGGAACGCCCACCTTACCTATGTCGTGCAGGAGCCCGCACACCACCAGCTCGCGCAGCGCTTCTTCGTCCAGCCCCATCTCCACGCCCGTGGCCACAGCGTAGACGGTGACGCGCTCCAGGTGGCCCCCCGTGTACGCGTCGCGCGCCTCCACGGCGTTGGCGATGGTGAGGAGGCCGTCCATGAATAGGTGCTCGAGCTGCTGCGCCTGCTCCGCCACGAGCGCCTCCAGCCCGCGCTGGTAGGCGCGGTTCTCGGCCCGCAGCCGCTGGTGCTCCAGGGCGCGGCGGGCGGAAAGGATCACCTCGTCCACGTTGAAGGGCTTCAGCAGGTAGTCGTCCGCCTGCAGCCGCAGCGCGTCGACGGCCTGCTCCATCGTCCCCGCGCCGGTGAGGAGGATGAAGGCCACCGAGTCGTCCAGCGCCTTGACGCGGCGCAGGAGCTCCAGGCCGCCCATCTCCGGCATCATCAGGTCGGCCAGGATCAGGTCGGCCCCCTCCACCAGGAAGTGCTCCAGCGCGGCGCGCCCGTTCTGGGCCACCGCCAGCGCGTAGTCCTCGCCCGCGAAGGAGTCGGCGAGGACGCGGCGGATCCCGGGCTCATCATCCACGATGAGGACCCGCGGCTGGCCGGCACGGCGCGGAAACAGCTCCAGGGACATCTTGGGGCCGATCAGGAGACGGGTGCTCTGGGGGAGGGTGGAATGTAGCACGTAATCCCGCGCGCACCAAGGACTTTGAACAGCGGGGCTCACACAGAGGCACAGAGGCACGGAGGAGAACTTCGCCTCGGTGCCTCCGTGCCGGCTGTGCCGTTTACGGGAGGAGGCCGTGGCGGGGGCCCATGAAGCCCAGGACCAGGAAGGAGATCACCGCCACCCAGATGCAGGCGTAGAGGACCGCCACGATCCAGCGCTGCTCCAGGATCTTGGGGAACAGGATGGGCTTGCCGGCGAACTTCCCGCGGGGCTTGCTGGGGAAGAAGAAGGTCTTGTACGTCTCGATGGTGGCCACCGAGTAGCCGGCCCCCGCGATGGCGATGTAGATCCAGTTGGTGGTGAAGAACGCCATCACGATCGCCCAGCTCAGCGCCACGCCGGGGCTGCGAAAGAACTTGAAGGTCTCGAACCCCTCCACCGGCGCGTCCTTCCACGCCCCGCCGAACGCCGTGAGCCACCCGCCGATGGAGCCCACCGTGAAGAGCACCAGCCAGGGGTTGGCGTCCGGGTAGGCCTGCATCAGGCGGTTGGCGCCCCACAGCAGCGCCACCAGGAGCACCAGCACCGCCGCGAAGAGCGACCAGCGCACCGCACGGCTCTTCACCGGCTTCCCCAGGATTCCGAACTGCATGGGGATGAAGTACTTGGACTGGTCTTCCTCGCGGATGAACGTCTTCCACAGCTCCAGCGTCAGGCGCTCGCCCGCGTACACCAGGCCGAAGAAGACGGCCAGGTGCGCCGAGGTGGAGAGATCCAGCTGCACGACGCGCGCGAGGATCAGCGCCACGATGGACGCGGTGATGATGCTGCGCGAGTACTTGAGGAAGGTGAAGCCCTCGTGCGGGGCGTCCTTGTACATCCCCCAGGACGAGGTGTGGGCGCCCGCGAGGAGCCCGATCAGGATGGCAGGCATCGATCCGTTCATTTGGATGTGAGAAGGGTCAGCGGTCCATGGAGGCGTACACGGCCTCGAGCAGCTCCATGTCGCGGCGCGCGGCGTCGAAGCCGAAGCGCGGCTCGCGGTTCTCGCGCAGGGCGGGGACGAAGTCCCGCCACATGGCGGCGTAGCCCGGGATGTCGCCCGGGCCGGGAAGGGCCACGCGGCGGCGCCGGCCGCGCACCGCCAGGAAAATTCCGTTGGTCTCGAAGGTGGCGGCGCCCTCGGTGCCGTACAGCGCCGAAAGGCGCAGCCCCTTGAGCGGGGAGCCGATCTCCCACGAGTAGGCCAGGGTGCCCACCGCGCCGCCCTGGTACTCGAAGACGGCCAGGGTGGTGCGGTCGGGCTCGCCGGGGCGCCCGCCGGGGCGGTACCCCGTGGCGCGCAGCACAGGGAGCCCCAGGTTGGCCATGAAGTTGATCCAGTGGATCCCGCCCTCGAAGAGCGCGCCTCCCCCCGCCAGCGACATGTCGCCGCGCCAGTCGGCCACCGCCTGCTCTTTGAGCGCGTTGATGGTCAGCAGGCGCGGCTCGCCGACGTCGCCGCGCTGGATGACGCCGCGGAGCGCCTCGGCCATGGGCTTGTAGAAGTAGTTCTCGGCCACCATCACCCGCCGCCCGGCCGCGTCGCGCGCCGCCCGCACCGTGTCGAAGTCCGCGGCGTGCAGGAAGGGCGGCTTTTCCACCACCACGTGCTTCCCCGCCGCGAGCGCGGCCAGCGTCAGCTCCAGGTGCGTGGTGGGCGGCGTGGCGACGACCACGGTGTCGACGCGGGGATCGGCGATGGCCTCCTCGTACGAGCCGAAGGCGCCCGCCCCCTTCGCCTTGCGCGCGTACTCCTCCGCCCTGGCGCGGCTGCGCGACGCGTAGAAGAGGCTGACGCCCTCCATCCCCCGCAGCCGCTTGGTGTGGATGCGGGTGGCGAAGCCGCACCCCAGGAAGGCGATGGAGGTCACCCCGCCGCCTCCGCGTGGGCGGGGTGCGGGGCGCCGGCCAGGAGCCGCCCCACCCGCAGCGCGTTGGCCGCGATGGTGAGGCTGGGGTTCACCCCGGCGGAGGTCGGGAAGCAGCTTCCATCCGTCACGTACAGGTTCTCCAGGCCGCGGAAGCGGCATTCGGGGTCGAGCGGGGCCGTCCCCTCGTCGTGGCCCATGCGCACGGTGCCCACGGCGTGCGAAAAGGTGGTCACTTTCCAGGTGACGGTGCCCCAGGCGCCGGCGCGGCGCAGGATCTTCCTGGCGCGCCGCACCAGCGCGGCCCGCGCCGCCAGGTCGCGGGGCGAGTAGCGGCTGGTGACGCTCATGCGCGGCAGCCCCCAGCGGTCGCGGGCGGTGGGGTCGATGCGCACGCCGTTCTCGGGCCGCGGCTGGTCTTCGGCGATGGAAAGGAGCCCCGTCATGTGCCCCACCAGCGGCGCGCCCATGCGGGCGAGCGGCTTCGGAAGACCCACTTCCAGCATGGCGGCGGGCGGCCCCATCACCTGCTGCAGGTTCCCCAGCTTGCCGCGCGGGGCGTCCCCGGCGTCCACACCGAAGTAGTAGTCGTGGATGGCGAGCTGCTTGTGGTGCTCGTTGGCCGGGTTGGGGTTCCTGGGGAAGATCCCGTACGTCATGGCGTTGCAGTGGCGCATCAGGTAGCGCCCCACCGCCTGCCCGGCCGGGTTGATCCGCTCCAGCCCCGAGGCCAGCAGCAGGTGGGGGGTGGCGAGGGCGCCCGCCGCCAGCACGAAGCTTTCCGCGCGGAATACGAGGGGCTCGCCCGTGCGTGTGCGGCACTCGACGGCTTCCACGCGGCCGCGGTCCGCCACCAGGCGAACCGCGATGGTGTCGGGGAAGAGCACCATCCCGCGCCGCGCCAGCTCCGGGACCATGCGCGTGGCGATGTCGTTCTTGGCGCCCACGGCGCAGGCGAAGGCGTCGCAGGTGGTGCAGCGCTGGCATCCGCCCGCCGTGTCGATGGCGAGGGGGATGGGGAAAGGGTGCAGCCCCAGCGACCGCGCCGCCCGGTCGATGCGCCGCGAGGGCTCGGCGAGCGGGGCGGGGGGGAACGGGTAGGGCGCGCTGCGCGGGGGCTCCGTGGGGTCCGCGCCGGCCGCCCCGGAGACGCCCAGGAGCCGCTCGGCCTGCGTGTAGAACGGCTCCAGCGCGTCGTATCCGAAGGGCCACGCGGCGGCCGACTCCTGCACGATCTCGGGCGCCACGGCGAAGTCGCCCTCGCGGAAGCGGAACGACGAGCCGCCGTAGTACACCGAGGGCCCGCCCACGCAGGTGCACAGGTTCTGCTCGGCCCAGCGGCGGCCCTGGAGCACGCGGAAGGCGCTGTCCGGCGCGTAGGCGGGGGTGCGCACGAAGGCGCCCTCGCCGGCCCAGTTGTGCGGCCCGCGCTCCACCCAGCCGCCGCGCTCCACCATGGCCACGCGCCGCCCGGCCGCCCCCAGCTCCCACGCCGCCATGGCGCCGCCGAAGCCGCTGCCGATCACGACGGCGTCGAATTCCAGGTCCTGGGGAGATGGCACAGGTAGAAACCGCTGGAGCGAAGACGGGGGACAAGCCGGGTAAGTTGCGGCATCGGGCCGTTCCGCGCCAGTCCTGGAACAGCGATGTCACACAGAGGCACAGAGACACAGAGATAAAAATGCGCTCTCCTCTGTGTCTCTGTGGCTTGACCAGGGGCGCGTTTGCCCCAATATTTGGGGCATGGAGATGAAACGGGGGGATGCTTTGGAGCTGCTCGGGCTCGCGCCATCGGCTGCGCGGATACTGCGGTATTTCGTGCTGCGGCCGGGGGCGCGGCCGCACGCGCGGGAGCTTCAGCGGCTCCTTCGGCTGGGGGGGAGCTCGCTGCAGCGGGAGCTGGCGAGGCTGGGGGAGCTCGGGGCCCTGGAGCGTGTGCAGGATGGGCGGCGGGTGCGCTACCAGGCGGTGGAGGGGTCGCCCGTCTGGAAGGCCGTCCGGCTCCTGGTGGGCACCTCGACCGATCCTGCTCCGCTCGTGGAAGATGCGCTGGTCGACATCGCGGGGGTCCGGGCGGCTTTCGTCTTTGGATCGACCGCCCGCGGGACGGACCGGGCGGACAGCGACATCGATCTGCTCGTCGTCGAGGACGCGGCGGTCGACCGGCGGAAGCTGCTGAGCCAGCTCGCGGAAGCGGGGCTCCTGCTGGGCCGGGAGGTCAACGCGGTCCGGTATACGCTCCAGGCTCTCGGGGAAAGGCTGCGGGATCCCGCCCACCCGGCCTCCAACTTCGTCCGCACCACTCTCATGGGGCCGAAGCGCTGGGTAGCGGGCGACCCAGCCGAAATCGCGTGGCTGGCGGAGCTCGCCGCATGACAGAGCATCGGACTCCCGGCGTGCAGAGGCTGATTGAGATGGGGCGGCTGCGCGAGCAGCCCGCGCAACGGGAGCAGGTGGCGGCGGTGTGGCGGAAGGCGGTGGAGAGCGCCGGGGACGCGGCGCTCCCGGGCATGAGCATCGACGGGGCGCTCCGCTCCGCCTACGACGCGGGGCACCTGGCCGCGCTGGCCCTTCTGGCCGCCCATGGCCTGCGGCCCGGGGGAGGGCAGGGGCACCACGAGGCGGCATTCGCCGGGGCCGCCGCGCTCGGGTACGAGGGGCTCGAAGAACTCGTGCCGGATTCGATGGAAGTGCGGGCACTGAGGAAGGGGTCGATGTACGACCCAGTGCTCGCCGGTTCGGACGAGCTGCGGACCGCGCTCGACTGGATCCGGCGGACCCTTCCAGCCATCCACCTGGCCCTGCAGAAGGCTGATCCCGCGCTCGCCGGGCTTCTGGTCAGCCCCGCCGGAGAGCGGTAGAAAAGGCACGGAGACATGGAGATCTCATCTCTCTCTGTGTCTCTGTGGCTCTGTGTGCGGCCCGTTTTTTCAGGGGGCGTGGGGGAGGAAGAAGAAGGCGATGCCGAGGATGATGTAGACGGCCAGGAGCTGGACGCCCTCCATCCAGTGGCTCTCGCCGTCGTTGGCGCAGAAGGCCATGATGCCGGCCGAGGCCACCACCGCGATGACCTCCAGCGGGGTGAAGATGAGGTCCATGGGGCCGCCCTTGCCGATGAAGTAGCTGAGGAAGACCAGGACCGGGGCCACGAAGAGCGCCACCTGGATGGACGAGCCGACCGCGATGTTGATGGAGGCGTCCATGCGGTTCTTGGCGGCCATGACGATCGCCGTGGAGTGCTCGGCCGCGTTGCCGATGATCGCCACCACGATCACGCCCACGAAGATCTCGCTCCACCCCAGCGACTCGGCCGTCTCGGTGGCGGCGGCCACCAGGAACTCGGCCATGATGGCCACGCCCACCGTGGCGATGAGCAGCTTGCCGATGGACTTGCCGAGCGGCTTGTGCGCGTGCGCCGCCGCCCCGGCCGTGGGCGCCACGCCGGCCACCGTCGCGGGGAGGCCTTCCGCGCCCGCCGCCTTCCCGGCGCCGGAGTGCGCGTCGCCCATGTACAGGTGGCGGTGCGTGCGCAGCGTGAACCACAGCGAGGCGATGTAGGTGAGGATCAGGACGATGGAGATCTCCAGCGACAGGTTGCGCTCCGCCGCCGTGGCCGTGTTCCCCACCAGCATGTGGAAGACGGCGGGGACCACGAGCCCCACCGCGCTCAGCACCAGCAGGGTGGAGCCCAGCGAGGCCGCCGTGCGGTTGAAGCGCTGCGTCTCGAAGCGGAGCCCGCCCACCAGCGTCGCCAGGCCGAACACCAGGAGCAGGTTGCCGATGATGGAGCCGGTGATGGACGCCTTCACCAGGTCGTAGAGCCCCGCCCGCAGGGCCACGATGGCGATGATCAGCTCCGCCGCGTTGCCGAAGGTGGCGTTCAGCAGCCCGCCCACGCCCTCGCCCACGCGCTCGGCGATCTCCTCGGTGGCGTGCCCCATCTGCCCGGCCAGCGGGATCACGGCGAGGCAGGAGATCACGAAGATCCACATGGGCGGCGAATGGAGGACCCACTCCATCACCATGGCGATGGGGACGAAGACCAGGAGCAGGTTGAGGACGTTCTCGGCCGAGATCAGTCGCTTCGCCACTCGCGTCTTTCCTTGACTTGGGGGGTGGTTCCTGCGGGGCGCGCACACGTTACCGCCCGTGCGGAACGGGCGCAACCGATCCGCTCACGTTTGCCGCCTCCGTCGTGTGTACGTATGTTTCGGGCCCATCCTCCCGCTCCCCTCATCCCACGGCCGCATGCGCATCTCATCCCCCCTGGTGTGGGCCCTGGCCGCCCTGGCCCTCGCCGCGCCGGCCGCGGCGCAGCAGAACGCGAGCCCCCGTCCGGGGTGGGCGGCGGACTTTACCGTGCTTTCCGCCAACGTCCTGTTCGGCGGGCTTTCCGCCGGCATGGTGCAGAGGGCGCGCGGCGGGTCGTTCCGCGACGGGTTCGCGCGCGGCGCGGCGGGCGGGGCGGGCGTGTACGCGGGGAAGCGCATCGCCGTGGGGCGCTGGCCGGGCGCGGGGCTGCTGGGCCGGGAGGTGGCGTCGGTGGGGTCGTCGGTGGTGTGGAACGCGGGGCAGGGGCGGCCGTCGTTCGAAGAGGTGGCGCTGCCGGTGGGCCCCGTGCGCCTCTACGTGCGCCCCGCCGAACGGCGCGTGCGCGCGCGGGTGGATGCGGTGTCGCTGGCCGCGACCGTGTACGCCGTGGCGCGGCCGGAGCTGGAGTGGGACGCCGGGCGCAGCCTTTCGGCCGGCGCCGCCGTGTTCACCGCGCCGCGCCACGCCATGTACCTGGTGGGCAACCGCGTGAGCGGACTGGCCTATCCCGGCAACGTGTACCTGGGCACGGCTCCGCACCAAGACCCGGCGTGGTTCGCGGAGTCGTTCGCCCACGAGCGGGTGCACAACGTCCAGGCGGACCAGATCTTCTTCGCCCTGGGGCGCCCGCTGCAGGAGGCGCTGCTGCGGGGGCTCCCCGGCGGGCGCGCGCTGGGGCGCTGGGTGGACCTGGACCTTTCCGTCTTCGCCATCGCGGGGCTGGCGCTGGCCATCGAGGAGCACGACGACCGCCCGTGGGAGATGGAAGCCATCGAGCTGGCCGCGCCATGAAGCGCCTCATCCTCGTGGCGCTCCTGCTGGCCGGGTGCGTCGACTTCGTACCCCTCTCCACCGGCGCCGAGCCCCGTATCGACGGGTACGCCGTGGCAAGCGTGGACCTGCGCCTGGACCAGCCCGTGGAGGGTGCCGACTCGCTGCACGTGAGGGGGATCCTGGGGGTGCAGACGCCGTCGCTGCGCTTCGTGGACGACACCCTGCGCGTGCTCGGCCGGGCGGTGCCGTCGGAAGAAGGCGAGGGGCAGATCGACCGGGTCTACGGCACCGTCATCGCCGCTCCGGGGCCGCTGGCGGAGGGCGTGCCGGTGGTGCTCCCCGTCGTGCAGGGGGTGGAGTTCGTCCCCGCCGCCTTCCAGGGCCCGCTGTGGGTGCGGAGCGGTCCGGCGCGGATCAGGGTGGCAAAGGGCGCGGACCTGGTGTTTCCCGTCGTGTCCGCCCCGCTGCCGGCCGGGATGCAGGCCGACGAGTTCAGCAGCTGGAACCTGCGTCTGCAGCGCGGGAACAGGTACTTCGGCGTGCAGAGCTCGGGGGCCCTGCCGGAGCGGGTGGTGCTCCATGGGAGCCTGGTGCCGGACGACACCGCCCGCTTCGTGATCGCCGAGCTGTCCGTGAGCCGCGGCATGCGCCGGTTCACCCGCTCGGATTCCACGCGCGTCCACTACCACGCGCACTCCCGCATCTCGTGGGCGGTGGAGGTGGTGCCCGCTCCGTAGCCACTCCTCCCTGCGCGCCTGCCGTTCGCCCTTTCGCCGGACCCCGGGGCGCGGTAGTCTGCACGGCGAAAGCCGCCGCGCCCGTCCGGGGTGCGGTCCGGGGTGCACGGCAACGGGAGAGCTGCATGTTCCGCGACGACCTGCTGGCGGAGAAGGTGGTGCTGGTGACGGGGGGCGGCTCCGGGCTGGGGCTTTCCATGGCGAAGCGGTTCGTCTCGCTGGGCGCGCGGGTGGCCATCACGGGGCGCAGCGAGGAGCGCCTGCGCGGCGCCGCCGGGGAGATCGACCCGTCCGGCGAGCGCGTGCTGGCGGTGCCGTGCGACGTACGCGACTTCGCGCAGGTGGAGGCGATGGCGGCCGCGGTGGTGGAGAAGTGGGGCGGGGTGGACGTGCTGGTGAACAACGCGGCCGGGAACTTCCTCGCCGCCACCGAGGACCTTTCCCCCAACGCCTTCCACGCGGTGGTGGGGACGGTGCTGTACGGGACCTTCCACGCCACCCTCGCGGTCGGCCGCTCCATGATCGAGCGGGGGCGCGGCGGCAGCATCCTCAACATCGCCACCACGTACGCCTGGACGGGGTCGGCGTTCGTGATCCCGTCCGCGGCGGCCAAGGCGGGGGTGCTGGCGATGACGCGCTCGCTGGCGGTGGAGTGGGCCACCTACGGCATCCGCTCCAACGCCATCGCCCCCGGGCCGTTCCCCACCGAGGGCGCGTGGAAGGCGCTGATGCCCACCCCCGAGCTGGAGGCCGAGGCGCGGGCGCGCATCCCCATGAAGCGCTTCGGCGAGCACGAGGAGCTCACCAACCTGGCCGCCTTCCTGGTCTCCGACGCGTCGCCCTACATCAACGGCGAGTGCGTGACCATCGACGGCGGCGAGTGGCTGGCCTCGGGGGGCGAGTTCAACGGCTTCACGCGCATGCCGCGCGAGGCGGTGAAGGGCGCGCTGCGGGGAATGCGAAAGGGCAAGGAATAACGGCGGTCTCACACAGAGGCACAGAGACACAGAGCGTGAAACGGGCTGCCCTGGTCGCCATCGGGGACGAGATCGTCGCCGGGCTGACGACGGATACCAACTCCGGGTGGCTGGCCGGGGAGCTGCGCGCCGTTGGCGTGGAGCCCGTGGCCGGCTTCGCCGTGACGGACGACGAGGACGCCATCGCGCGCACGCTGGAACGCGCGCTGGAGGAGGCGGAGCTGGTGGTGTGCACGGGCGGGCTGGGGCCTACGGCGGACGACCTGACCACGGCGTGCGTGGCGCGGCTGGCCGGGCGGCCGCTGGTGATGCACGAGGAGTCGCTGGCGCACATCAAGGGGATCTTCCGCGCGCGCGGCATCGAGATGCCCGCCAACAACCGCAAGCAGGCGCTCGTCCCCCAGGGGTGCACGGTCATCCCCAATCCCACCGGCACCGCGCCGGGGGTGATCTGCCCCGTGGAGCGCGGCGGGGGCACGCGCTACGTGGCCTGCCTCCCCGGCGTGCCGCGCGAGATGCGGCGCATGGCGGGGGACACGCTGGTCCCCTGGGCGGCGGCGCGCAACCCGGGGCGGCGCTTCGTTTCGCGCGTGTTCAGCACCTTTGGGCTCGCGGAAAGCAAGCTGGACGAGCTGCTGGCGGGGGTGGTCGATCCCGCGGAGGCGCGCCTCGCCTTCCGCGCGGCCTTCCCGCGCGTGCAGGCCCGCCTCACCGTGAGCGGCGCGCCGGGCGAGGAGCTGGAAGGGCGGCTGGACGAGCTGGAGGCGCGCGTGCGGGAGCGGCTGGGCACCCACCTCTACGCCATCGGCGACGAGGGGATGGAGGAGACGGTGGGACGGCTGCTCCGCGAGCGGGGGATGACGCTGGCCGTCGCCGAATCGTGCACCGGCGGGCTGATCGGGCATCGCGTGACCGACGTGCCGGGGAGCTCCGCGTACTTTCTCCTCGGCGTGGCGACGTATTCCAACGCCGCCAAGGAGCGTGTCCTGGGCGTCCGCGCGCACACGCTGCGCGAGCACGGCGCCGTGAGCACGCAGACCGCCGAGGAGATGGCCGAGGGCGTGCGCCGCCTGGCCGGCGCCGGCCTGGGCGTCTCCACCACCGGGATCGCGGGCCCCGGCGGCGGCACGGCGGAAAAGCCGGTGGGCACCGTGTGCATCGGCGTGGCGTGGGAGGGCGGCATCTGGTCCCGCCGCTACGACGTGGGCGACCGCGGACGCGAATGGGTCAAGGGGATGACCGCGCAGATCGCGCTGGACCGCGTGCGGCGCCACCTGCTGGGCCAGACGGAGGAAGCGCTGAGCGCCGAGGCCGGAGGGGTGCGGCCGGCGTGACGCGCGAACGGAAGGGCGCGGAGGCGCGGAGTCCGCTCGTGCGCCTCAGCAAGTGGATGAGCCTGGTGCTCCGCCACGAGCCGGCGAAGTTCGGCCTGGTGCTGGATTCCGCCGGGTGGGCGCGTGTGGACGACCTGCTCGCCGCCGCCGGGCGCGCGGGGGTACCGCTGGACGACGCCTCGCTGCGCCGCGTGGTGGCGGAGAACGACAAGCGGCGCTTCGCCCTGAGCGACGACGGCGCGCGCATCCGCGCCAGCCAGGGGCACTCGGTGGCGGTGGCGCTGGGGCTGGAGCCGGTGGAGCCTCCCGCCGTCCTCTTCCACGGCACCGCCACGCGCTTCCTGGACTCCATCCGCCGCGAGGGCCTCATCCCCGGCCGCCGCCGGCACGTCCACCTCTCCGCCGACGAGGCGGCCGCCGCGGCGGTGGGCGCGCGCCACGGCCGCCCCGCCGTGCTCCGCGTGGACGCCGCGCGCATGCACGCGGACGGGCACCGCTTCTACCTCTCCGCCAACGGCGTGTGGCTCACGGAAGCGGCGGGCGCGGCGTACCTCGCGTTTCCAGGCGATGATGCAACCTGACTGGACTCGCAGCGCTCCACGCGGACGGCTACGCGACCGTTCCCGGGGGTGACCGGCCGTGCGCCGGTGGCCCGCCTGCTGACGCCCTGAAAGGGGCCGCGGGTGACCGCGTGCGGCGGCGCGGGACCGCGGAAGCCGGATAATAAATACTTAATGTGGCGTCATGTGCAACTCGTCATTCCCGTCATATTACGCCACGTCCGTATAGCTCAAGCGTTTGTGGATCGGGCGCGTGATCGCCGTCCGCCCAGCAAATAGGCCCGGACGGCGCCCGCGGCGCAAACCAAATGCGCCGCGGTTCGGACGCATCTTGCGCACGTTGGCGGATATTCCTAGCTTCCGCCACGCTCTTGACGACGCATTGCCACCGCAAGCCCCGCCCTGGGGCCTCCCGCGGAAGTTCTCCACCGCTCCCTCGATCCACACCGCGTACACCCCGCTCCGCTGACCCGGAGCAGCCGCTCCGTGCCGCATCCCGCGGCCGCGAAGCCACATCCCTGCACAGTCTCGCCGCGGCGAGCTCCCCACGTGACCGCTCACAAGCAATCCCAACTCCGCAGGCTCGGGCACGCCCTTGCCCGCCGCGGAGCCGTCGCCCTGCTGCCGCTGCTCCTGCTGGCGGGCGTGGGCTCCGCGCTCGCGTCCACCGCCGGGGCGCCGCTGCTGCGCGTCCTCACCGGCGCCGCATCCGTGGACAGCGTGGCCGTCTACGGGCCCAAACGCTTCGGCACCCCCACGGGGGGCAGCGCGTACCACGTGGAGCGCTTCGCCATCCTGGCCGCCCCCACCGCGAGCTACGCCCTGCGCGTATCCAACGGCGCCCCGGACGGATCGGCGCGGCTGGACAGCGCGCGCGTGGTGCTGAACGGCGCGACCGTGTACTCCGGCGCGGACCTGCGCAGCGCGGCGGGGGCCATCCTGTCGCGCCCGGTGGTGCCGCAGGCGGCCAACTCGCTGGAAGTGTACGCGTACGGGCCGGCGGGGGCGTACCTCACGCTCTCGCTGGTGCAGTCGCCGGACGCGAGCTACGCCGTATTCCAGCGCCTGTACCGGCGCGAGACGGGGGAGCCCTTTACCGAGGTGGTGCGCTTCAACGTGGCCTCCACGGCGGGGGCGCCGCACAAGATCCGGATCTACAACGGCAACCCGGACGGCACGGAGCGGGTCTCCAGCGGCACGGTGCTGCTGAACGGGACGTACGTGGTGGTGCAGAGCGACCTGAACCAGCAGGTGGGCGTGCTGGAGCGCGAGGTGACGCTGCGCCCGGGCGAGAACGTGCTGGAGGTGACGCTGCAGTCCAAGCCGCGGAGCCACCTGAACTTCTGGGTGACCGCCACGGACAACACGGCGCCGGTGATCCAGATCGAGTCCCCGGCGGCGGGGCTCATCACCCGCCAGACGGAGGTGGAGGCGGCGGGCCGGGTGCTGGACGAGACCCCCACCCGCGTGACGGTGAACGGCGTGGAGGCGGCGCGCAGCGGCGAGGGCTTCAGCGCCCGGGTGCCGCTCGCGGTGGAAGGCGAGAACCAGCTCCGCTACACGGCGGTGGACGCGGCCGGGCTGCGCACCGACTCCGTGCGCACGGTGATCCGCGACACGGAGCCGCCCGTCATCACCCTCACGGCTCCGGCCGAGGGGGTGCTCACGCGCGACTCGCTGCTGCAGGTGCGCGGCACCATCACGGACCGCACCAGGGTGACGGCCAACATCAACGGCGTGGCGCTCACCCTCTCCCCCGAGGGCGCGTTCGAGGCCCAGGTGCCGGCGACGGCCGAGGGAGCCAACTTCCTGACCGTGAGCGCCACCGACGCCGCGGGGAACAGCTCCAGCGCCGCGCGCCAGGTGACGCGCGACACCCGGCCGCCCGTGGTGGCGTTCACCGCTCCGGCGGAGGGAACGCTGACCAACCGCGGCACCATGGCCGTGGAGGGCACGGTGCAGGACGAGAGCGCCGTGGCCGTGGCGGTCAACGGCGTGGCGATGCAGGTAACCGACAACAGGACCTTCCGCGGCGAGGTGCCGCTCACCGTCGAAGGACGGATCACGCTGGCGGCGGTCGCCACCGACGCGGCGGGGAACGAGGGGCAGGCGCAGCGCGGGATCGTGCGCGACACCACGCCGCCCGTGGTCACCGTGGCGGCGCCCGAGGAAGGGAAGCTGACGCGTGAGCGGGCCATCCAGGTGAGCGGCACCGTCGCCGACTCGTCGGCGGTGACGCTGACGATGAACGGGGTGGCGGTTCCGCTGGCCGAGGACCGCTCCTTCACGGCGGAAGCGCCGCTGGCGCAGGAGGGAAGCAACGCGCTGGCCTTCGTGGCCACCGACGCGGCGGGGAACGTAGGCCGCGCCACGCGGACGGTGGTGCGCGACACCACGCCGCCCGTGGTGGTGATCGAGACCCCGGCCGCGGGCCTCATCACCCGCCAGACGCAGACGGAGCTTCGCGGGCGCGTGACCGACGCGTCGCCGGTCACGCTGCGCATCGGCGGGGCGGAGGTGGCGGTGGCGGCCGACGGCTCCTTCGCCACCACGGCCGCGCTGGCGGTGGAGGGCGACAACACGCTGGTGGCCGAGGCGACCGACGCGGCGGGGAACGCCGGCTCGGCCAGCCGCACGGTGCTGCGCGACACCGAGGCCCCCGTCGTCGCCTTCGCGGCGCCGGCCGAGGGCGCGCGGGTGATGGGCGAGACGGTGCAGGTGCGCGGCACGGTGCAGGACCGCACGGCGGTCACCTTCTCCATCAACGGCGTCACGCTGGCGCTGGACGCGGCGGGCGCCTTCGCGGGCGAGGTACCGCTGGGCGCCACCGGCACCACGCTCAGCGTGACGGCCACGGACGCGGCCGGCAACGTCAGCTCGCCGGTGCGCACCCTCACCCGCGACACCGAGCCGCCGGTGGTGGCGTTCACCGCTCCGGCGGAGGGAACGCTGACCAACCGCGGCACCATGGCGGTGGAGGGGACGGTGCAGGACGAGAGCGCCGTGACCGTGGCGGTGAACGGCGTGGCGATGCAGGTCACCGACAACAAGACTTTCCGCGGCGAGGTGCCGCTCACCACCGAGGGGCCGGTCACGCTCACGGCGGTGGCCACCGACGAGGTGGGGAACAAGGGAGAGGCCACGCGCGGGATCGTGCGCGACATCACCCCGCCCGCCATCACCGTGCTCACCCCGGGTGAGGGCTCGCTCACCAACCGCGCGGCGGTGGAGGTGACGGGGACGGTGCGCGACCTGTCGGCCGTGACCTTCACGCTGGGCGGCGCCCCCGTGGCGCTGGACGGTTCCGGCGCGTTCGCGGCGCCGGCCACGCTGGGCGCGGAGGGCGCCAACGCCCTCGCCTTCGTGGCCGTGGACGCCGCGGGGAACGAGTCGCGCGCCGTGCTGGGCGTGGTGCGCGACACCGAGGCGCCGGTCATCACCTGGACGGCGCCGGCGGAAGGGCTGAGCACGGAAGACGCGCGCACCCCGCTGGCCGGCCGCGTGACCGACGCCAGCCCGGTGACGGCGGAGCTGGGCGGCGAGCCGCTGGCCCTGGCGGAAGGCGGCGCCTTCGCGGTGGACGCCGCGCTCGCCGTGGGCGCCAACTCCTTCACCATCACGGCGCGCGACGCGGCGGGGAACGAGGCGGTCTCCGCCCGCGCCGTCACCCGCACCGAGACTCCCTCCGAGCCCCTTCCGCCCGACCCGGCGAAGGTGGCCCCGGTGCTGGACCGCACCCTCACCACCACCGTGGGCGCGGCCACCGAGTTCCTGTACACGGGGGAGAACCCCATTCAGACGGGCGTGGCCCCGGGCACCATCGACGGCATCCGCGCCGCCGGTCTGCGCGGCCGGGTGCTGAACCGCGAGCTGAAGCCGCTGGGCGGCGTCACCGTCACGGTGCGCGACCACCCGGAGTACGGGCAGACGCTCACCCGGGCCGACGGCGCCTACGACCTGGTGGTCAACGGCGGCGGCCCCGTGCGGCTGGACTTTGCGAAGAACGGCTACCTCCCGGCCCAGCGCCAGACGGATGCGCCGTGGCAGGACTGGGTGGTGCTGGACGACGTGATCCTCCTTCAGCTTGACCCCGTCGCCACCCCGGTGGAGCTGGGGTCGGGCGAGACGCAGGTGGCGCGCGCCAGCGTGGTGGAAGACGCGGACGGGCCGCGCCAGGCCACCCTGGTGATCCCGGCCGGCACCACGGCGGAGTACGTGATGCCGGACGGCACCCGCCAGCCGGCCCCCGCGCTCACGCTGCGGGCCACCGAGTTCACGGTGGGCGAGAACGGCCCGCTGGCCATGCCGGGCGCCCTTCCGGCGACCACCGCGTACACGTACGCGGTCGGCCTCACCTCGGACGGGGTGCCGGCCGGGGCGGAGGTGGTGCTGAGCCAGCCCGTGCCGCTGTACGTGGAGAACTTCCTCGACTTCCCGGTGGGCACGCCGGTGCCCACGGGCGCCTGGGATCCGCGCCAGGGCGCGTGGATCCCCACCACGGACGGCCGCGTCATCGCCATCGTCTCCACGGCCGGCGGGGTGGCCGGGGTGGACGTGACCGGCGACGGCGTGGCGGATGGCGAGACGGTGCTGGCGGAGCTGGGGATCACGGTGCAGGAGCGGCAGCAGCTCGCCGCGACCTACCGTCCCGGCGCCCAGCTCCAGCGCGCCCCCGTCGTCCGCCTGAGCGGGATCGACCTCAACTACCCGCACGGGGTGGGTGGGGTGGACCCCACCGGGGCGGCCGCGGCGGAGTGCGACCCGAGCTCGGGGATCGCGGCGCTGTGCACCGCGCAGTCCGCCGCGCAGCAGGTCGCGCTTCCGGGAACCGGCGTGCGCATGGCCTACACCAGCGCGCGCGCCCCCGGCAACGAGGCCACGCGCACCCTGGAGATCGACCTGACGGGGGCCACCCTCCCGGCGGACCTCCAGCGCGTGGAGGTGGTGATCGAGGTGGGCGGGCGCAAGTTCACGCAGTCGTTCCAGCCCACGCCCAACCTGCGCCACAGCTTCCAGTGGGACGGCAAGGACGCGTACGGCCGCCCCATGCAGGGCGTGCAGCCCGTGTCCGTGCGCATCGGCCACGTGTATCCCTTCCTCTACAACGTACCCAGCGCGGCCGCGCGCAGCTTCGGCCTGTCGTGCCAGGGCGATCCCAACGGCGGGCGCCAGGCGTGCGTCATCCCCGCGGACGTGGACAGCCGCGCCCGCCAGGAGGCGACGCGCTGGCAGACGCTCTCCTCGTCGCTGGGCGCGTACGACGCCAAGGCGCAGGCCATGGGCGGGTGGACGCTGGACGTGCACCACGCCTACGACCCCGTGTCGCGCCTCCTGTACCGGGGCGACGGCACCACACGCGGCGGCACCCCGGCGCTCAAGTCGGCCGTGCGCACGGCGGCGGGCGTGGGGACCGGGGGCTTCGCCGGCGACGGCGGGCTGGCGTTCCAGGCACGCATCTTCGGCGTGGAGGACGTGCGCCTGGCACCCAACGGTGACGCGTACCTGGCGGACTACGGCAACCACCGCATCCGCAAGATCGCGCGCGACGGCATCATCACCACCATCGCGGGCGGCGGCACGGGCGGCGACGGCGGCCCCGCGCTGGGCGCGCGCCTGTCGTTCCCGCACGGCATCGGCTTCATGAAGGACGGCGGGCTGCTGATCGCCGAAGAGGGCGGGCAGCGCATCCGCCGCATCGCCCCGGACGGCACCATCCACACGCTGGCCGGCACGGGCGTGGGCGGCTACAGCGGCGACGGCGGCCCGGCCACCGCGGCCAAGGTCAACACGCCGCGCTACGTCCTGCAGGCGGCGGACGGGAGCATCTACTTCACCGAGAAGACCAGCCACGTCGTCCGCCGCATCATGCCGGACGGCACCATCGCCACCGTGGCGGGCACCGGGCTGGCCGGGTACGCCGGCGACGGCGGGGCGGCGGCGCGCGCCCGCCTCAACCAGCCGGACGGGCTGGCCATCGGCGCGGACGGCAGCGTATACGTGTCGGACCAGGGGAACCACCGCGTGCGCCGCATCGACCCCTCGGGGGTGATCAGCACCGTGGCGGGCACCGGCGCCTTCGGCTTCTCGGGCGACGGCGGGCAGGCGCGGCTGGCGCAGCTCAACCGCCCGCAGGGGCTGGAGGTGGAGGCCGACGGCACGCTGTACATCACCGACGGCAACAACCACCGTGTGCGCCGCGTGGCGCCCTCGGGGATCATCACCACCTTCGCCGGCACCAGCGCCGCCGGCTACAACGGCGAGGGCGGCCCCGCCGCGGACAGCCGCTTCAACCGCCCGCGCGGCATCACACGGGGCCCCGACGGGGCGCTGTACGTGGCGGACTTCGGCAACAGCCGCGTGCGCCGCGTGGCGCCGGCCTTCCCGGGGCTCACGGGCGACGAGATGGCCGTGGCGGCTGGGACGGAGGTGTACGTGTTCGACGCCCGCGGGCGGCACCTGCGCACGGTGGGCGCCGTCACGGGTGACACTCTCTACCAGTTCGGCTACGACGCCAAGGGGCGTGTAGCGGTGGTGACCGACGGCCAGGGGCGTACCACGCAGGTGGAGCGTGACGCGACCGGGCGGGTGGTGGCGGTGGTGGGCCCGGACGGCGTCCGCTCCACGCTCGGCCAGTCCGCATCCGGCGACCTGGAAGGGGTCACGCTGCCGGGTGGCATCAAGGTGGGGTACACGTACGGCACCGGCGGGCTCATCACCGGTCAGACCGACGCCAACGGGAACGCCACGCAGTACCGCTACGACGCGCAGGGCCGGCTGGCGGGCGAGGTGCGCCCCGACGGCAGCGTCCTTTCCACCACGCGCGTGCAGGGTCCGCGGGGCACCGGGGTGGTCTCCACCACGGGGACCGGGCTGGGTGTAACGCTGTGGCAGGGCACGACGGCCACGGGGGCGCGGCAGTCCAGCGTCGTGCTTCCCGGCGGACAGGGCGTGGTCACCACCACGACGCCGGACGGGCGCTCCGTGAGCACGGCACCGGATGGAACGGTGACGACGCTGCGCTCCATGCCCGACCCGCGCTCCGGAATGCAGGCGCCGCTTACGGAGACGGTCACGCGCACTCCCTCTGGCCTCCAGCGCACGGAGCGCACCGGCCGGATGGTGGTGATCGACCCCGCCAACAACAGCGTGATGCGCCAGACCGACTCGGTCTTCGTCAACGGGCGCGTGTCGCTGGAGAGCTTCGACCGCGCTACGCGCCAGGTGACCCGCACGACGGCCGCGGGCCGTACGGCGGTCACCGAGCTGGACGCGGAGGGCCGCCCGTTCCGCCAGACGGTCCCCGGCTTCGCGCCGGAGTCCAGTGTCTACGACGCGGAGGGCCGCGTGGTGGAGCGGAGCATCGGAAGCCGGACGGAGCGCTTCACGTACGACGCGCAAGGGCGGGTGCTTAGCACCACCGACGCCCTCGGCCGGACCCAGTCTTACAGCTACGACGCGTCCGGAAGGATGGTCCGCCAGACGCTGCCCGGCGGGCGCCAGATCGTGTACGGGTACGATGGGAACGGGAACATGACGTCGCTCACCCCGCCCGCGCGATCCGCCCACCGGTTCGGATTCAACGCGGTCAACCAGGCCGAGAGCTACACCGCGCCGAGCGTGGGCGGCAACGCGGTCACCGCCTCGTCGTACTCCGTGGACGGCCAGCTGAACCGGATCGTGCGCCCGGACGGCGCTGTCCTCGCCATGGAGTACGATTCGGCGGGACGGACCAAAGCGGTTCAGATCCCGGGGGCGGCGCTCGCCTTCCAGTACAGCGCGCAGTCCGGCGTCCTGGTGGGCTCCACCCGCACGGGCGGAGGGACGCTCCAGTACCAGTACGACGGCTCGCTCCTTCAGCGGGCCGCCTGGTCGGGGGCCGTGACCGGAGAAGTGCGCTACCGGTACGACAGTGACTTCCGGGTCGCGGCGCAGATCGTGGGAGGGGCCGACTCGGTGGCGTTCCGCTACGACGCGGATGGACTGCTGACCGGCGCCGGGGCCCTCGTCCTCACCCGCGATTCGCTGAACGGCCTCCCCACCGGCACGACACTGGGGCCGGTCAGCACCCGGACGACGTACAACGAGTACGGTGAGCGCTCGGGGCTGGAGGCGGCGTACAGCGGTTCCCCCCTGTTCCGCACCAGGTACACGCGCGACGCGGGCGGGCGCATCGAGACGCTGACGGAGATGGTGGGGGGGGTGAGCACCACCTACACGTATGCCTACGACGCGGCGGGGCGGCTCACGCAGGTGAGCAAGGACGGCAGCGTGTCCGCCGCCTACGAGTACGACGACAACGGCAACCGCACGCGGGTCACCACTCAGGCCGGCGTGGTGGAGGCGGCCGTCGACGGCCAGGACCGCCTGCTGAGCTTCGGAGAGGCGGCGTACGGCTACACCGGCGCGGGCGAGCTGCTCTACAAGGCGGTGGGGGCCGACACCACGCGCTACCGGTACGACGCGCTGGGCAACCTGCTGGAGGTGGCACTCCCCGGCGGCACGCGCGTGGAGTACGTGGTCGACGCCGAGAACCGGCAGGTGGGGCGCAAGGTGAACGGGCGCCTGGTGCAGGGCTTCCTCTGGGAGGGCCCGCTGCGGCCGGTGGCGGAGCTGGACAGCACGGGGGCGGTGGTGGCGCGGTTCGTCTACGGCGAGCGGCCCAACGTGCCGGAGTACATGATGCGCGGAGGCCGCACGTACCGGCTGGTGCAGGACCACCTGGGGAGCGTGCGCCTGGTGGTGGACGTGGCGAGCGGCGAGGTAGCCCAGCGCATCGACTACGACGCGTGGGGGGAGGTGCTGCAGGACACGCGGCCTGGGTTCCAGCCCTTCGGGTATGCGGGTGGGCTGTACGACGGGAGGACGGGACTCGTGCGGTTCGGAGCACGGGACTACGATGCGAAGACCGGGCGCTGGGCCGCGAAAGATCCGCTCCTGTTCGAGGGCGGCGAAAGCAACCTCTATGGCTACGTCACCCAGGACCCGGTGAACGCCCTGGATCCGACGGGTCAGTTCAGCATGTCGGAGATTACGGCCAGCTTCTCGGTCAAGAATGCGTTGGGTGCGGGTGCGTTCAACCTTTCGATGCAGATCGGCTGGAATTCCATGTCGAAGGGTGAGTTCACCCTGGACGGGATCGACCACAGCGACGTGATCATCGCCGCGGTGCTGGGTGGTTTCGCGCCGGGCATCGGCCGCATCTACAAAACCGCGAAACGCACCAGAGGGGCACTCGGGGCGCTCGTCCCCCAGCTACGGAACGCGAGGACCGCAAACCGCGCGGCGAAGGTGGCGGGCAGGATCAGCTCGCACAAAAACCAGTTGATCGAGGTTATCGGCACGCAGATCCTGTTCGGCATCGCCACCCGCATGGCGCAGATCGCCCACGAGGAGCTTACGCGGGGTGAAGCGCCTCAGGGGCCGGATTGGACGCCGAGCTTGCTCGACGATTTCCTGGGTGAGGACGGCCTGGACTACTGAGGGTTGCAGTCGTTCCGCGGACCGGGCGGCTTGCTCGAGGGTAGCGCGAGCGCCGTCCGGCCGCGGAGCTGTTCGCGAGCCGGGGAGATGGAACCGGTGCAACAGCGGGGGTATAGCGACGGATGGAAGGGCGTCGAACGAGTGCAAGCGTTCAGCGGGACCCGCCCGGCCTGGCGGGATCGCTCCGGAGGAGATCACGTGCCGAGCTCCTCCACGACCTGGCCCGCCCCAGCGCGCGTGCGGTGCCTCCTGGGCCGCATGCGCGCCTCTGGCGTCACAGGCCGCCCAGCGGCTGGACTCCGCCCGTTGCGTATGTGTGGCCCGCGCCGTGGGTGCCCGCACCCAGGATTCCCTTCCACCACCCCACTGAACGCTTATCCATGAAATACCGTGCGTACGCCGTCTACTTGGCCGGTGTGTTCCTGTTCGGGCTGGTATACGCGCTCATCAAATCCGCGGTGCCCGAGCTCGTTCTGTATCTGATCGCCATTGTCTATTGCATGCTGCTGCGGATACTGGCGGATCGCCTGGACGGGAGGAACATCTCATCTCCGCCCAGGAAATCGGCTAAGCGGTGACGAGGCCGCATTCGCCGGCCCAAGGGCTTCATACCAGTTGTAACGCGAGTGCACCTGATGGAACTGCTGAGGTGCTGAACAGCGGTTCACCCGGATGCGAGACTCAGCGCTTCGGTTCCGCTAACGGGTATCGAATCAGGGCGGTTGGAAGACTCGTCAGCCGTGCCGCGCCCCACGGCTTGTGCGAAGGGAGCTCGGGGAGGCGTGAGCAGGAGGAGGGTAAAGGTTGGGGAGGCCGATCGCGAGCGCGGAAATCGGCCTGGGGCCAAACGGGGGCGGACACGGGAGGGCGCGGGGATGGTTCCCCGCGCCCGCATCGTGCAGGGGACCGTCGCGAGCTGGTCTTTGTCCCGCGATCGGCGGGCCGTCGCCGAACTACCGGGAACGACCCAGCCACCGAGCTTGCCGCCGAGATTCGGCACGCTGTCTGGGTGGACCTTGCAGGTGACATCCTCCGCCGGGGCGGTGCGGCGAACTCATCCGCGGGTATGCTGGCGGCGTTCCTGTCCTTTGGGAGTGCTACCGGCATGGCGATCAAGGCGGAGCTTTTCGGCGTCACGATAGGTGGCGCCCGGATCCTGAGCGCAGATACCTTCAACCGCGGGAGGTGGAAAACGGCGCTGTGGAGCTTCGCTGAAAACGACCCCTCCACTCCGAACCATCTCTGAAGGCGCGCTGTGGCAAGCACTACATCGCGGGTTGAAGTCGTGGAGGTGCCGCTCGATGCGATCCTCGGGATGCGGGAGGAGTATCGCCGCGAGATGGGGTGCCAGATCGTGCACGACTCGTGGCACGCGCGCGGCTTCACGACGTCGTACCATCTAATCCTGGACGGGGAGCTGGCCGGGTATGGAGCCGTAGGGGGCGCGCCGCGCGATCCCAAAGAAACGATCAAGGAGTTCTACCTCCTGCCGCGCTACCGGGGAGCGGCGCAGGCGCTCTTCGGAGCGCTGATCGCACGGAGCGGCGCGCGCGCGATCGAGGCGCAGACGAACGACCGGCTTCTGCTGCTGATGCTCTTCGACCGCGTGGCGGAGGTGTCGAGCCCGACCATCCTGTTCGCGGACGGGCTCACCACGGAGCACGCCCCTTCCGGAGCCACGTTCAGGCGCCTGCGGGAGGCGGAGCACGGGGCCGTTTTCGCGCATACGCACGAGCCGAAGGGCGAGTACGGGATCGAGTGCGAGGGCGTGATCGCGGCGACGGGCGGTCTCACCTTCCACTACAACCCGCCCTTCGCGGATCTCTACATGGAGGTCGCCGCGCCGTACCAGCGGAGGGGGATCGGAAGCTACCTCGTGCAGGAGCTCAAGCGCGTCTGCCGTGGGATGGGGCGCATCCCGGCGGCGAGATGCCACGAATCGAACGCAGCCTCGCGGCGGGCGCTGGAGCGCGCGGGGATGTTTCCGTGCGCCCGTATCGTGCAGGGGGCCATCCGGAGCTGATTCGAAGCCCCGCCGGGCGATCGTCGGCCGTATGAACGAGGCCCCAGAGAAGAACCCATCTCTGTGCCTCTGTGTCTCTGTGTGAGTCCGCAGTGACTTCCCACGACGTGGATCAAGATGAACCGAGCTTTCAGGACCGTACTCATCACCGGCGCATCGGCCGGGATCGGAGCCGCGTGCGCGCGGGCGTTTGCCCGGGAGGGGGCGCGCCTGGTGCTCACGGGGCGGCGCATGGAGCGCCTTCAGGCGCTGGCGGAGGAGCTGCGCGCGGAGCATGGCACCGAGTGCCACCTGCTCGCGCTGGACGTGCGCGACGGGCGCGCGATGGCGGAGACGCTGGGCGGGCTGCCGGCGGAGTGGGCGGAGGTGGACGTGCTGGTGAACAACGCGGGGCTGGGGCGCGGGATGGAGAAGCTGCAGGAGGGGACGCCGGCCGATTGGGACGAGATGATCGACACCAACGTCAAGGGCCTCCTCTACGCCACCCGCGCGCTGACGCCGGGGATGGTGGCGCGCGGGCGCGGGCACGTCGTCAACATCGGGTCGGTGGCGGGGCACGAGGTGTACCCGGGCGGCGCCGTGTACTGCGCCACCAAGCACGCGGTGGACGCCATCACCCGCGGCCTGCGCATGGACCTGCTGGGCACCGGCGTGCGCGTGAGCACCGTGGACCCCGGGATGGTGGAGACGGAGTTCAGCGTGGTGCGCTTCCGCGGCGACGAGGAGCGCGCCCGCCGCGTGTACGCCAACATGACCCCGCTCACCCCCGACGACATCGCCGACGCCGTGCTCTGGTGCGCCACCCGCCCGCCGCACGTCAACGTCGACGAGATCATCCTGAAGCCCACGGACCAGGCCAGCGCGACGCTCGTGCACCGACGGTAGAACCGCGGTCTCACACAGAGACACAGAGACACAGAGGTACGGAGATGGATTCGTCTCCGTGCCTCTGCGGCTGTGCGCGCCTTCTTTGCACTCGGAACGAGCGCGGTGGATCGCCACGCGCGCATCGGCAGCTCCTCACCACGAGCCGGCCACCAGGCCGGGACGCGCCGGTCGCTGAAACACTTGCCGATGATGCCAATCCAGGAACTCGCCGCCAGGCAGGTAACCTGGAGCCTGCGGCCTCAAGATCGGCTTGCCGTGGAAGCGTAGCAGCAGCTCGCCGAACCCGACCCCTCCGTGCAGGTGCTCCGAGAGCTCGACCGTGTGGTTGTGGGAAACCGTGAAGGCACCCCGGTCGAAGAGCTTGTGGTGGAGGGCACAGAGGGCGAACCCATTCTGCTCCGTGTCCGGGCCGCCGGCCTGGTGCCACTGGATGTGTGCCGCATCCAGGCCAACCTGCGCATCTCCCAAGCGCACGTCGAAGCCGCAAATGGCGCAGCGTCGCTCGTACGCGGTCAGCACCCGCATGCGGAACCTGGGATCCCGGCGGCGCCGCGGAGCGATGACCGGCGTTCCGAGAGGTTCATCCAGCCCGACGGCAGCGAGGATGTCGTCGTGGATGGAAGGCGGGAAGTGGGCGTCCAGTACCGCGTGAGCGATCACGTACGCCCCGCTGGGATCCGACCGGAGCTCTGTCGCGATCTCGGGTATGAAGCCGCCACGCGTGTTCCCATGCAGGAGCTCGCTGCGCAGCGGATCGGTGCTGCCCCGCCTGGCCCGTAGAGCACGTTCGCTCCGCACCTCCCAGATGCCGTCGTTCTGGAGGCGCCAGAAGGGGTACTCCGGATGCACCGATCGCCGCACGGGACCGAATTCACGCAGTAGCCGGCTCAGCGCGTCGTCGATCTCGCGGTACGATGTGAGGCGCTCGTGTCCGGCCAGCAGCCGCCCCAGGGCGAACAGCACGAGCAGCGGCTTGTGCGGCGCACGCTCCCCGGCTCGCCGCCAGATCTGCAACCGGGCGAACCTGGCGAGGAGGTCTGACGCACCCAGGATCTCCGCAGTGCGTGTGCTTTCCGAATCGCGACGAGTGGGCACTTACAGAGGGAAGGGAGTGCGGCGACTGGCCGATTCTGGGCGCAGGGAAGAGTATACGGCCGGTACGGCTTCTTCGCTATGAACGCGCGGACGCTAAGGCGTGTCTCGCACCAGGTATCGTAATGCCTGCTGCGGTGTCTGGCTGTAGCTGTAGACGCCGCCTCCGCCGCGGGGAGCTTGGATTCGGCACGCCTGCGCGGGCCCCTGACCCCGGCGGGCCTTGCCCCGGAGCGCCGCGGCGCAAAGGTTGGGGGGATGTTCTACTTTCGCATGTTGGCAGCCGCGCTGGCCTTCGTGGCCGCGTCTACGTACGGAGTGGCCATCGCGCTGGCGCGGCGGGACCGCTCGCGGGTGGCGCACGACTACGCGCAGCTTCTCGCGCGCTGGATGCTCCCCATCTTCCGGCAGAGGGTGACGGTGCACGGGGCGGAGAACCTGACGGCGCACCGGCCGTGCATCTTCATCGCCAACCACCAGAGCCTGCTGGACGTGCCGGTGCTGGCGGTGTGCTTCAAGCCGGGATCGGTGGTGATCGCAAAGAAGGAGGTGCGCTCCGTCCCCTTCTTCGGCTGGCTCTACGCCGTGACGGGAAACCTGCTGATCGACCGCGGCAACACCGCGCAGTCGGTGGGGATGCTGCGCGCGGCCGAGGAGGCGATCCGCGACCGGCGCGTGGCCGTGTGGATCTTTCCGGAGGGGACGCGGAGCACGGTGCCGGGGGAGCTGCTTCCCTTCAAAAAGGGGGGTTTCCGCATGGCCGTGGCGACGGGGGCGCCGCTGGTGCCCGTGGTCGCTTCGCCGCTCAAGCCGCACTCCGGCCTGGTGCGGCGGCGGCTCGATCCGAACCCCATCGACATCCGGGTGCTGGAGCCCATCCCCACGGCCGGGCTGGGCGATGCGGACGTGGCGGCACTGATGGGGGAGGCGCAGCGGCGGATGGGCGCCGCGCTCGCGGAGATGGCGGCGGAGCGGGGGATCGGGACCGCGGTCTCACACGGAGGGACGGAGGCACAGAGATAACGTCAGCTCTGTGCCTCCGGCGCGTCGTCGTAGTCGGGGGCCGGCTGGCCGAAGGCGTGGAGGACGGCGCGCTCCATCCAGCGGTCCACGGGGCCGCCGATGTAGGCGGGGAGGGCGGCCACCTGGGCGGCGGTGGAGCCCTGGATCCAGGCGTCCTGCCCGCGCTCGCGCAGCTCCACCGTCTCCATCGGCACCAGGACGTGGCGATCTTCCTTGAGGTTGAAAAGGTCGTCCGCCAGGTCCACGGAGATGAAGCGGACCTTCATGGCGACAGGGTCCACCAGCATCTCGCGGACGGTGCCCACGCGCTCGTTGTCGCCCGCGAACACCGTCCAGCCGCGCGGGTCGGGGGCGCCCTTGGCCAGCTTGAAGTCGCGCGCCTCGCCCAGGGGGACGATGCGGTGCTCGCCTGCGTCCTCCGCCGCCGGCGCATCGCCGTAGAAGCGCGGATGGGCGCGCTCCATCTCCTCCAGCGTGGCGGCGGTAAGCGGCACGGACGGCTCGTAGGCGGGGAGCGACTTGACCTGTGCGCTCGTCCACGGCGACACCACCAGCGCCCCCGGCCCCCACTCGATCACCTCCGCCGGCACCAGCACCTGCTTGCGAAAGAGCCCCAGGTTCACCGCCACGAAGCGGATCTTCCCCTCGCGCGTGAACAGCAGGTCCGCCAGGTCCCCCACTTTCGTTCCCTCGCGGTCGGTGACGTCCCATCCCACGAGGTCGCGGGTGCGCAGCACCATCGCGCGCGGCGCGGTCGATTCGGTCATCGTTGCTCCTGGGGTGCGAGGGCGGTGGCCTGGGATTGCTTTGGGGTTGTCCGGGTGCCGCCGGGCTGATGCCTTCGATGCGGTCCGGGTGTCGCCAGGCTGTTGCCTTCGATGTTGCCTGGGTGTCGCCAGGCTGTTGCCGTCGATTGTGCCTGGGTGTCGCCAGGCTGTTGCCATGTTGCCTGGCGAGTGAACTCGCGGCAACGACAGCACGAAGTCCGCCTGCGCGGACTGGGGCCGACAGGCCGGCGGGCGGCGCGGCTACGGTGCCGGGATCACGAGGGTCTGCCCCGTGCGCAGGCCGTCGCTCGGTCCGAGGTCGTTGGCGCGGCGGAGGGCGTCGGTGGTGACGCCGTAGCGGCGCGACAGGCCGTAGAGCGTCTCGCCCGCGACCACCGTGTGCGTGCGGCGGCGCGCCGGCGGGGTCGCGGGGCGCTCGGCAGGCTGCGTCGCGGGGGCGGCGCTCGGAGCGCGCGGTGCCGGCGGCAGGCGGAGGACGGCGCCCGGA
>CADCTW010000204.1 GCA_902805735.1 uncultured Gemmatimonadota bacterium | reverse complement strand
CTGGCCGCGTGCGGCGCGGCGGCGGAGGTGCCGCCCCCGGCGCAGCCCGCGCCTGCGGCGCAGCCCGCACCGGCGGCACGCGACACGGTGCGGCCGGCGTACACGGCGGCGGACGTGCGCTTCATGCAGCACATGATCGCCCACCACGCGCAGGCGCTGGAGATGACGCGCCTGGTGCCCCAGCGCACCACGCGGCAGGACATCCAGCGCATCGCCGAGCGCATCGACGTGTCGCAGCGCGACGAGATCGCGGCCATGGGGCGCTGGCTGCGGGCGCGGGGCCTGGAGGTGCCGGCGCACGATCACGGCGGCGCCCACGCCGGGATGCCGGGGATGGCCACCCCGGCCGAGATGGCGGAGCTCGCGGCCGCCCGCGGCGACGCGTTCGACCGGCTCTTCCTGCGGAACATGATCCGCCACCACGAGGGCGCGCTGGTCATGGTGGCGGAGCTCCTCGCCTCGCCCGGAGCCGGGCAGGGGGGGGAGATCTTCGGCTTCGCCTCCGAAGTGGAGGCCGACCAGCGCAGCGAGATCGCGCGGATGCGCTCCCTGCCGGGCGCGCCCGCGGCCACACCCCGCCGCTGAGGCGGCATCCGTTCCACCACAGCAGAGCGAAAACGAGATGAGACAGACGACGTACGCGGGTCTCGCCCTCCTCACGGCCGGGCTGATGGCCGCACCGGCCGCGCAGGCGCAGGCCCGCGACCCCCGCGTGGGGCTGCGCGCCGGGTGGACCGACGCGGGGGTGGCGGCGCGCAACATGGAGCTGGTCTCCCACACGCCGCGGCCGCAGGGCTTCGTGAACCCGGCCGAGATGGGCGACTTCGGCTTCGCCAACTCGGACCTGGCCTTCCACCGCAACTTCGTGTTCGCGGGGAACTTCAACGGCATCCAGATCTTCGACGCCAGCGACCCGCGCAACGTGCGGCTGCGCAGCTCCGTTGTGTGCCCGGGCGGGCAGGGCGACGTGTCCGTGCACGGCAACCTCCTCTTCATGTCGGTGGAGGAAACGCGCGGCCGGGTGGACTGCGGCACTCAGGGGGTGACGGCGCCGGTGAGCGCCGAGCGCTTCCGCGGGGTGCGCATCTTCGACATCACCAACATCGACACGCCGCGCCAGGTGGCCTCGGTGCAGACGTGCCGCGGCTCGCACACGCACACGCTGGTGCCGGACCCGCGCGACTCGTCCAACGTGTACGTGTACGTGGCCGGCACGGCGCCCACCCGCTCGGGCGAGGAGCTGGCCGGGTGCTCCGGCGGGCGGCCGGACCAGGACCCGAACACGGCCTACTTCCGCATCGAGGTGATCCGCGTTCCCGTGGCCCGGCCGCAGGAAGCGCGCATCGTGAGCATGCCGCGCATCTTCTCGGACTCGGCGGGGAACCCGGCGGGGCTGTGGCGCGGCGGCGCGCACGGGCCGGGCACGCAGAACACGGCCGAGACCGACATGTGCCACGACATCACCGTGTTCCCGGAGCTGGGGCTGGCCGCCGGCGCCTGCTCGGGGAACGGGATCGTGCTGGACATCCGCGACCCCGCCAACCCGCGCCGCGTCGCCGAGGCCATCGACCCCAACTTCGCCTACTGGCACTCGGCCACCTTCAACAACGCCGGTGACAAGATCGTCTTCACGGACGAGTGGGGCGGCGGCGTGGCCGCGCGCTGCCGCGCAACGGACCGCAGGGAGTGGGGCGCCAACGCCATCTTCAAGCTCACCCCGCAGCGCCGCCTGCAGCTGGCGAGCTATTACAAGCTCCCCGCGCCGCAGACGGAGCAGGAGAACTGCGTGGCGCACAACGGGTCGCTCGTCCCGGTGCCGGGGCGCGACATCATGGTGCAGGCGTGGTACCAGGGCGGCGTCTCCGTGTTCGACTTCACGGACCCCGCCAGGCCGGTGGAGATCGCCTTCTTCGACCGCGGCCCCATGAGCGCCACGCAGCAGGTGCTGGGCGGCTTCTGGTCCGCCTACTGGCACAACGGCCAGGTGTACGCGTCGGAGATCGGCCGCGGGCTGGACATCTTCCAGCTCACGCCCAGCGAGCACCTGTCGCGCAACGAGATCGAGGCCGCCAGGCTGGTGCGCACGGAGACCTTCAACCCGCAGCTGCAGCGGAAGATCGTGTGGCCCGCCAGCTTCGTGGTGGCCCGCGCCTACCTGGACCAGCTCCGGCGCGGCAACGGGATGACCGCCGCCCGCCAGGCGTCCGTCGCCCGCGCGCTCACCCGCGCGGAAGGCTTGCAGGGCACGGCGCGCCGCACGGCGCTGACGACTCTCGCCACGCAGCTCGACCGCGACGCGCGCACGGCCCGTGACGGTGCCCGGGTGCGCATGATGGCCTCGGCGGTGCGGGAGCTGGCCCGGTAAAAAACGGGGCTCACACGAAGCCACAGAGGCACAGAGATGACTTCATCTCTGTGCCTCTGTGGCTTCGTGCAGCGAATTTGTTCGCCCGCAACGGGTTGTCTCATGTGAGGACCCGCCCCCCCCGGATCGCGCTCTGACGGTCACGGCGCATCCGCCGGAGCCCTCCCCTCTGTGTCTCCGTGTCTCTGTGTGAGATGCCGTTCCTCCTTGCGCATCGGGGGGCCGGGCCGTCCATTCCGTGTGCGCCCTCCGCGGCTCGTCTGCCGCGGCGTATGGTTCTTCAACGCCACCCCGCCCCCGCGTGAGCACCATCGCGTCCGACTCCGCCGTACAGCCGAGCGGCGCCTTTCGCGCCGCGCCCGCCGTGCTCGCCGCGTACGCGTGCGCGGTGTTCTGCAGCGCGTTCCTGCTCTTCCTGGTGCAGCCGGTGTTCAGCCGCATGGTGCTCCCGCTGCTGGGCGGGTCGCCGGCGGTGTGGAACACCTGCATGCTCTTCTTCCAGGCGGCGCTGCTGGGCGGCTACCTGTACGCGCACCTCACCACGCGCTGGCTCCGTCCGCGCGCGCAGGCCATCCTCCACCTGGCGCTGATGGCGGCGGCGGCGATCGTGCTGCCCGTCTCGGTGGCCGGCGCGGCGCCGGACGGCGAGGCTTCGCCCATCGCGTGGCTCCTGCTGCTGATGGCCACCACGGTGGGGCTCCCCTTCTTCGTACTGTCCGGCACCGGGCCCATCCTGCAGCGCTGGTTTTCCGAGACGGGGCACCCCGGCGCGGCCAACCCGTACTGGCTCTACGCGGCCAGCAACCTGGGGAGCATGCTGGCGCTGGTCGGCTACCCCGTGCTGATGGAGCCCACCCTGCGCCTGGCCGAGCAGAGCCGCGTGTGGGCCCTGGGGTACGGCGCCCTCGCCGTGCTCCTGGCGGCGTGCGCGGTGGCGGTGTGGCGCGCCCGGCCCGTGCACGTGCGCGAAGCCGCCGCGCCCGTGCCGCTGCGCGAGCGGGCGGTGTGGGTGGGGCTGGCCTTCGTCCCCTCCAGCATGCTGCTGGGGGTGACCACGTACGTGACCACGGACCTCACCCCCGTGCCGCTGCTCTGGGTGGTGCCGCTGGCGCTTTACCTCCTCAGCTTCACGCTGGTGTTCGCGCCGCGCACCCTGGTCCCGCACGAGTGGATGGTGTGGGTGCAGCCGTCGTTCCTGGCGATGGCGGTGATGATGCTGCTGCAGGGATGGCTGCGCGAGCCGCAGCTCGCCGTGCCGCTGCACCTGGCGGCGCTCTTCGCCACGGCGATGGTGTGCCACGGCGAGCTTTCGCGCCGCCGCCCCCCCGCCGCGCGGCTCACGGAGTTCTACCTGTGGATCTCGGTGGGCGGCGTGCTGGGCGGCATCTTCAACGTCCTCCTGGCGCCCCTCCTCTTCACCCGCGTATACGAGTACCCGCTCCTCCTGGGGCTGGCCTGCCTGGCGCGCCCCTGGCCGGAAGGCGGATCCACGTGGAGGCGCCACCTGGCCGCGGCCGCCCAGGCGGGGATCTTCGGTGTCATCCTCCTCTACCTGGCCCGGCGCGACGTCAACGAGCTCCCCACGCTGGTCATCGTCCCGCTGGCCACGGCCACCATCTACCTGCTCGCGCTGGGGCTGCAGCGCACGCCGCTGTGGCTGGCCGTGTGCCTGGGCACCATCCTGCTGGCGCACATCCGCGTGGAGGTGATGTCGCCCAACACGCTCTTCACGCGGCGCACCTTCTTTGGGCACTACCGCGTGTACGTGAACCCGGTGGGCGGCGGCTACAGCGTGCTGGGCCACGGCTCCACCCTGCACGGGGCGCAGAGCCTGACCCGCGAGCGCACCGCCGAGCCGCTCACCTACTACGTACGCAACGGCCCGCTGGGCGACATCTTCGCCTCCCGCCCCGTGATGGCGCGGGGGGCGCGGGTGGCCGTGGTCGGGCTGGGCACGGGGACCACGGCCGCGTACGCGCAGCGGGGCGAGCAGTGGACCTTCTACGAGATCGATCCGGGGATCGTGGACATCGCCCGCGGCGGCAGGTACTTCACCTACCTGCGCAACGCCGAGGCACCGGTGAAGATCGTGATCGGCGACGCGCGGCTGTCGCTGGCCAAGGCCCCGCGCGGGGCGTACGACCTGATCCTGCTGGACGCCTTCTCGTCCGACGCGGTGCCCATCCACCTCCTCACCCGCGAAGCGCTCGCCACGTACCTGGAGCGGCTCGCGCCGGGCGGCCGCATCGCGTACCACGTGAGCAACCGCTACCTGGACCTGGAGTCGGTGATCGGCGGGCTGGCGCGCGAGCGGGGGCTGGCGGCGCGGGTGGGGACCGGACCGGAGTCGCAGCCCGAGCGCTACGAGCAGTTCTCCTCGTGGGTGCTGGTGGCGCGCGCGGAGCGGGACCTGGTGGTCAGCGGCAGGCGCTGGCGCGAGCCGGAGGTGCGTCCGGGGCTCCGTCCGTGGACGGACGACTATTCCAGCGTGCTGAGCGTGTTCCGCTGGTAGCGCGGAAACCTTTGCGGGACAGGGGTGTACCAGCAGGATGTGTTGCCCGGGACAGGCGTGTCCCGGTCGAAGAGCCGCGCACGGGGATTGCACCCGGTTTGGGGTGCCTCCTCGCAGGCCGCGGCGACGGGTGCAAGCTTGAGCCGCCCCCACCCTTCACGGGAGTCCCAGCAGATGTCCAAGAGCAACGGAGCGAAGCGCCTGCGGGCCGAAGACGAACGCGTAGACCCGACGTCGCACCCGGGGTGGACCACCGGCCAGGAGCGCATCCCCTCCGTGGGCGAAGAGGTCATCTGCGCCGGCGGCACCGGCGAGGTCGTGGCCCTGCTGGGCAAGACGGGCGACGGAAGCCGGCTCCTGGAGATCCGCCTGGGCGACGCCAAGTCGAAGCCGTTCTACGCAGCCGCTTCCAATGTGCTCGTGGCTCCCGCCGCCTGAGCCCAAAAAAGCAGGCTCACACAGAGACACAGAGGCACAGAGAAAGACGCTTTTTCTCTGTGCCTCTGTGTCTCTGTGTGCGCCTAAAAGACCGAGAACTGGAGCTGGAACCGCCGCTCGGGCTCGTACAGGACGTTGCCCAGGGGGATGTACCCGTTGCCGGCGGGATCGCGCGCCAGCAGCGGGTAGCTGCGCGCGGGCGAAGGGTTGTAGGCCACGTCCACCCGCACCGGGGCGAAGGGCGTGACGATCCCGATGCCGAGCCCGGGCGTCACCAGCGTTTCCGTGCGGGAGCCGAGGGGGGAGTCGCTCAGCACCGCGCCGAAGTCCACGAAGGCGGCGAGCTGGATGCGGCTCGTGGCCCAGAACCGCGCCTCCGCCGTCGCTTCGGCCAGCGCGTCGCCGCCGGCGGCGCGGGCGCGGACGTGGGTGGGGTCGATGCGCACTCCCTCGCACGCGCCGGGGGTGAGGGCGCATCCAACCTCCTCGCCCTCGCGCACCACCAGGAGGCGGGGGCCGAGCAGGTTGGCGGGGACGCCACGCACCCCCAGCGGCCCGCCGCCGTACAGGCGCAGGTGCGGCGGCAGGTCGCCGCCGCCCAGGAGCGCCCCGGCCCGCCCGCGCAGCACCAGCTCCGTGCGCGCGCCCACGAGACGCGTGGCCGAGGCGTCCACCATCGTCCGCCCGAATCCGGGGCTCGATCCCGTCACCGCCGCCGCGCCGGCCACCGAGAGGCGCGCGCTGGAGCGCCAGCGAGGCACCCCGGCGCCGGCGTCCAGCCGGGGGCCGGGGGGGAGGCGCAGGGGGCCGGGCGAGCGCCAGCCCACGCTCACCTCCACGGGCGCGAGGGTCCGCGTGCCGGTGAGAGGGGCCAGCGCCTCCGCGGAGCACGCGCCCGCGAAGCCGCAGAAGAAGGGAGCCGCCGCCTCGTTGTCGCTCCGCTCCGGCGCGAGCGCCACCAGCGCGTCCATGCCGCGCCCCCGCAGCCGCGTGTAGCCGATGCGCCCGCGCACCCCGCGCCGCACGTACGCGCGCGGCGCCGACTCGCGCTCGAACGCGGCGTCCAGCAGCAGGTGCCCGCGCGTCCCCACCGGCTCGCGCAGGGAGGTGCGGACGAAGTAGTCCGGGTCGCTGAACTCGTCGTCCGACGCGCCGGTGCAGGGGAACTCGTGGAGCGCGCGGGCGAACAGGTTGGAGCCCCCCGCGCTGATGGACACCTCGCGGGGCGCGCCCAGGAAGTAGCGGCTCGCCAGGTTCAGCGTGCCGCCCACGCACGAGCTGGCGGAGACCACCGCGTCCAGCCCGTACGCCGTCGCGCGCCCCGGCTCCACGAGCGCCTCCACCTCCACCACGCTGTCGGCCGTGGCGGCGGGGCGAGGGATCAGGCGCGCGCTCTGCACGATGGGGAGCCCGCGGAGCTGCTCCGCCGTGCGCTCCAGCGCGTCGGGGCGGAACGGATCGCCCACGCGGTACGCCAGCCGCCGCCGCACGTCCCGCTCCCGCAGCGGCGCCCCCGCGCGCACGACGGTGGGGCCGAAGGTGGCGCGCGGCCCCGGCACCAGCTGCAGCACCACCCCCGCGCCGCGCTGGTCGGGCGCCACCTCGCCGCCAACCTCCACGCGCGCGAAGGCGTACCCCTGCTCGGCCGCGGCCCGGGCCAGCACCCGTTGCGAAGCTTCCAGCAGCGGCAGCGAGTACGGCTCGCCCACGCGGAGCGGGAGGGGAGGTAGCCCCACGGGGCGGGGGAGGGCATCGAGCCCGCGCACCTCCAGCGAGCTCACCACCAGCGGCGGCCCCTCCCGCACGGCGAAGCGCACCACGACCGCGCCGCCCGCGCGCGCCTCCACCGAGGCGCGCGTACGCGCCTGCGGGAACCCATGGATGGCGTACAGCGAATCGATCCGCGCCTCGTCGCGCCGCACGGTCGCGGTGTCCAGCAACGCCCGCGCCTCGCCCAGACCCAGCACGCACGCCGGGGCCAGCAGGGGCGAGCGGCAGCGCGTGGCCCGCGTCTCCAGGGCCGCGCGCAGGAGGGCGGGGTCCACCGCGGTGACGCCCTCCAGGCGCACCTCTTCCACCTCGGGCGTGCCCTGCGCCGCGGCGGGCGCGGCCAGGAGCAGTAGAACCAGTGCGCCGCGCATAAACAGATGGCTCCGTGCAGGAATCCAAAACGCCGCCGCCGTGTACAAGCAGCGAACGAACTTTACCTCACCCGGGGAACCACGTGAAGCCGGAAGAAGCGTTTACCTACGAAGACCAGGACCCGTACCGCCGCGGCGAGCAGCGCCTGGGCCAGCCGGCGGGGATCTACTACCTTGCGGGCGGCTTCCACGTGGCCAATTACGCCAGCCGCGCCGCCGCCGAGCTGCGCGCCCGCGGCGCCGTCCTGGTGGCGACCCTCACCTTCAGCGAGACGCAGGCCGAGCGCCACGTCTCCGGCGGCGCCCCGCGCCCCCCTCACTCCGTGGTCCGCCCTTCCACGCTCGCGGCCCACACCGAGCGCCCCGCAAAAAATTGACTCACACAGAGACACGGAGGCACAGAGATGAAGTTCATCTCTGTGCCTCCGTGTCTCTGTGTGAGACTATATTTTAGAGGTTGCCGCGCTCGTGACGCACCTCGTGCGCGTTGATCTCGCGCACCTCGGCGTGCTCGCTGCGCAGGTCCGCCTCCACCACGCGCTCCTCGGTCACCTCCTGCTTCCGCACCACGAGCTCTTCCTTCGGAACGACGCGCTTCTCCACCACCGCCTCTTCCGCGGTCAGCCCGACGCGGATGTGCTCCTCGCCGATGGTGTTGTTGAGCCCGCCGGCCGCCACCATCCCGTCGAGCGGGCGGCGCTCCACGGTCACTTCCTCGTGCGTGAGCGGCACCTCGCGGCGCACGTGCTCCGTCTCCACGCGCTTCTCCACCTCCACCTCACCCGCGCGGACCTCGCGCTTGCCGATCGCGAGTTCCTCCTCGGAGAGCGTCAGCCGTTCCTCGGTGCCACGCAGCTCCTGCCCCGCGCGCAGGGTGTCGGCCGTGCGGTCCAGCGGAAGGTCGCGGTCGTTCGGATTGATGCTCATCTTCTTTTCTCCGTGCGAGTTACATCTCGGAAGCCGCCCCTGCGGCCCTTTGCCGGCGAGCCGTTGGGGCAGGCAATACTCGTTCCACAAACCTTCGATCTCGGAAACGAATGAGGCACAACCATGTCTCCATCTCTGTGCCTCTGTGTCTCTGTGTGAGTCTTCCACCGGCTGCGCCGACCCCTGGCGCATGAAACGGAGCCTCCGCCGCAGATCTCTACTCCGGCGGGTTTGTTTCTCATCAGAATGACTGGCTTAAACAACGGGGAGCCCGTCTTTCGATGTGTTGCACGTTACGTCGCTGGACCTGTGTCCTCTTGCCTGAATCCCATCACGGCTGATGAGGCGTGGGCGAGTGGTGTTCGACCGGTACACCGGTCCGGCGCAGCGTGATAGTGGAAGCGGGCAGCTCGCCTGGGACGAAAATCGCCGATCCATTCGTGTATCCGTTCTTCCACACATACACCTCCGCACCACGTCCGCGAATGGTATGCTCGGTCGGGACTGACCAAGCGTGGAGTGTGTTCAGCGTGCGCTGCAGGGAGCTTGCCCTCAGCGCTCGTTCCGGCAGAGTTACAGCCCCATCTCGGCCTGTGCGAAGCAGCGCCTCGTGGCGTTCGGCGTCTGCCGAAGCGTGCAGCCATACTTGACGCACCATCGCTCCGGGTACCGGCTTTCCCGAATCGTCGAGGATTCGAAGCGGCCATGCTGGGGCGACGGTGGTACGAATGGGGATCATCAGCAGTAGCGAGATGACCAGTCCAACCGTGACTCGGCGCCACATTGTCCACCTCTGTTGTCATACGCTTGATCTCGAATGCGAGCGCGCATGTTCAGATGCTGTCGCTGTACTCCGCGCGGTACATGGCGAGCGGCGCGTCCAGCTCGGCGCCGTGCACGTACTCCACCCGGCCCGTAGGGTAAAAGCCGTTCTTGAAGTTGGGCCCGAGACCGGTGTCGCGCTCCATGACCGAGGGCAGGGTGCCGCTTGCTCCGGGAGCCGCGATCTCGTAGAGGAGCTGGTCACCGTCCCAGATGGCGCGGCGGAGCTGGCGGAAGCAGTTGGTGGTGCACGCGAACTCCTGGCGCGTGCGCACCAGCACGCGCCGGCCCAGCGCGTCGTAGCGGTACCTTCTACTCAGGTAATAACGACAGTGCCGCACACATGTGTGCGGCACTCTGTTGTTGCATCGGTTGCGTTCGGACTACCTGCGCATCCGCACCGAGTTCCCTCCGACCGATAGCGTCCATGAAGATGTGCAGCGGAAATCCAGGCGAGCCCCGTGAGCACCCATGATCTGTGACCGTAGCGCGGGGGTCCCGGACGTACGCTGCAAGACCGGCTCGAGGCGCAGTCGTTGACAACCTGGGTATGGCGCTGGCGCGGGCTGACGACCCTGCGCCAGCCATGATGTGCCCGCAGCTGAGGTGAGGCCCTGCGACCCGGGAAGCCGGACGAGGCTCGATCCGACACCTGGCGCAGCGCTGCGGGCAGCGTGAGTATGCGTTGTGTCGGCTCGGATTGCCGAGGATGCGCGGGGGAACGCGCGAGCAACTTGCGAAGCCGTCGTGGGAGAGAGGCCCGATGCGGGGTTTACGCCTAGAGCGCCAGGAATACACAACGCCGCTCCACTTCGATCCCACCTCCTTCGGGTGACGTCCTGCGACCCGGGAAACCGCCGAGGTTCGACGAGACACCTGATCCGCCCCACCGGCGATTGGCAGCAATGCGGAGCTGATGGCGGTAGCAAAGCCCGGAGCACGGTACGATGTGCTCCGGGCTCGGCGTGTGGGAACGCTCGCAAGCGGAATTGAGTTCCCAGATCCCCTCATGCGAGCTGGATCGAGGAAGGGAGCCCGGCCGAGTGGCCGAACTCCCTTGGACGGAGCGTCAGGTGCTGCGCGTCGAGCCGGGGCGTAGACCCGTCTCAGTAACCTTACACCTGCGCGTCTGTTCTGTCACGCTCTTGTAGTGCGTCAAGTTGTTCCAGTGCGAAGGAACTGACCTCGACGTCAGTTGATACCGCAGCACGTTCGAGTGCAGTGCGATCACGAATCGACACCCGTACAGCAGCAATGCAGGCAAAGAGTCGCTCTAGTGAATCCGAGCTGTCGAGCCGAGCGACAATTTCTGCGCCATCCTTGCTCTGATCGCAGTCCAACAACCATCGCGTGAGTAATGCTATCGCTGGTCGTCTCTGGAACGGGAGGCTCGCAACCAGCTGGTCATGAGCGGCTTGAGCGATGAAGTTGATCGCTTTCCACCGAACCGCGTCATCGACGTCCTCGACCCTCTGGACTGCAGCGCTGATCGCTTCGCCGTGCTCTGCCGATCCCGCCGCCAAGATGCTGTCGATGGCATAGAACCTCACGTACTTGGACGGGTGGTTAAGCAGTTGGGCGAGCACACCGATAAGTGGTCTTGAGCGCCAACCGAGTTCCGAAGCGATCCAGGCCCCAGTCCTTGCCGTGCCCTCATCGTCACTCAGAAGCAATTGACGAAGCTCATCCACCGGGTGTCCTGAGAAGAACTCGGTTAGGAGCGCATGCGCCGGCGCATCGTCGCTATCAGCGACCATGCGGGCGATCAGCAAATCGCCTTTCTGTGTCATGCCTGATCCTGTTCAGCCCGGGTTAGGAGCCGCTTAGGCGTTTGTCCACCTGTCGGAGGAGGCGCTCCTCTTGGCGGAGCCGTTCCCGGTGAGGGCCGTCCTCCCCAAGTCGGCGCTGTTCGTTCTGACGTGTCCGGATGCTGGTGCGGAGATCAGCCCCGAAGTCTTCCAAGGTCTCCTTGGACCAATTATTCGGGATGTGATCAGGAAGTTCACCATGGACTTTCCCGGTTCTGTCCAGCTTGGCAGTCGGGCCCCGCAAATGAACACCCACGTTGTCCCCTGCCATCCCGCCGCGGGACCGGGTGGTCGCCGTCTGCCTACCTCCAAATACGGTGCGAATACCCGTACGTGCTGCAGACCACACGGTCCCGCTTGCAAGCGTGGCTACCTCCCATGCAGCGCCCAAAGTCACGAGCGCGGAAATGCAGTTCTCTCCGAAATCACTTCGATCTAGGTCGAAGTATCCTTTGGGGCACAAACCGTATGGATCACTATATGTGACACTCCTATGTAAGGACAGTAGCGTCCGGTTACAAGTCGAAGAGCCGTAACTGGTTGCATGTTGATTCCTCCGACTTTTGCGACTTTGCGGCTGAGAATGCCTGTGAAAGCTCGACTTTCTGAAAGAGGCTGACGCTCAG
>CADCTW010000203.1 GCA_902805735.1 uncultured Gemmatimonadota bacterium | reverse complement strand
CCGAGGTGGCGGCCCGGCGCGCCGCGCTCCCCGGCGGCATGGCGCTGGTCGCCGCCGGCGGCCTGCGCCCCGGCAACGTGGCCGAGGCGGCCGGCATCCTCCACCCCGACGTGGTGGACGTGAGCTCGGGCGTCGAGTCGGCCCCCGGCATCAAGGACGCGGACGAGATCCGCCGGTTCATCCAGGCGGCCCGTTCCCCATTTCCCCGTTCCCGGTAGTCCCATGTCCCAGGCAGCACCAGCGGCGCGCGCGGCCCAGGCCCCGCGCGCCGGACGCTTCGGCGAATATGGCGGGCGCTTCGTGCCCGAAACCCTGATCACGGCGCTCGACGAGCTGGAGGCCGTGTACGCCGAGGCCGCGGCCGACCCGGCGTTCTGGGAGGAGCTGCACGCCCTGTGGCGCGACTTCGTGGGCCGGCCCACGCCCCTGTACCGCGCGCGCCGCCTGAGCGAAGCGTCGGGCGCCGAGGTGTGGCTGAAGCGCGAGGACCTCAACCACACCGGCGCGCACAAGATCAACAACTCGCTGGGGCAGGTGCTCCTGGCGCGCCGCATGGGGAAGGAGCGCATCATCGCCGAGACCGGGGCGGGGCAGCACGGCGTGGCCACCGCCACCGCCTGCGCGCTCTTCGGGCTGCAGTGCATCGTCTACATGGGCGAGGAAGACGTGCAGCGGCAGGCGCTGAACGTCTACCGGATGAACCTGCTGGGTGCCGAGGTGCGCCCCGTCTCCAGCGGCACGCGCACCCTCAAGGACGCCACCAACGAGGCGATCCGCGACTGGGTCACGAATGTCTCGGACACGCACTACATCATCGGCTCCGTGGTGGGTCCGGACCCGTATCCGCGCATGGTGCGCGACTTCCAGAGCATCATCGGCCGCGAGACGCGCGAGCAGATGCTGGCGGCTGAGGACAGGCTGCCCGCCGCCGTGATCGCGTGCGTGGGCGGCGGCTCCAACGCCATCGGCATGTTCCACCCCTTCGTAGGCGACGAAGGCGTGGAGCTGGTGGGCGTGGAGGCCGCGGGCGAGGGGCTGGACACGCAGCGCCACGCCGCCACCCTCACGCTGGGCAAGCCGGGCGTCCTTCACGGGTGCCTGAGCTACCTGCTGCAGGACGACGCGGGGCAGGTGGCGCCCGCGCACTCCGTTTCCGCGGGGCTGGACTACCCGGGCGTGGGTCCGGAGCACTCGGCCCTCAAAGACCAGGGCCGCGCCACCTACGCCGCCGTCACGGACAGGGAGGCCCTCGCCGCCTTCGAGCGCCTGGCCCGCCTGGAGGGGATCATCCCCGCCCTGGAGACGGCGCACGCCATCGCCTACGTGCTGCGCGAGGGCTCGCGCTGGGCGGGCAAGGGGCCCGTCGTGATCTGCCTGAGCGGCCGAGGCGACAAGGACGTGGCGCAGGTCGCGGCCATGAAGTAACTGTCTCACACGGAGGCACGGAGACACAGAGGAGTTGTTCCTCTCCGTGTCTCTGTGCCTCTGCGTGAGATCCACAAATCGGTCCGCAATGGAGCGTGGCGTATCCGCCCCGCTCCGTTGAGGTTGTGCAGTGTGCCTCAGGCGGCTAAACTGTTCCATATCTTCCGCACCCCGCCCGCATGACCGACTTCCTCCTCCACACCGCAGCTCCCGAGCCGGCGGCCGTCGCGACGGCCGCGGATCCGCTGCGCGCGGAAGTCAGGGAAGTGGTGCAGGGGATCTCGAAGGCCCTGCGGGCGCACCTGCTTTACGAGGGGAGCAGCCCGGCGCTGGACCGTTTCATGGAGCTGCTGCGCGGGCGCATGGCGCGCCTGTGGGACCAGGTGCCGCACCTGGTGCTGACCGTGGAGGAGCGCGAGATGGAGTGGGAGGGCGCCTCCGTCTTCCACTCGGACGAGCGCGACAACCTAGCCTTTCTCCTCTACCGCGACGGCATCCGCGAAATCACCCTCCACCCGGGCTTCGAAGACGACGAGCTTCCGCTGCTGGTGGTGATCCTTGCGCAGGTGCACCGGTTGCGCGGGGCCGACGAGGACGACCTCCTCACCCTGCTCTGGGAAAAGGACTGGAGCTGCTTCCGCTACCGCTACGTGGAGTCGCTCCCCGACGGGGTGCAGCTCCCGGAGGCGGTGAGCGGCGGGCCGCGCGCCGTCCCCGAGCCGCGCGTGGAGGCCGAGCTCACGCCGCGCGCCCCCGTTTCCACGGACGACTTCCGCGAGGCGCTGTACTTCCTGGACCAGACGGAGCTGAACCGCCTGGCGGCCGAGCTGCAGGCCGAGATGGGGCGCGACCTGTGGAGCGGCGTGCTCACGGCGCTCTTCGACCGGCTGCAGGACGGGCAGCCAGACCGGCAGGCCCAGGTGATGGAAGTGCTTTCCGACGTGCTTCCTACCCTGCTGGGAGCGGCGCGCATCGACCTGGCGGCGTTCGTGGTGGGGGAGATGGTGACCGTCGCCACCTCCACGCGCCTCGCGCCGGGGGTCATCCGGGGCGTGCGCGCCCTCTTCGCCCAGCTCGCCGACCCCGCCACCGTGGCCGAGCTGGTGCGCACCGTGGAGGAGGCGGGCGACGCCGTGCGCGACGACGACCTGTCGCGCCTCCTCTCCTTCTTCCCCCCGGAAGCGCTGGGCCCCCTGCTGCGCGCGGGCGAGAGCAGCGGCTCGCCCCGCGTGCGCGGCACCGTGCAGGCCGCGGCCGAGCGGCTGGGCGACGCCAACCGCGAGCACCTGGCGCAGCTCGCCGGCGACGGCGACGCGCCGCTGGCCATCGGCGCGGCGCGGCTGCTGGGGCGGCTGCGGGTGTCCGCGGCGGCCCCGGAGATCACGCGGCTCCTCTCGCGCCCGGAGGCGCCGGTGCGGCTGGCGGCGGTGGAGGCGCTGCAGGAGATCCGCTCGCCCTCGGCCGCCGGGGCGCTGGAGGCGGGGCTGGACGACACGGACCGCGAGGTGCGCATGGCGGCGGCGCGGGCGCTGGGCTCGCTTCGCTACGCCCCGGCGAAGGCGCGCCTGGAAGCCGCGCTGGATTCCAAACGCCTGCGCGACGCAGAGCTTTCCGAGCGCATCTCCTTCTTCGAGGCGTACGGCGGCGTCGCGGGCGCCGAGGGGGTGCCGGTGCTGGACCGCATCCTCAACGGCAAGAGCTGGCTGGGGCGCCGCGAGTCGGGCGAGATGCGCGCCTGCGCCGCGCTGGGGCTGGGCCGCGTCCGCCATCCCGCCGCCGAAAAGGCCCTCAACACCGCCGCGGCCGACGCCGACCCGGTGGTGCGGAGCGCGGTGGGGCGGGCGCTGCGGGGGATGCGCCAGTGAGCACCCAGGCCACCGGGGGCCTTCCCTTCGGCGGGGCGGCATCCTCCGCGGACGACCGCGGGCTGCAGCGGCGCGGGCGCGACCTGCTCTTCGCGCTGGCGTCGGCCATCCGCGCGCTGCAGCTCTATCCGCTGGAGAACCAGGCCGTGGTGCACGCGCTGGACGAGCTCCACGCCGCCGCGCACGCGGTCCTGGAGCAGGAAAGCGACCTTTCCGTGCGCTACGTGGGCGACGTCTTCTTCGTCAACGACCTGCGGCTGCGGGTGGACCTGGCCAGCTACGCCACCTTTGGCTACGTGGGGCGCGCGCTGCAGCGGCACGGGGTGGGGCAGGTGGAGGTGTTCCCGGGGGTGGAGAGCGGGGAGTGGACGGCGTTCCTCTCGCTCCTTTCCACCGAGCCGGACGAGGAAGACCGCTTCGGCCCCTTCCAGGAGCGCCTGGGCCGCTCCGCCGTGCTGCGCATCGCCGTGCACCCGGACCGCGAGCGCGAGGACGAGCCGCCCGACGACGCCAGGCAGATGGCGAAGCGCGCCTATGCCCAGACGGTGGCGGTGGCGCGGGAGACGATGTCCGCGCTGCGCATGGGGCGCGGGGTGTCGCTGCGCCCCGTGAAGCGCGCGGTGCAGTCCATCGTGGACCAGGTGCTCACCAACGAGAGCTCCATCTTCGGCCTCACCACGCTGCGCGACTACGACGAGTACACCTTCACCCACTCGGTGAACGTGTGCATCTTCTCGGTGGCGCTGGGGAAGAAGCTGGGCTTCGACAAGCACCAGCTCTACGAGCTGGGGCTGGGGGCGCTGCTCCACGACGTGGGCAAGGTGAAGATGCCCTGGGAGCTGATCAACAAGAACGGCCCCCTGACCACCGAGGAGTTCCGGGTGATGCAGGAGCACCCGGCCGAGGGGCTGCTCTCGCTCTTCGCCCTGCGCGGGCTGGCCGAGCTGCCGCTGCGGGCCATGCTGATCGCGTACGAGCACCACATGAAGGTGGACCAGACGGGGTACCCGCGCTCCATCCGCCCCCGCGCCACCACGCTGTTCGGCCGGATCGTGGCGGTGGCGGACGGGTTCGACGCGGCGACCACCAAGCGCAGCTACCAGGCGCAGCCCTGGCCGGCCGACCAGGTGCTCCGCGAGATGCGGGACAACCCCACGCGCGGCTTCGACCCGCTGATCGTGAAGGCGTTCATCAGCATGACCGGCATCTACCCCGTGGGGTCGCTGGTCATCCTGGACAGCTACGAGCTCGCCGTGGTGGTGGCCGCCAGCACCCGCGCGGACGCCATGCACCAGCCCACCGTGCGCATCATCCACAACGCCATGGGGATCCCCCTGGACCCCGCGCCCGTGGTGGACCTCACGCAGACGGACCCGGCCACGGGCCGCCCCCTGCGCGCCATCATCAAGACCACCGATCCCGAGCGGTACGGAATCCATGTCGGCGACTATTTCGTCTGAGCGAACGACCCTGGCGGACGCATTCGCCGCCTGCCGCGCCCAGGGCCGTGCCGCCCTGGTCCCCTACGTGACCGCAGGACACCCCTCCCCGGCAGACACCCCCCACCTGCTGCGCATGCTCGCCGAAGAGGGAGCGGACGTGATCGAGCTGGGCGTCCCCTTCAGCGACCCGCTGGCGGACGGCCCCACCATCCAGCGCTCCTCCTTCCAGGCCATCGAGCAGGGGGTGGACCTGCGCTGGACGCTGGCGCGCCTCGCCGAGTTCCGGCAGACGCACGACACGCCGGTGGTGCTCTTCACCTACCTGAACCCCATCCTGCGCCACGGCCTCGCCCGCTTCCTGGAAGACGCGGCCGCCGCCGGCGCGCAGGGCGTGCTGGTCACGGACCTCCCCGTGGGCTCCGACCCCGAGCTGGAGGAGCGCTTCGCGGAGTCGCCGCTGGACCTGATCCGCCTGATCGCCCCCACCACGCGCCCCGAGCGGGTGCGCGTGATCGCGGCGGCCTCGCGCGGCTTCCTCTACTACGTCTCGCGCACCGGGGTCACGGGGGCGCAGACCACCCTGGCCGCGGGGCTGGCGGCCGAGGTCGCGGCCGTGCGCGCCGTCACGGAGGTGCCGGTGGCGGTGGGCTTCGGCATCTCCACCCCCGAGCAGGCCGCGGTGGTCGCCGCCTGCGCGGACGGGGTGGTGGTGGGGAGCGCGCTGGTGGACCTGCTGGGGCGCGAGGGTGTGGAGGGAGCGCGCCCGCTGGTTCGCGGCCTGCGCGCGGCCACGCAGCGGGCCGGCTGACCCATGCCGGGCGAGAGCGCTCTTTCGCCGCTGATGGTGCGCGTGCTCTCCGGGTACGCGCGGGCGGTGCAGTACGCCGGCGCGCTGCTGGCGCTGGCCGTCGTGCTCTGGCGCCCGCCGGCCTCCACCGCCTCGTGGGTGGCGGCGCTCCTGGCGGCGGGGGCGGTGGCTGCGCTGCGCATGGGTGCGGTGCCGCTCTCCAAGTACTCGTACGTCACCATGACGGTGGTCCCGGTGGCGCCGCTGGTGCTGATGGGGGAGCCGGCGGCCGCCGTCCTCGCCGCGTACCTGGGCACCGTGGTGGCGGACGCGCTGCGCCGGAAAGGGCTGGTGCCGGCCACCATCAACGCCGGGCGCGAGGCGCTGGCGGCCATCGCGGGGGCGGGCGTCTTCGTGGCGGTGGAGGCGATCCGCGAGCGCGGGTACCCGGGCGGCTTCGGCGCGCCGGACACCACCATCTCGGCGGAGTGGGTCCCCTCCCTGGTCGCCTTCTTCATCGCGTACTTCGTCGCCAGCCGGGGGCTCTTCTACTTTTCGCTGGCGTACCGGGGGAAGCTGACCAGCGCGGAGTGGATGATCATCTTCCGCTACGAGGTGATCTCCACCTTCCTGGGGATCATCGCGGCGCTCTCCGTTTCCGCGGCGCTCACCAGCTACCGCGACAACCTGGGGTGGGCCTTCATCCTGGCGTTCGTGGTGTTCGCCGGGCTGCTGGCGCGCGCCCTGGTGGTGGAGGCGATCGCCAGCGAGGAGCTGCGCAAGGTGGTGGCGATGGAGGCCGTGATCGCCGCCGGGATGACGCTGGCCGACTCGCTGCGCCAGATCGAGCAGCTCGCCGGGCGGCTGGTGGAGTGGAAGTGGCTGCGCATCTACGCCGGCGACGGCGACGGGCTCAACCCCATCTACCCCGTGCACGACGCGCAGCTCTCGGTGAACGGCCTGCGCGCCGAGGCCGCGCGCCACGACGAGGCCATCGTGATCACCGACCTGCGCCGCGACGGGCGCATGCCGGACGAGGGCGCGCGCTCGGTGGTCCTGCAGCCGCTGCAGTACGGGCGCACGGTGCTGGGGGTGCTGGAGGTGGCGCACCACCGGCCGCACGCGTACGGGCCCAACGAGGTGCGGCTGATCGAGCGCTTCGGCCGCCAGGTGTCGCTCGCCCTGCAGCTCGACTCGCTGGTGCGCCCCATGACGCAGAGCGCCGGCGAGGTGGACGGGCAGCTCCGCGAGCTGGGCGGGCGCCTGGCCGAGCTGCGCACCTCGGGGGTGGAGGTGGCCGAGCACGCCGCGCGCATGGGCGAGCAGGTGGCGGACCAGGGCGAGCGCACGGCGCGCGGGCGCGAGGTGGCCGCCCAGCTCACCGCCGAGGCGGAGGAGATGGCGCGCGACGCCCGCTCGTCGGCCGAAACCAGCCGCGACACGGGGCGCCTGGCGGTGGAGAACCGCGGCGCCATCGAGGAGGCGATCGGGCGGCTGGTGGAGCTGCGCGACTTCGTGGACCTGGAGGCGCAGGAGCTGGCCGCGCTCTCCCGCGCCTCCGACCGCATCTCCTCGCTGGTGGGCACCATCCGCCAGATCGCGGACCAGACCAACCTGCTGGCCCTGAACGCCGCCATCGAGGCCGCGCGCGCGGGCGAGCACGGCCGTGGCTTCGCCGTGGTGGCGGACGAGGTGCGCAACCTGGCCGACAGCAGCGCCCGCGCCGCGCAGGAGGCCCGCGGCGTGGTGGACTCGGTGCGCGAGCAGGTGCACTCCGCCCTGGGCCGCATGCAGAACGGCTCCGAGCGCGTGTCCGGCGTGGGCGACCTTTCGCGCACGGCGCTGGACTCGGTAGAGCGCATCGTGACCGCCGCGGGCGAGTCGGCGCGCCTCACCACCAGCATGGCGGAGCGCGCGGAGGAGCAGCGCCGGCGCCTGGCCGGCCTCCTGGGCGAGATCGGCACCATCGCCGAGCTGGCCGACCAGAACGGCGGGGGCGCCTCCAGCGTCGCCGCCGCGGCCCGCGAGCAGGCCGACACGCTGGTCGAAGTGGAGCGCGCGGTGTCGGCCCTGGGCACGGTTTCGATTCGCCTGAACGCGTACATCGCGCGGTTCAACGAGATGGGCGCCTGAGCTCACACAGAGGCACAGAGGCCCTCACCCCCCCGACCCCCGCTCTCCCGATAACGGGAGAGGGGGGCGATTTCCACGGATCCGTGCGTGGGTGGGGATCGGCCGGGTGGCGGGTTGCGGTTCCTGCGGGGGCCCTCGCGCGTGGATGCGTGGAAATCGCCCCCTCTCCTGATAACGAGAGGGGCACCCTCTCCTGTTATCGGGAGAGGGTGAGGGCCGCAGCGCGCTCACTCCTCCCTGAGCCGCTCCTCCGTTTCCGCGTCGGGTGATACGAAGACGGTCTTCGCCTGGAGGATGCTGACGCGGCCGGGGGGGGCGCCGCGGGGCTTGCGGACGTAGCGGCGGCGCGTCCAGTCCACCGCCACGGTGCCGGAGGAGCGGGCCTTGCTGTGCCAGGCGGCCAGCGTCGCGGCCTCTTCCAGGTCGCGGGCCGGGGGGGCGCCCTCGTCGCTCCAGCGGAGGACGACGTGGCTGCCGGGTACGGAGCGCGCATGGAGCCACACGTCGCCCAGCGAGGCGTGGCGGAAGGTGAGGCGGTCGTTGTCCTCGCGCGTGCGGCCCACGCGCACCTCCAGCCCGCCGGAGGTGCGGTAGACGCGGTACGGCTTGCGCTCGCGCGCCTGCGCCGGGCTCCTGGCTTGGCGGTGCTCGGCGCGGCGCAGGGCGGCTTCCATCCAGGCGGGCGGCTCGCCCTGCTCGGCGACGGCGATCCCCTCTTCCCAGCGGCGCACCTCGGCCTCGGCGCGCTCGATGAGGCCGGGGATGCGCTCGGCGATGCGGTCCAGGCGGCGCGCTTCCTCGAACCAGCGGTTGGCGTTCTCGTGCGGGCGCAGGGCGGGGTCCACCGGGATCTTGATCCTGCGGCCGTCGTGGTCGTACACCGTCACCCGCGACGCGCCGTGCTGCACGCGGTGCAGGTTGGCCAGCAGCAGGTCGCCGCGGGCGCGCAGGGGCTCCGCGGCGGCCACGCCCTGCAGCTCCTGGTACAGCTTGGCGGCGCGGCGGCGGGCGCCCTCCAGGCGCCGCCGGGCACGGACCAGGAGGCGCGCCACCTCCTGCTCCCGCCCCGGCACCTCGTCCTGCGTGACCAACGTGGCCCACGCGGCGAGCAGGGTGGGGTAGGGCGCCGCGGGCACCCCCTCCAGCGGGAAGGGATACGGCTGTTTGCCGCGGCTCAGCTCCAGGAGCACGGGGCGGCGCTCGCGCGCGGTGTGCAGCGCCCACCAGCGCTCGAAGGCCGGGTCCAGCAGCGCCGGGTCCGGCGAGGTGGCCGCATCTCCCAGGATGGAGCCGGCGTTCAGCGGGCTGGCGTCCGCGAAGGCGCGCAGCAGCTCCACGCGGCGCTCCTCCGGTGGCACGAGGGCCAGGTGGACGTGCCACTCCACGCGCAGCCGGTCGCGCTCGGCGGCGCGGGCGGACAGGCGCGAGCTGGGCGGGGGAGGCGCGTACACCTCGCCCGCGAACAGGCGGCGCCCACCCGCCTCGCGGCTGCGCAGCACGGACACGATGCGGCGGTCCGCGCCGTCCACCAGCAGCGCGTTCCACTGGTTGGTGTGCAGCTCGAAGAGAAGGGAGCGCGCACCGCCGCGGAAGCGGTTCCCCTCCTGCAGCTCGATGCGCAGGAGGCGCTCGTCCGGCGCCGCGGCCACGCGCACGATGCGCGCTTCCGGGGCATACGCCTCGAAGCCCTCGGGGCGGGGGACGAGCGAGACCCAGCCGCGCGTGGGGTGCAGGTCCCAGCGCAGGGCTTCGCCGCCGTCCAGCAGGAGGAGAGCGGAGAGGTCCCTGTCGAAGACCGGCGCGGGGTGAGCCGGGCGCCCCGCGAGGAGGGCGTCCAGCTCCGCCGCGAGGGCACGGACGAGCGGCGGATCGAAGCGGACGGCGTTTGACACCCCTTCAAGATCCGATTAGCTTCCCGCCACGTCAACCCGCTGATTTTGGACCGCATTTCGGCCCGGTGGCGCCTGGCGACGGCCGGGCCGGGGAGAAAGGTGCAGATGTCCACGCAAAGCGGGAACGGCGCCCGGAGGGTCACGACCGGCGACCTCCGTGAGATGAAGCGCCGCGGCGACAAGATCGCCGCGCTCACCGCGTACGACTACCTCTTTGCCCGCGTGGTGGACCGCGCGGGCGTAGAAGTCGTGCTGGTGGGGGATTCGCTGGGGCAGGTGGTGCTCGGCCTGGACACCACGGTGCCGGTTACGCTGGACGACATGATCCACCACGCGCGCGCCGTGCGCCGCGGGGTGGAGCGGGCCCTGCTCGTGGTGGACCTCCCCTTCCTCACCTACCACGTCTCGCGCGAAGACACCCTGCGCAATGCGGGGCGGGTGATGAGGGAGACGCAGGCCAGCGCCGTGAAGCTGGAGGGCGGCTCGCCGGAGATGGCGGCGATGGTGAGCGCGCTGGTGGGCGCGGGGATCCCCGTGATGGGGCACCTGGGCTTCACCCCCCAGTCCGTGAACGTCACCGGGGTGCGCGTGCAGGGGAAGGGCGACGGGGGGCGCGAGCGCATTCTGGCCGAGGCGCGGCGCCTGGAAGAGGCCGGCGCCTTCGCCGTGGTGCTGGAGCTGGTGCCCCGCGCGCTGGCCGAGGCGGTCACCGCCGAGCTCTCCATCCCCACCATCGGCATCGGCGCGGGGGTGGGGTGCGACGGTCAGGTGCTGGTGCTGCACGACATGCTGGGGATCAACACGGAGTTCCGGCCCCGTTTCCTCCGCCGCTTCGCCGAGATCGGCGACGCCGCGGCGGCCGGGGTCGGCGCGTTCGTGCAGGCGGTGAAGCAGGGCGAGTATCCCGCGGCGGAGCACACGTTCGAATGATGGGCTCACACAGAGACACAGAGACACAGAGGGGTGCTCTGTCGCGGGTGCCGGTGGTGCGGACGCGGGCGGAGGTGCGGGAAGTCGTGAGAGAAGCGAGACGTGCCGGGCGGACGGTGGCGCTGGTGCCCACGATGGGATTTCTGCACGAGGGGCACCTGTCGCTGCTGGACCAGGCGCGGGCGGGGGCGGACGTGGTGATGATGTCCATCTTCGTGAACCCGCTGCAGTTTGGGCCCGCGGAAGACCTGGACCGGTACCCCCGCGACCTGGAGCGGGACCTGGAGCTGGCGGCCACGCGGGGGACGGATCTGGTGTTCGCGCCCGGCGCGGCGGAGATGTACCCGCACGGCGCGCCGGGCGTGCAGGTGGTGCCGGGGGCGCTGGCGGAGCGGCTGTGCGGGGCGTCGCGGGCGGGGCACTTCCAGGGGGTGCTCACCGTGGTGGCCAAGCTGTTCGGCATCTTCCAGCCGGACGTGGCCGTCTTCGGGCAGAAGGACCTGCAGCAGGCGACCCTTATCCGCCGCATGGTGGACGACCTGGACATCCCCGTGCGGGTGGAGGTCGCGCCCATCGTGCGCGAGGCGGACGGCTTGGCGATGAGCTCGCGGAACGTTTATCTTTCCGCGTCCGAGCGGGAGAGGGCGCTGTCGCTTTCGCGGGGGCTGGAGCGGGCCCGCGCGCTGTGGGCGGCGGGCGAGGGGGAGGCGGCCGCGCTGAGGGCCGCGCTGTGGAGCACCATGGCGGTGCCGGGGGTGGAGCCCGAGTACGCGGAAGTGGTCGATGCGCGCACGCTGGAGCCGGTGGAGAGGGCCGCGGGCGGCGCGGTGATGGCCGTGGCGGCCCGGGTGGGGAAGACGCGGCTGATCGACAACGCGATCCTGCCCTGAGCGACACTCGACGACCAAGGATCTCCCGATGCTCCGCACCATGTGCAAGTCCAAGATCCACCGGGCTACCGTCACCGGGGCGGATCTCAACTACGTGGGGTCCATCACCATCGACCCCGTGCTGATGGAAGCCGCGGACCTGCTGGAGTACGAGCAGGTCTCGGTGGTGAACGTGAACAACGGCGCCCGCTTCGAGACGTACGTCATCCCCGGCGTGCCGGGGAAGGGCGAGATCTGCCTGAACGGCGCCGCCGCGCGCCTCGTGCACCCCGGCGACAGGGTGATCGTGATCTCCTACGCGCAGTACGACGAGGCCGAGATGGAACGCTACCGCCCGCAGTTCATCTTCGTGGACGAGCAGAACCGCATCTCGCGCGACGCGCTGCGGGCCGTTCCGTCCTGACCGCCATGGGCCCCTGGACCGGTGTCGTACTGCCGTTGACCGAGCCGGGGTCCGACGCGCTGAACTCCAGCCTTCCCGCGCACCTGCACCCGGTGGCGGGAAGGCCGCTCGTTTGGCACACGGCCCACGCGCTGGCCTCGCTCACCCCCGCCCCCGCGCGCATCGTGGTGGTGATGGCCGCCGAGACCTCCGCGGACCTGTTCGCCGGCATCCCCGTGCCCGTGCAGGTGACCCCGCCGGACGAGCCCCCGCCGCTGGACGGCTGGATGCTGCAGGTGCACTCCGCCGCCCCGTGCGCCGGGCCCGCCCTGCAGCGCCTGCTGGACGCGGCCGAGCCCGCCCGCCTGGTGGACGGGCAGGGGCGCCCCGTCGCCTGCCTGATCGGCACCGCCGGCCGCGACCCGGAGCCGCGCCGCGATCCCGACGCGTCGTTCGTGACCAGCCGGGCCGAGCTGGCGCGCGCCACCGCCGCCATCCGCGACCGCCTGGTGCTGCGGCTGATGGAGGCCGGCGTCACCTTCCTGATGCCGAACACGGTGCTGGTGGACGTGGACGTGAGCATCGGCCGCGACACCATCGTGTACCCCGGCGTGGTGCTGGAGGGGCAGACCACGGTGGGCGCCGAAACGGTGATCGGCCCGTACTGCCGCGTCATCAGCAGCTGGATCGGGAGCGGGGTCGAAATGAAGGGCTTCAACTACGTGTCGCACACCTCCATACGCAACCGAGCCATCCTGGAGCCGCATGTCCGCCGCGGGTTCGACTGACGCACCCCTGTCGCCGCTGGTGGAGGCCGCAGCCCGCGGCGAGCTCCCGTCGTGGGCAGCCGCGGGGAACAAGCGCCGCGCCCACATGGGCCGCGTGGCCGCCCTCATGCGCGAATGGGCCCAGGCGCTGGGGCTTCCCCCGCGCGACGTGACGCGCTGGACGGCCACGGGGTGGCTGCACGACGTGCTGCGCGAGGCCGATCCGGACGAGCTGCGGCCCCACGTGCCGCTCCTCTTCCGCCCGCTGCCGGGCAAGCTGCTGCACGGCCCGGCCGCCGCGGTGCGCCTCAAAGACGAGATGGACGGGGAGATGTGCGAGGCGATCCAGTACCACACGCTGGGGTCGCCGCGCTTCGGCAGGCTGGGGCGGGCGCTGTACCTGGCGGACTTCCTGGAGCCGGGCCGCACCTTCGACCCCGAGTACACGGAGTCGCTGCGCGCGCGGATGCCCGGCGATCTGGACGCCATCTTCCGCGAGGTGGTCCGCCTCCGCTGGACGCACATCACGGGAAAAGGCGGCACCGCCCACCCGGAAACGCAGGCCCTGTATGAGCAGGTCGAAAGCGAAGAAAGCTAAGCCGGGGGGCGGCCGGCTCCAGACCATCGGCATCTTCGCCACCCTGCTCGCGGTCGCGGTGCTGGTCGGCTCGCTGGTGGCCGGCATGGTGGGCCGCGGCTCCGCCCCCGCCGCCCCCGCGCCGCCGCCGCCCGCCGCGCAGGCGCCCGTGGGACGGGTGCGCGTGCAGGTGCTGAACGCCTCCGGCCGTCCGGGCCTGGCGCGCGAGGCCACGGGCCTGCTGCGCGACCGGGGCTTCGACGTGGTGGAGTTCGGCAACGGCAAGGGCTTCCCCCCGGACACCTCCATCGTGCTGGACCGCGCCGGGCGCGCCGAAATGGCCCGCCAGGTCGCCGACGCCGTCCACATCCGCCGCATCGCCGCGCGCCCGGACTCGAATCTGTACCTGGACGTGACGGTGGTGCTGGGGCGCGATTGGAAACCCTGATCTCACACAGAGGCACGGAGATGAGTTTCATCGTCGCGGACGAGGTTCTCCTCGCGGCCCAGATGTCCGAGGAGGAGCTGCGGGAGGAAGTGGCGGTGATGCTGTTCGCGCGGGAGCGCTTGACGCTGGCCCAGGCCGCGCGCCTCGCGGGGCAGGACGTCGTTCGCTTCCAGCACCTCCTCGTCAGCCGGAACATCCCCCTGCGCTACGCCGTGCCGAAGATCGCCGGGCGTTGAGGCGCCCGGGCGGGGCTGCAGCGACAAGACACCGAGGCAAAGAGAAACCGATGCGCCCGATCCGCCTGTGCATTCCCTTCGTCCTGGCCGCGGCTCCGCTCGCGGCGCAGGAGCCGGCCGGGTGGGGTGAGCCCCTCCGGTTCAGCACCTTTTCCATCGCGGCGGTGGACCCGGCGACGGGGGAGACCGGGGCCGCGGTGACCACGCGGGTGGCGTGCGTGGGGAACGCGGTGCCGCACGTGCGCGCGGGGACGGGCGCCGTCGCCACGCAGGCCTTCACGCGCGTGGAGTACGGGCCCGAGCTGCTGGGCCTGCTGGCGCGCGGCGTGGCCCCGGCGGAGGCGCTCCGGCAGGCCATGGCGGGGGACACGCTGGCGGCCCAGCGGCAGGTGGGGGTGATCGGGCGGGACGGCGCGTCCGCGCAGCACACCGGTACGGGAAACAGCCCGTGGGCCGGGCACCGCGCGGGGCGCAATTACGTGACGCAGGGGAACCTGCTGGTGGGCCCGGAGGGGCTGGCGGCCGTCGCGCGCAGCTTCGAGGCGACGGAGCCGAGCGGCCGCCACCTCGCCGACCGCCTGATCGACGCGCTCGCCGCGGGGCACGCCGCCGGCGGCGACGCGCGGAAGGGGCGCGCACAATCCGCCGCCGTGATCGTGGCCGACCCGCGCCCCGGCCGCTCGCGCCGGCCGGACGGGGTGACGGCGGACATCAACGTGTGCGAGCACACCGAGCCCGTCGCCGAGCTGCGCCGCATCTACAACACCATCTCCGAGACGCTGGGCTTCCGCACCCTGCAGCAGTTCGCGGGCTCGGACGTGTGGCAGCTCAAGATGATCCTCCACGCCCTGGGCCACTACCGCGCCGCCCAGCCCGAGCTGGCCCGCGACAGCCTGGCCAACGTCTACACCCCCGAAGCCGTCGCCGCCGTGGACGCCTTCCGCCGCGCCGAGGGCCTCACCGGCCCCGCCCAGGGCTCCCCGCCGGGCCTGGTGGACGCCGAAACCATCCAGCGCCTGTGGGCCGCCCTGGAGCGCACCGGCAAGGCCGACGCCGTCCGCCGCCGCATCCGGGAGATCACCGCCGTCCGCCGTTAACCGCATCTCACACAGAGACACAGAGGCACAGAGAAAAGCATCTTTCTCTGTGCCTCTGTGTCTCTGTGTGAGAACTAAATGGAGCCCATCTGCACCGGCTTGCGCCCCTGGGTGACCTCAGCCCGGAGCTGGCCGCAGGCGGCGGCGATGTCGCTGCCGCGGCTCTCGCGCACGAAGGCGGAGATGCCGCGCGACTCCAGGCGCTCCACGAAGTAGTTGAGGCGCTGGCGCTTGGAGGGGCGCCACTCGGTGCCGGGGATGGGGTTGAAGGGGATCAGGTTCACGAACGCGTTGAACTCGCGGATCACCTCCGCAAGCTCGTCGGCGAGCTCGGGGAGGTCGGTGACGCCGTCGATCATCACGTACTCGAAGGTGATCCGCTTGCCCCCCGCCGCGTCGAACCGGCGCAGCGCGTCCAGCAGCTCGTCCAGGTCGTACTTCTTCTCCAGCGGGATCAGCTTCTGGCGCAGCTCGTGATTGGGCGCGTGCAGCGACACCGCCAGGCGGAACTGCTCCGGCATCTCGGCCATGCGCTGGATGCCGGGGACCACCCCCACCGTGGACACGGTGATGCGCCGCGCGCCCATCCCGTATCCCTGGTTCAGGATGCGCAGGGTTGGGAAGACGGCCTTGGGGTTCATCAGCGGCTCGCCCATCCCCATGAACACGATGTTGGTGATGTCTTCGTACCCGTTCTCCCGCGCCCAGCGCCGCGCGCCGCGGAACTGCGACACGATCTCCCCCGCGGTGAGCTGGCGCCGGTAGCCTGCCCACCCCGTGGCGCAGAAGGTGCACGCCATCGCGCACCCCGCCTGCGACGAGATGCACAGCGTGAGGCGCGTCTGGGTGGGGATCAGCACCGACTCGATCAGCTCGCCGTCCGTGAGGCGCCAGAGGTGCTTGGCGGTGCCGTCAACCGAGCGCGAGATCTTGGACGGCTCGGGCGCGGTGAAGGCGAACGCCTCGTCCAGCGCCGTGCGCTCGGCCAGCGGCAGGTCCGTCATCTCGTGGAAGCCGAACGCCTCGCGCTCGTAGATCCACCGCAGCACCTGCTTCACGCGGAAGGCGGGCTGCCCCCGGCGCCCGAAGTGGGCGCGGAGCGCGGCTTCCGCCTCCTCGGGCAGCAGTCCGATCAGGTCCGTCTGGGGTGCTTCGGGTTTCATGGGCCGCGATGAACGGAAGTCTTTGGATCTCGACTGTGTGCCAAGTGCCGAGTGCGGAGTGGATCGCAGTTACCAGGCACTAGGCACTAGGCACTAGGTACTGCGGTTCCGCCGCGGTGTTCCCCGGGCGCATGCTTGATGCCGCGGAGGGGGCAGGTTACCTTGCGGGCTTCCGGCCACGCTCGTATTCGGCGTGGCCGGCGTTTTCCACCCCACTGAGGTGCGCGTGCTGCTGACCGAGCTGCTGAACCCGGAACGCATCCAGGTGCCCCTGCGCGGCGCGTCCAAAGACGCGCTGCTGGAGGAGCTGGTGGGCGTGCTGCACCGTGGCGGCGCCCTGGCCGACGCGGACGACGTGCTGCGCGCCGTGCGCGCGCGCGAAGAGGTGCTGAGCACGGGCATCGGGAGCGGCGTGGCCATCCCGCACGGCAAGTCCAACTCCGCGCCGGAGCTGGTGATGGCCGCCGGCGTCGCGCCCGAGCCGGTGGACTTCGACTCGCTGGACGGGCGCCCCGTCACCCTGCTCTTCCTGCTGGTGGGGCCCGAGTCGGCGGCGGGGGCGCACGTCAAGGCGCTCTCCCGCATCTCGCGCCTGGTGCGCCGCGACGCGCTGCGCGAGAGGCTGGCCGCCGTGTCGTCCGCCGACGAGTTCATGGCCGTGCTCGCCGAAGCCGAGAGCACGTGATCCGCGCGCTGCGCCCGTGGGTGCCGGCGCTGCTGTACATGGCCGTGATCTTCGTGGCCTCCGCCCAGCCCACCGTGCGCCTCCCGGACTTCCGGGAATCGGACAAGGTGTCGCACCTGGCGGCGTACGCGGTGCTGGGCGGGCTGCTGGCGTACGGCGGCGCGCAGACGGGCACCGGCCCCCTCCCGCTGATGGTCGCCGGGTCGCTGTACGGAGCCTCCGACGAGTTCCACCAGTCGTTCGTCCCCGGCCGCGGGCCGGACGTGCGGGACTGGCTGGCGGACACGGCGGGGGTGATCCTGGGCGTGCTCGCCCTCCACCGATTTCTCTCACGACGCGCCCGGGCTTACGCACCGCCGGGCGCCGATCCTTTGCGCCGATGACGGACCACTTCGCCACCGCTTTCCGCACCTCCGCCGCGGGCTCGCTCCGCGCCGCCCACATCGGCGGCGCCGCCACGCTGGCCGGCTGGGTCCACCGCCGCCGCGACCTGGGCGGCCTCGTCTTCCTGGACCTGCGCGACCGCGAGGGGATCGTGCAGGTCTCCTTCGACCCGTCGTGGACGCCGGAGGAGGTCCTGGCCGAGGCGCGCCGCCTGGGCCCGGAGGACGTGGTGCAGGTGGAGGGGACGATCCACCCCCGCATCGAGGGGCAGGCCAACGCGGACATGGCCACGGGCGAGGTGGAGCTGCGCGGCACGGCGCTGCGCATCATCACCCGCGCGGAGCCCCTCCCCATCCAGGTGTACCGCGCGCCCTCGGACGAGCTGGCGGCGGAGGACCTGCGCCTGCGCTACCGCTACCTGGATCTGCGCCGGCCGGAGCTGCAGGACAACTTCGCCGTGCGGCACCGCGCGGCGCACGCCACGCGCACGTACCTGGGCGGGCAGGGCTTCCTGGAGATCGAGACGCCCATGCTCACCAAGCCCACGCCGGAGGGAGCGCGCGACTTCGTGGTGCCCAGCCGCATGCACCCGGGCGAGTTCTACGCGCTGCCGCAGTCGCCTCAGATCTACAAGCAGCTGCTGATGGTGAGCGGCTACGACCGCTACTTCCAGATCGCCCGCTGCCTGCGCGACGAGGACCTGCGCGCCGACCGCCAGCTCGAGTTCACGCAGATCGACGCCGAGATGGCGTTCGTGGACGAGGAGGACGTCTTCCGGACGGGCGAGGGGCTGATGGCCGCCGTCTTCCGCGACGTGCTGGGGGTGGATCTCGCCGTCCCCTTCCCGCGCATGACCTTCATGGAGGCGCTGGCCCGCTACGGCACCGACAAGCCCGACCTGCGCTTCGACCTGCCGGTGCTGGACGTGACGGAGGCGCTGGCCGGCGCCGACTTCCGCCTCTTCCAGGCGATCGGGGGAGGGCCGCAGCGCATCCGCGGCATCCGCGTGCCCGGCGGCGCCCGCCTGTCGCGCAAGGAGCTGGACGAGCTGCAGGAAGTGGCCAAGCGCGGCGGCGCGGCCGGCGCGCTCTGGGTGAAGCGCGGGGACGAGGGGATGTCCGGCCAGTTCGCCAAGGCGCTGGCGGGTGCCGTGCTGGAGTCGTTCCTGGGCGCCAGCGGGATGGAGGCGGGCGACCTGTTCGTGGCCGTGGTGGGCCACTTCCGCTCCGCCCCGGACTTCGCCTCCGCGAGCGACGAGGCCATCGCCGCGCCGCTGGAGGGGGCGGTGGACGAGTTGCGCCGCCACCTGGCCCGCAAGATGGAGCTGGTGGACGAGTCGAAATACGCCTGGCTCTGGGTGACGGAGTTCCCGCTCTTCGACTGGGACGCGGACCACGGCCGGCTGGTGTACGCGCACAACCCGTTCAGCATGCCGCACCCCGACGACCTCCCGGTCTTCCTGGAGGCGGCAAAGGACGGCGCTCCCACCGGCGCGGAGGCGCGCGCCCTGTACGCCCGCGGCCTGCGCTCGCGCGCGTACGACGCGGTGTGCAACGGCGCGGAGATGGCGAGCGGCTCCGTCCGCATCCACATCCCCGAGCTGCAGCGCTCGGTGTTCGCGGCCATGGGGATCGGCGACGAGGAAGCGGAGGCCAAGTTCGGCTTCCTGCTGGAAGCCTACCGCTTCGGCGCCCCGCCGCACGCCGGCTTCGCCTTCGGCTTCGACCGCCTGGTGATGCTCCTGGCCGGCGTCACCTCCATCCGCGACGTCGTCGCCTTCCCCAAGACCACCAGCGCCCGCGCCCTTTTCGAGGGCGCCCCGGTCAAGCTGGGAGAAGATCAGTTAAGAGAAGCGAACATCCGCGTGCGTTGATCGTATAAGAAGTGCTATTCTCTCTTTTCTCGGTTTCTCTGTGTCTCTGTGCCTCTGTGTGAGATTAAAGGTCCATGCCTGAGACAACATCGCCGGTCCAGCACCGGCTTCCCGCCGAAGGGGCGGACCCGCTCGCGCTGAGCGGAGTCCACGACGCACACCTCACCGAGCTCGGGCGCGTGTCCGGGGTGCGGGTGGTGCTGCGCGACGACCACATCCTCCTTTCCGGCAAGCTGGAAGACGTGGAGCGCACTGCGCCCGTGGCGCAGCACATGATCCAGATGGCGCGCACCGGCGTGCCGTTCGGTACGGACGACGTGGCGCGCTTCTTCGACGCCACCCGCTCGGGGAACGGTGTCGGCAAGCTGGCCGATCCGGGACGCGTGGTGGTGCCGGGCGTGCGGCGCGCCATCACCCCCAAGTCCGAGGGGCAGGCGGCGTACCTGCAGAACATCGACGAGAACGACATCACAGTGGGAATCGGCCCGGCGGGTACGGGCAAGACCTACCTGGCGGTGGCGATGGCGGTGGACGCGCTCATGAAGAAGCGGGTGAAGCGCATCATCCTGGCGCGCCCCGCCGTGGAGGCCGGCGAGAACCTGGGCTTCCTGCCGGGCGACCTGCAGGAGAAGATCGATCCGTACCTGCGCCCGCTGTACGACGCGCTGGAAGACATGATCCCGCCCGACCGGCTGCGCCGCGCCATGGAGAGCCGCTCCATCGAGATCGCGCCGCTGGCGTACATGCGCGGGCGCACGCTGCAGGACGCCTTCGTGATCCTGGACGAGGCGCAGAACGCCACGCGCGCGCAGATGAAGATGTTCCTCACCCGCCTGGGGCTCAACTCCAAGGCGGTGATCACGGGCGACAAGACGCAGATCGACCTCCCCAACAAGGGCGACTCGGGGCTGATCGAGGTGGAGCAGGTGCTCAAGGGGATCGAGGGGATCGCCTTCTCGTACCTCAGCGGGCGCGACGTCATCCGCCACCGCCTGGTGAAGGAGATCATCGAGGCCTACGCCGCCGCCAGCGGCGAGACCGTGCCGGACGGCAGCCAGGAGCCCGGGGCTTCCTGATGAAGCCGGACGCGGACCTCCCCCGGCCCGACCGGCGCGCAGCCGTTCGCGCGGCGGGGGGCGACGCGCCGTGGAGCCGGGTGCGCCGCCTGCGCCACCACGGGCTGCGCTTCGCCCTGCTGCTGGGCACGGCGGGGACGCTTTCCGCGCTCTTCCCGGCGGCCCGCGGCGCGGACACGCCGGTGCTGGAGCGCGGCGTGGTGGCGCGCGAGGACGTGGTGGCGGAGATCCCCTTCCAGATCCCCAAGACGGGGGAGGAGCTGCGCCACGACCAGGACGAGGCCGCCAGCGGCGTCCCCCCGGTGTACGACTTCGACCCGGCGGCCGCCGACAGCGTGTTGGCCGGCCTCCGGGCCTTCTTCGCGTCCGTGGACGCCGAGACCCGCGCCGCCGGGGACAACGGGGAGCAGGGGGTGCGCCGCGCGCTGGCCGCCGCCCGCGTCCCCACCACGCTGGGGGCCGTGGAGGTGCTGCGCGACTCCGTCCGCCGCGCCACGCTGCAGACGGCCACGGAAGCGGTGGTCCGCGCCCGCATGGCCGAGGGCGTGGCGCGCGGGGCCCTCTACCGCGTCCGCCTCCCCGCCGTGCGCGTGCGCGGGCTCCCCGGCGGCGAGCGGCTGGTGCCCTCCGATTCGCTGCGCACGGCGGAAGAGCTGTACGGCGGCGCCGCGGCCTCGCTCCCCCCCGAGCTGGGGGCGGACGCGGGGGAGCTGCAGCGCCTCCTGCTGGTGAGGTACTTCCGCCCCTCGCTGACCCGCAACGACTCGGAAACGCAGGCCGCGCGGGCCCGTGCCCGCGCCGCCGTGGACCCCGTGAAGGCCCGCGTGCTGGCCGGCGAGAAGATCGTGGGGGCCCGCGAGCAGGTGGGCGAGCGCGAGGAGGAGCGGCTGCGCGCCTACCAGGCCGCGCTCGACCAGCAGCGCGACGAGCGTGGCGGCGGCGGGACGGCCGGGCGCTGGCTGGGCTCCATCCTCTACAACGTCCTGCTGCTGGGGATCGTCGGCTTCCTGCTGCGCCTGTCGCGGCTGCAGCTGTACGACGACGCCCGCTCGGTGGTCTTCGTGGCCGTGCTGGTGCTGGCGGTGGCGGGGCTGGCCTCGCTGGTGGCGCACGCCCACCTGCCGCCGGAGCTGATCCCCGTGCCCTTTGCCACGCTGGTGGTGGCGGTGCTGTGGGGCGGCCGGCTGGCGCTGGTGCTGGCGCTGGTGCTCGCCCTCCTCCTGGGCGGGCAGACGCCGTTCCTGGGCGCGGCCGTGGCGTTCTCGGCGGCGGTGGGCGGGGCGGCGGCGTCGTTCGGGGTGCGGCTGGCGCACCGCCGGCTGCAGACGTGGGCCGTGGCGGGGGTCATCGGCACGGCGTACGCGGCGTGCGCGCTGGCCATCGGGCTGCTGCGCGCGGAGCCGTGGGAGGTGGTGGGATGGTCCGCGCTGTACGGGGTGATCAACGCCACGGGGTGCACCCTGCTGGCCGTCGGCTTCCTCCCCGTGGCGGAGTGGTTCACCCGCGTGACCACGGCGCAGACGCTGCTGGAGCTGGCCGATCCCAAGCACCCGCTGCTGCGCCGCCTCTCCATGGAGGCGCCGGGGACGTACGCGCACACCATCAGCGTGGCCAACCTGGCCGAGGCGGTGTGCAACGCCATCGGCGCCAACGCCCTGCTGGCGCGCGTGGGGGTGTACTACCACGACATCGGCAAGATCAGCAAGCCGCACTACTTCATCGAAAACCAGCCGCGCGGCCGCAATCCGCACGACAAGCTGAAGCCGGCCATGAGCGCCGCCATCGTGCGCAGCCACGTCATCGAGGGGCAGCGCCTGGCCGAGGAGTACCGCGTCCCCGCCACGGTGCGCGACTTCATCACGCAGCACCACGGCACGCAGTCCATCTCCTTCTTCCTGGACCAGGCCCGCGCCTGCGACCCGGACGGCCGCGTGAACGCCGCGGACTTCCAGTACCTCGGCCCCAAGCCGCAGTCGCGCGAGACGGCGGTGGTGATGATGGCCGACTCCGTGGAGTCCGCCGCGCGGGTGCTTCAGGACCCCACGCCGGAGCGCATCCGCGAGCTGGTGGACCGCATCGTGGCCGCCAAGATCGCCGCGGGCCAGCTGGACGAGTCGCCCCTCACCCTGCGCGAGATCCACACGGCGCGCGAGGTGCTCGCCCGCGTGCTCTCCGGGATGTACCACCAGCGCATCGACTATCCGGCCCCCGCCGTCGAGGTCCCCCGCGACGCCGTGGAGCAGCCGGAGCCTACCCGGGCCGCGGGGTGAGCGTGGACGACCTGATCGTGGAGGTGAGCGTGGGGCCCGGCGTGCACCCGCCCGTGGAGGCGGAGCGGGTGGAGGCCGCCGTGCGCCACGTCCTCAGCGCCGAGGGGATCGAGGAGGCCGAGATCTCCCTGGCGCTGCTGGACGACGGGGCCATCGCCGCCATGAACCAGGAGTACCTGGAGCACGAGGGGCCCACCGACGTCATCACCTTCGCCATGCACGAGGGCGACGAGCCGCCGCTGGGCGACATCTACGTGGGCGTGGAGCAGGCCGTCCGCCAGGCGGCCGAGTTCGGGGCCACGCCGGCGGAGGAGGTGCTGCGGCTGGCGGTGCACGGCGCCCTCCACGTCCTGGGCTACGAGCACCCCGACGGGCCCGAGCGGGTGGAGTCCGAGATGTTCATCCGCCAGGAAGAGCTCCTGCGCTCCTTTCTTTCCAGCGGCGGCGCATGACCGCTCACACGCCACGCACGTGACGCCACCCTCCGAAGAACACTCCGTCGAGCGGCTCCGCGAGCTCCTGGAAGCAGAGGACGACGCGGGGCTGCGCGCCTTCCTGGAGGCGATCCCGCACGCCAGCGACGTGGCCGACCTGCTGGAGGAGCTGGACGAGGAAGACCGCGCCCACGTGGTGGGGGTGCTGGCCGACGACCCCGCCATGGCCGCCGAGGCGCTGGCGGAGATGGACCCCGACGAGCACCCGGAAGACTCGCTCGCGGGGCTGGAGAACGATCAGATCGCCGCCGTCGTGGCCGAGATGTCCGACGACGACGCGGCGGACCTGATCGGCGAGATGGACCCGGAGGACCAGGCCCGCGTGCTCGCGGCGCTCCCGGTGGAGGACGCCGGCGAGATCCGCGACCTGATGCGTTACCCGGAGGACTCCGCGGGCGGCATCATGACCACGGAGCTGGTGGCGATCCCCGTGGGCCTCACCGCCGCCGAGGCCACCGAGGAGGTGCGCAGGCAGGCGCAGGAGATGGAGCTGGAGGAGCTGTACGTCGTCTTCGTGATCGACCGGCGCCGCGTGCTGCGGGGCTTCCTCCCACTGGCTCGGCTGGTGAGCGCCTCCCCCGCCGCCCAGGTGGCCGACCTGGTGGAGGAGGTCCCCGCTGTCGTGCTCCCCGAGACGGACCGCGAGGAGGTGGCGCGCGCCGTGTCGCGCTACAACCTCACGGTGGTGGCGGTGGTGGATGGGGCGGGGCGCCTGCTGGGCGGCGTGACCTTCGACGACGTGCTGGACGTGATGGAGGAGGAGAACACGCGCGACATCCTCGGCCTGGGCGGCACCTCCCAGGGCGAGGAGCTGCGCGGCGGCTGGCGCGACGCGGTCAAGTCGCGCCTCCCCTGGCTCTGCGTCAACCTCCTCACCGCGTCCTCGGCCGCGGCCATCATCTACGCGTTCGAGGACGTGGTCGCCAAGGTGGCCCTGCTGGCCGTGTGCATGCCCGTGATCGCCGGGATGGGCGGCAACAGCGGCACGCAGGCCCTGGCCGTGACGGTGCGCCGCCTGGCCCTCACCCAGGGCTCGCGCCGCCCGTGGAGCGTGCTCTTCAAGGAGCTGCTGGTGGGCGCCACGAACGGCCTGGTGACGGGGCTGGTCCTCGCCACCGCCACCTACCTCCTCGCCAGCTACGAGGGGGTCGACACGCGCCTGGCCGCCGTGGTCCTGATGTCCATGTGGGGCAACCTGGCCGTGGGGAGCTTCGCCGGCGCCTTCGTCCCCACCATGCTGGAGCGCGTGGGCATCGACCCCGCCATCGCCTCCTCCATCTTCGTCACGGCCTTCACCGACATGTTCGGCTTCTTCCTGCTCCTCGGCCTGGCGTCGCAGATGCTGTTGTAGAAGAAACGCGTGAGTGCTTTGGTGCGTGAGTGCGGGGATGTCGCTGGCGTCCGCGGAGGCCCTCACCCCCCCGACCCCCCTCTCCCGATAACGGGAGAGGGGGGCGCATTCCACCCATCCAGCCGCGCCCGGGGTTTGCAGACGCCGCGGCGTATGCAATCGGTGGGCGGCGCGTGATACCGAAGATGCGCCCCCCTCCCCCAGCGGTTTGGGGGAGGGGGGTCGGGGGGGAGAGGGCCCCGCGCACCCACGCTCGCTGTTCACTTCCCTTGAACTCCGCCCCCCTTTCGGTGTATCTTCGCGCATGCTTTCCGAGCTGCGGATCCGCAACTTCGCCCTGATCGACCGGCTCAGCGTACGGCTGGGGCCGGGCCTCAACGTGCTCACCGGCGAAACGGGGGCGGGCAAGTCGATCATCGTGGGCGCGCTGGGCCTGCTCCTGGGCGAGCGCGCCTCGGCGGACGTGGTGCGCCACGGCGAAGACCGCGCCTCCGTGGAGGGCGTGTTCGACGTGGCGGGGCGCGACGACATCGCGCGCATGCTGGACGAGCGCGGCTTCGAGGCGGAGGAGGGGACCCTCGTCCTCAAGCGCGAGGTGGTGGCGGAGGGGCGCAGCCGCGCTTGGGTGAACGGCTCGCCCACCACCGTCTCCGTGCTGGGCGAACTGGGGCGCCTGCTGGTGGACCTGCACGGCCAGCACGAGCACCAGACGCTGCTGCGCCGCGACGAGCAGCGCGCCATCCTCGACGCGTACGCCGCCAACGGCGACGCGGCCGAGCGGATGCGCGCCGCCCACGCCGCCGTCGGGGGCCTGGAGCGGGAGCTGGAGTCGCTGGAGACGCGCCGCCGCGAGGCCATGCAGCGCGCCGACTACCTGCGCTTCCAGGCGGAGGAGATCGAAAAGGCCAATCTGCGCCCCGGCGAGGAAGACGAGCTGGAGGACGAGGCGCGCCGCCTCACCCACTCCGAGGAGCTCACCTCCCTTTCCGGCGGCCTGTACGAAGCGCTGATCGGCGCGGACCAGGCGCTGGTAGGCGAGCTGGGTGGGATCCGCCGCGCGCTGGACTCGCTCGTCCGCATCGACCCGTCGCAGGGGGAGCTGCAGGAGCTGTACGACAACGCTTATTATGCCCTGCAGGAGCTGGGCGACCGCATGGAGCGCTACGGCGCCGGCATCGAGCACGATCCGGCGCGGCTGGACGAGATCCGCCGCCGGCAGGACCTGCTCTTCCGCCTGCGCTCCAAGTACGGCGGCACGCTGGAGGAGATCGTGGAGATCGGCCGCCGGGCGCGCGCCGAGCTGGATCTGGTGGACGGCGCCGGCTTCGAGGCCGCCGCCCTGCAGAAGCGCCTGGACGCCGCCCGCGAAGCCCGCGCCGCCGCCGCCGCCGAACTGGGCGCGCGACGTGAAAAGGCGGTCAAGAAGCTTTCGCGCGAAGTCACCGGCGTCCTCCCCGAGCTGGGGATGGCGGGCGGCGTCTTCGCGGCGGTCACCGTGCCGCTGCCCGCGCCCACCGCGCACGGGGCGGAGGACGTGGAGTTCCGCGTGGCCCTCAACAAGGGGTTCGAGCCCAAGCCGCTCTCCTATGTGGCCTCCGGCGGCGAGATGTCGCGCATCATGCTCGCCCTCAAGACCATCCTGGCCCGGCTGGACTCCGTCCCCACCCTGATCTTCGACGAGGTGGACGCGGGGATCGGCGGGCGCGTGGGGCTGCAGGTGGGCGACAAGATGCGCGAAGTGGCGGCGAGCCATCAGGTGTTCGCCATCACCCACCTCCCGCAAATCGCCTCCCGCGCGCACCTGCACCTGCTGGTGGCCAAACGCGAGCGCGGCGGCAAGACCACCACCGAGATCACCGCCCTGGAATCCGCCGGCCGCGTGCACGAGATCGCCCGCATGCTCGGCGGCGATCCGGAGAGCGCGGTGTCGCTGGAGCATGCGCGCGAGCTGCTGGAGCGTGGCGTAGGGGTTTGAAATGACTCACACAGAGACCCAGAGGCACAGAGATGAACTTCGTCTCTGTGCCTCTGGGTCTCTGTGTGAGCCTTCTGTAGGGCTTTCCCCGACAACCCGTGTTACCGCAAATGCCTTTCACCGCTGGCGATTGCGCGCTATATTCGGCGCGTTGATTCGCATCCTTCCGCGGAGGGCTTTCCCGGTGAAGAAGCAGCGCAAGTTCGCAGCGGCGGCCGTAGGGCTGGTGGGCGTCGTGGGGTACCTGATGGTGACGGGGATGAAGGACTCCGCGATGTACTACTACACCCCCACCGAGCTGGTGGCGGCGGTGCGCAAAGACGCGTCGCTGCACGAGCTGGGGTACAAGGTGGGCGGGCGCGTGGTGCCGGGCACCGTGCACTACGACCAGCGCACGCTGGACCTTTCCTTCACCGTGGTGGACATCGCCACCGGGCAGACCAAGTTCCCCGTGAAGTACAACGGGCCGCTCCCCGACACCTTCAAGGAGGGGCGCGACGTGGTGGTGGAAGGCAAGTTCACGCGGGCCGGCACCTTCGAGGCGTCGACCGTGCTCACCAAGTGCGGCTCGCGCTACGAGGCCGTCGAAGCGGAACTGAAGGCGTCGTGATCACTTCGATCGGCGAAGTAGCCCTCTGGGTGGCGCTCCTCCTGGCCGGGTGGGGCGCCACGCTCGGCTTCGTGGGCGGGCGCGCCGGGCGCGGAGACCTGGTGCTCAGCGCCGAGCGCGCCGTGTACGCGGTGTTCGGGCTGCTGGTGGTGGCGTGCGGAGCGATCATCGCGGCCTTCCTGCGCAACGAGTACGTCTACAACTACGTCGCGGGGTACTCCAACCGCGAGCTCTCCCTCTTCTACAAGATCACGGGGCTGTGGGCGGGGCAGACGGGGTCGCTCGTCTTCTGGGCCACCCTGCTCGCCCTCTTCTCGGCCATCGTCGTCGCGCAGAACCGGCGGCGCAACCGCGAGTTCATGCCCTACGTCACGGGGACGAACCTGGCGGTGCTGGCGTTTTTCCTGGTGGTCATCCTCTTCGCGTCCAACCCGTTCGAGCTGCTGGACTTCACCCCGCTGGACGGCCGCGGGCTCAATCCGCAGCTCCAGAACTACTGGATGACCATCCACCCGCCCACGCTGTACCTGGGCTTCACCTGCTTCACCATCCCCTTCGCCTTCTGCGTCGCCGCGCTCCTCTCGGGCCGGCTGGACACGCGCTGGATCGCCACCACCCGCCGGTGGACGCTGCTCGCGTGGTTCTTTTTGACCATCGGCATCATCTTCGGGATGATGTGGGCGTACGAGGAGCTGGGGTGGGGCGGGTACTGGTTCTGGGACCCGGTGGAGAACGCGTCGCTCCTCCCCTGGCTCACGGGGACGGCGTACCTGCACTCCGTGATGATCCAGGAGAAGCGGGGGATGCTCAAGATGTGGAACGTGCTCCTGGTGATGGGCACCTTCCTGCTCAGCATCTTCGCCACCTTCCTCACGCGCTCGGGGCTGATCGAGTCGGTGCACTCGTTCGCCGAGAACCTCACCATCGCCTGGATCTTTTTGGGCTTCCTGAGCGCGCTGATCCTGGTGACGGCGGGGCTGGTGTGGTGGCGGCGCGACCGCTTCGAGCCGGACCACCGCATGGAGTCGTTCCTGTCGCGCGAGGCGGCGTTTCTGGGGAACAACCTCCTTTTCGTGACGGCGATGTTCGCGGTGCTGTGGGGGACGATGTTCCCCCTGATCTCCGAGGGCTTCGCGGGGCGCAAGATCACGGTGGGGCCCGTGTGGTTCAACCGCGTCAACATCCCCATCGGGCTGATGCTGCTGGCGCTGCTGGGGATCGGCCCCGTGATCGCGTGGCGCAAGGCGTCGCCGCGCAACCTGCGCCGCAACTTCGCCGTGCCCGGCGGCGTGGCGCTGGCCACGGCGGCGGTGCTGTGGATGGTCGGCGTGCGCCACACATACGCGCTGCTCACCTTTGCGCTGGGCGCCTTCACCATGGCCACCATCGCGGTGGAGTTCCACAAGGGCACCCGCGCGCGCGCCCACATCGAGCGCGAGCGGTACTTCCCGGCCATGGTGCACCTGGTGGCGCGCAACCGGCGGCGCTACGGCGGCTACGTCGTGCATGCGGGGCTGGTGGTGATGTTCGCGGGCTTCGCGGGCGCCGCCTTCAACGTGGAGGAGCAGGCCGCCCTCTCGCCGGGCGAGACGGTGAAGATCCGCTCGCCCTTCGGGCACGAGTACGCGCTCACCTACCAGGCGATGTCGTCGTACCCCGCGCAGAACATGAGCAAGCTGGTCGCCTCGGTGGAGGTCGCGCGCAACGGCGAGTTCGCCGGGATGCTGACCGCCGAGAAGCGCGCCTACTCGCGCCGCGAAGAGGTGGTGAGCGAGGTGGGGATCAAGCGCGCCTGGAACGAGGACCTGTACCTGATCCTGGCGGGGATCGACGACATGGAGGGCGTGGCGCGGGGGACGAACCCGCGCCCCGTGGTCACCCTGCGCGTGCTGGTGAACCCGCTGGTGCCCTGGATCTGGCTGGGCGGCCTCATCATGGCCATCGGCACCCTGGTGGCGATGTGGCCCTCCGCCGAGTCCACGCGCCCCGTCCCCCGCGTGCGCGCCGCGCGCGTGCCGGAGCGCGAGCTGGTGGAGGCGTGATGAGGATCGCGTTCGCGGCGCTGCTCCTGGCCGCCCTCGCCGCACCGGCCGCCGCGCAGGTGGAGCGCCGCCTTCCGCCCGAGACCGAGGCGGTGGCGCACCGCGCCATGACGGAGCTGCGCTCGCCCGTCACTCCCTCGCACACGCTGGACATGTGCCCGGCCGACGCCGCCATCGCCCTGCGCGACACGGTGCGCATGGCCGCGCTGCAGGGCCAGACCAGCGACCGGATCGTGGAGGGCGTCGTCGCCCGTTACGGCGAGCGCCTCCGCACCGTCCCGCGCCGCGACGACTTCGGGATGTGGGCCTGGATCGCCCCGCCGCTGGTGCTCCTCCTGGGCGCAGGCGCCGTGATCCTGGCCATGCGCCGCCTGCGCGGCCGCGCCGCCACCCCCGTCCCCGCCGCCGCCATGAGCGACGAGGACCGCGCGCGCCTCGACGCCGCGCTGCGCGCCTACGAGCGCGGGGAGGCGGGGGTATGATGGCAGCCACCGTAGCCGGGCGAGTAAACTCGCGGCAACAACCGCACAGAGTCCGCCTTCGCGGACTGGTGCTGAAAGATCAGCCGGAACCGTACAGTCCCCGCAGGGGGACTTCGTGCAGTCGTTGCAGCGAGTTCACTCGCCCGCAACGGGCGCGCCCCATTGTACGGTCGCGCGGAACGTGTGGTCCCCGGGACTGCCGGGGCTCAAACCGCCGAGGTGCCGCATGACCGTCCTGTTCTTCGGCCTGCTGCTGGCCCTGGGGGCGGCGCTGTGGGTGATCCGGCCCATCGCGGGGCGGCGCACGGCGGTGCTGGTGGATGCCGCGCCGGGGGAGCTGCTGGACGCGGACGCGCGCCGCCGCGCCACGCTGGCCTCGCTGCGCGAGCTGGAGTACGACTACCTGGGCGGGAAGCTGGACGAGGCGGACTACCGCGCCCAGCGCGACCGCATGTCGTACGAGGCGCTGGAGGCCATCCGCGGCGCCGAGAACGCGGAGCGCGCAGTGGCCGGGGGGCGCGTGGCGTCCACCGAGGCGCCGCACGGCTGCGGCTTCGCCAACCCCGCGGGGAGCCGCTTCTGCGCCGGCTGCGGGAAGCGGCTGCGGTGAGCGAGGCCGCCGTCGAAGCGGTCGCGCTGGAGAAGTGGTACGGCCCCCTCCCGGCGGTGCGGGGGATCTCCTTCACGCTGGGGCGCGGCGAGTTCCTCACCGTGTTCGGGCCCAACGGGGCGGGGAAGACGACGCTCCTCCGCCTCCTCTGTGGCGCCGTCGCCCCCACGCGCGGCTCCGTGCGGATCGCCGGCGAGGAGACGCGGGGCGGGGAAGGGGAGTGGAGGCGGAAGATCGGCCTCCTCTCGCACCAGACCTTCCTGTATCCGGGGCTCACGGCGGCGGAGAACCTGGACTTCTACGCGCGCCTCTACACCCTCCCCGGCCGCGCTGCCGCCGTCGGCGACGCGCTGGCGTCGGTAGGGCTCTGGGAGCGGCGCGACGACCGCGTGCGCACCTTCAGCCGGGGGATGCAGCAGCGGGTGGCACTGGCGCGCACCCTCCTGCACGACCCGGAAGTGGTGTTCCTGGACGAGCCGTACACGGGCCTCGACCCCCACGCCGCCGCCACCCTGCGCGGCGTGCTGGAGCGCCTGCGCGACGGGCGGCGCACGGTGGTGCTGGTGACGCACAACCTGGCGCAGGGGCTGGAGCTGGCGGACCGCGTAGTGGTGCAGGTGGGGGGGCGGTGGGTCTCCGACGAGCCGCGCTCCGCCATCGACGCGGCGCGCTGGGAAGAGACGTACACGGACCGCGTGGCCGCCGCCGTCTGAATGGGCACCTTCATCGCCCAGGCGTGGGCCGTCGCGCGCAAGGACCTGATCCTGGAGCTCCGCTCCCGCGAGCGCTTCATCTCCATGGCCACCTTCGCCGTCCTGGTGGCGGTGGTCTTCTCGTTCGCGCTGGACCCGGCGGTGCGGGCGCGCAGCATCGCCGGGGCCATGATCTGGGTGACGGTGATCTTCGCCGGAACGCTGGGGATGGGGCGCGCCTTCGCGATCGAGCGGGAGGCGGACGCGCTCACCGGCGTCCTGGTCTCGCCGGTGGACCGGGGGGCGCTCTTCCTGGGGAAGTGGCTGGCCAACCTCGCCGTGGTGCTGGCGGTGGAGGCGGTCATCTTTCCCGTGTACGGGCTCTTCTTCGGGCTGTCGTACGGGCGGTCGCTCCCCGCGCTTGTGGCGGTGGTGGTGCTCGCCACGCTGGGCTTCATCGCCCTGGGCACGCTGTTCGGGGCCATCGCGGCGCACACGCGGCTGGGAGAGACGCTCCTCCCCATCCTGATGCTGCCGCTGCTGATCCCGGTGGTGATCTTCGCCGCGGCCGCCACGCAGCGGCTCCTGGCGGGCCGCCCCGTCGCCGAGATCTCGTCGCAGCTCCGGATGCTGGCGGCGTTCGACCTTATTTTCCTGTTCGTGTGCACGGCCATCTTCGGGGCCGTGCTGGAGGAGTGATGACGACCGACGACACTTCGCTGGCGGGCACGCGCCGCTGGGCGATCGCCCTCAACGTGCTGGCCGCGCTGGCGCTCACCGCGTCGCTGTGGATGGTGTTCTTTTACGCCCCCACCGAGAGCGAGATGGGCGTCGTGCAGCGCATCTTCTACGTGCACGTGCCCTCCGCCTGGGTGGCGTTCCTCGCCTTCGGCATCGTGGCGCTCTGCTCGCTGGGCTACCTGTGGCTGCGCGACGACCGGCTGGACGCCATCTCCGTGGCCGCGGCCGAGCTGGGCCTCCTCTTCACCACCATCGTGCTGGTGACGGGCCCGCTGTGGGGCAAGATCGCGTGGGGCGCGTGGTGGGTGTGGGAGCCGCGGCTCACGCTTACGCTGCTCCTGTGGTTCATCTACGTGGGGTACTTCATCCTGCGCGGCGCCACCGAGTCGCCGGAGCGCGGCAAGCGCTTCGCGGCCGTCCTGGGGATCGTGGGCGCGGTGGACATCCCGCTCATCCACCTGAGCGTCACCTGGTTCCGCTCGCAGCACCCGGAGGCCGTCATCCTCCGCCCCGAGGGCCCCGCCGCCGCCCCGGAGATCGTGCAGACGCTCCTGGTCTCGTTCCTGGCCTTCACCCTCCTCTTCTTCGGCCTCCTCATGGTCCGCTACGCCCTGGGCCGCCTGCAGGACCGCGTCGACTACCTTCGTGGCGGAGCGTTCGCGTGATGCGCATCGTGAGCTTCCTGGTCGTCGCGCTGTGCCTGTCCGCCATCGTCGCACAGGCGCAGGTCGAGGCCGCGCCGCCCCGCACCCTGCGCGCCTACTGGCACGTCTTCGCCGCCTTCACCTTCGCGTGGCTGATGATCCTGGGCTACGCCATCTCCCTCGCGCGCCGCTTTCGGCGTCTCGAAGAAAAGCTGGACTCACACAGAGGCACAGAGGCACAGAGATAAGTTCATCTCTGTGCCTCTGTGTCTCTGTGTGAGTCTGTTCTTTAACCGCGGCGGCGAAGGAACGCGGGCTGCTCCAGGTCGGCGGTGGCGCTGATGCGGCCCATGGGGCCCAGGCCGCCGCGCCCGGGGTGACTTGTCACGACGGGGGCCGTGGGCTTGGCGAAGCCGGTGGCGATCACGGTGACGCGGATTTCCTCGGCCAGGGTGTCGTCGTGCACGGTGCCGAAGATGATCTCGGCCTGGTCGCCCGCGGCCTCCTGGACGAGCGAGGAGACGGTGCTTACCTGGTCCAGCGTGAGGTCCGCGCCCGCGGCGATGTTGATGAGCACGCCGGCGGCGCCGCGGATGGAGACGTCCTCCAGCAGGGGTGAGGAGATCGCCTCGCGGGCAGCCTCTTCGGCGCGGTGCTCGCCGCGGCCGTGGCCCATCCCCATCAGCGCGGCGCCCCGGCTGCTCATGATGGTGCGCACGTCCGCGAAGTCCACGTTGACGTCACCGGTCACGTTGATGAGGCCGGAGATCCCCCGCGTGGCGTGGAGGAGCACCTCGTCCGCCTTCTTGAGGGCGTCTTTGAACGAGGTGCCCTTGCCCACGACGGAGAGGAGCCGCTCGTTGGGCACCAGCACCAGCGTGTCCGAGGCGTCGGTGAGCGCGCCCAGGCCGTCCTCCGCCTGACGCATCCGCTTCTTCCCTTCGAACAGGAACGGCTTCGTCACCACGGCCACGGTCAGCGCGCCCATCTCGCGCGCCAGCGCCGCGATCCCGGGTGCCGCGCCGGTCCCCGTGCCACCCCCCATCCCCGCCGTCACGAACACCAGGTCGGCGCCCGCCAGCGCCTTCCGGATTTCGTCCGCGCTCTCCTCGAAGGCCGCGCGCCCCACCTCCGGGCGCGCGCCGGCGCCCAGGCCGCGCGTCAGCTTGCGGCCGATCTGGATCTTGGCGTCCGAGCAGCACTGGCGGAGCGCCTGCGCGTCCGTGTTCACCGCGACGAACTCGACGCCTTCCAGCTCCTCCTCGATCATCCGGTTCACCGCGTTCCCGCCGCCGCCGCCCACCCCCACCACCATCATCCGCGCGCCGGGCACCACGTCCTCGAACTCGAACACCGGGCGGCCCCGCGGGCTCATGCTTCACCCGCCGCGTGCGCGGCCACTTCCACGCGCAACCGGTCCAGCGCCGCCAGGTCCCCCGCCCACAGGGCCCGCAGCCGCTCGTCGTCCGCGACGTACCTGCGCAGCCCGTCCACCAGCGCGTCCAGGTCCGCCCCCGCGAAGTCCGCGCGCAGCTCCTCCACCCGGAACCGGTCCGAGCCGGGGAACCACATCACCGCTCCGCTTTCGAAGCGCACGCCGTAGCGCGCGCCGTCCGTAACGTAGTCGCGCGCGCCGTCCCAGGGTGGAACGTCGCGAGGCTCGCCGCCCGACGCCGGGCGGGCGGGGAGATACAGGTGCGGCGGCAGGTGCACGGTACGCATCATGGGAGCCGGCCGAAGGAGGGAGAGGGAGGTATGAACAGGAAAAATCGAGAACGCGTGTGCATCTGCCCGAAACACTGAACTGCAGAAGCGCTGAGCCCCAAACCGCAGTTGCCACATACGAGGCACTAGGCACTAGGCACTAGGCACTAGGCACTAGGCGGCCACTCACGACCCCCCACGTCCGCCCCCAATTCCTGCCGCCCTGAAACAGACGCGCTCTTTCCGCCATCGGTGTGACAGAATGCGCGTTTTCGGGGCGAAGCACAAGCTCCGCGGCCGTTCGGACGCCGACACTCTGTTCCGGGTGCAGGAACGATGTTCTGGATGGGGGGCGCGCCCGCGGGACCGCGGGCGCGCCGGGCGCTCAGGCGCTGCGCGGGAAGCGGATGCTGGACGGGCTGATCTTGCGGCGCTCGGCGGCGCGGCCGGGGGCCACGCGCTCCCGCACGCGCTGCGCGATCTCCTCGCGGCGCAGGGTGGGGACCAGCTCCGCGGCGGCGTTCCCACCCTCCGCCGGGTGGCGGAAGATGGGGCCCACGTCGCTGCGCCAGGGGATGATGCGCTCCACCTGCATCGCCAGGCGGCGGTTGGAACGGGCCAGGCGCAGATCCCAATCCGCCTGCGCGTAGAGCCAGCTTTCCGCGCGGGTGCCGAAGAAGCGCGCCAGGCGCAGCGCCATCTCCGGAGTCACCCGCTTCTCCGGCCTGTTCAGCAAGTCGTTGAGGTGCGGGCGCGAGATGCCCATCCCCAGCGCCACCCGTCCCTGGGTGAGCGACGGGTCGCTGTCGATGAACAGTTCCTTCAGGATCTGCCCGGGCCGCCGTGCGGCTTCGGGCGCGGTCGCGATCGTCATGGGGGAGCCGGTCCGTGTAAGGTCCATGCGAGGGACAACCTGCAAAAGCAAGAGCCGGACCGCTGCGCGCCGCCCCCTCGGGCCACCGCCTGGAAGCCCATCGAGGAGGCCCGTTTGGAGGGTGCCTGTAAGCTGTCTGCTTACAGCTAACTCGTTGTAAGGTGTATACTTACAGAACGTTGACGGGCATGGGAAGTGCCTTTTGCCCCCTCCCCCGGCGGGGATGGCAAGCCCCGCGCAGAGCTCTCTTGACCCGGACGCGGCAGATGGCGACGACGATCTGGAAGGGCGCGATCAGCTTCGGTCTGGTCACGATTCCCGTGACCCTCCACAGCGCGGTGCGCGAGCAGGGGGGGATCTCCTTCAACCAGCTCCACGCCAAGGACAAGTCGCGCATCCGCTACAAGAAAGTCTGCGAGCGCGAGGGGAAGGAAGTCCCCGCGGACGAGATCGTGAAAGGATACGAGTACGAAAAGGGAAAGTACATCATCATCTCCGACGAGGAGCTGGAGCAGGCCGAGCGCGCCACCTCGCGCTCGTTCGAGATCGCGGCGTTCGTCAAGGAGGACGACGTCGATCCCCGCTACTTCGACAAGCCCTACTACCTGGCGCCCATGCCGGGCGGCGAGAAGGCGTACGCGCTCCTCCGCGAGACCATGGAGCGCACCGGGTCGCTGGGGGTCGGCAGCTTCGTGCTGCGCAAGAAGACGCACCTGGCGGGGCTCAAGGCCGTGGGCGACGCCCTGGTGCTGGAGCTGATGCGCTACGAGCGCGACCTGGTGGACGTGCGCGAGCTGCGCATCCCCGAGGTCAAGGACCTGCGCCCGCAGGAGCTGAAGATGGCCGAGCAGCTCGTTGAGAATCTGAGCGAGCCTTTCGAGCCTACGAAGTTCCGCGACGTGTACACGGAAAGCCTGATGCAGGTGATCCAGGCCAAGCTCAAGGGGAAAAAGGCCGCGCTGCCGGAGGCCGACGAGCCGGACACCTCGGGCGTCATCGACCTGATGGCCCGCCTGCAGGAGAGCATCAAGGAGTCCGGGAAGAAGGGTGCGGCCCCCGCCGCCGCCAAGAAGAAGGCGGCGCCGCGCAAGCGGAAGACGGCGTAAGGCCATGCCGCGGCGCACCTCCACCCAGCGCGACGACCTGGCGGAATACCGGGCCAAACGCGACTTCGGCAAGACGCCGGAGCCGCGCGGCGCCCGCGCGCCCCGCAAGGCCGCCCTGCGCTTCGTGGTCCAGAAGCACGCCGCCAGCCGCCTGCACTTCGACCTGCGCCTGGAACTGGGCGGAGTAATGAAGAGCTGGGCCGTGCCCAAGGGGCCATCCGCGGACCCGGCGGACCGCCGCCTGGCCGTGGAGGTGGAGGACCACCCCATCGAGTACAACAAGTTCGAGGGGACCATACCCGCGGGCGAGTACGGGGGCGGCACCGTGATGCTGTGGGACCGCGGCACCTACTCGGCGGACGACCTCGCCGAGGGCGCGGACGAGGAGAAGGCGCTGGCCACGGCGCTCCGCAAGGGGAAGCTCTCCATCACCTTCCACGGCGAGCGGCTGCGCGGCAGCTACGCCCTGGTCCGCACCGGCCGGCAGGAAGGGCAGCAGACGCAGTGGCTCCTCATCAAGCACCGCGACGAGCACGCCGGGGACGGCCTGGACCCGGCGGAGGAGTACGACACGTCGATCGAAACAGGGCGGACGATGGAGGAGATCGCCGCAGGGAAGGACGGGCGCGCCACCTGGAAGTCGAATCGGGCGGCGCGGGGCCCCTCCGCGAAACCGGCGCCCAGCTCGAAGCCAGCGGCCCAGCCCCCCGTCATCCTCCCCATGCTGGCCTCCTCCGGCGGCCCGCAGCCGTCCGGCGAGGGGTGGACCTTCGAGCCCAAGTACGACGGCATCCGCGTGCTGGCGTTCGCGGGCAAGGAGTCGGTGGCGCTCGTTACCCGTAACGGCAACGACAAGGCCCGCCAGTTCCCGGAGGTGGTCTCCGCGCTGCGCGGCCTGCGAGACGAGCTGGGGCGCGAGCTGGTGCTGGATGGCGAGCTGGTGGGGGTGCGCGACGGCCAGGTGATGAGGTTCGAGTCGCTGCAGGGCCGCATGCACCTGTCGTCCGACCGCGACATCCACTCGGCGTCCGATGCACAGCAGGCGGCGCTGATCGCCTTCGACATCCTGCTGGACGGCACCGACGCCCTGCTGCGCGAGCCCTGGACGGCGCGGCGCGAGGCGCTGGAGCGTGTGCTCGATGGCCTGGACTCCAGTCCTATCCGGCTCGGCGAAAGCTCCGAAGACGCCGACGACATGATGTCGCGTGCGCGCGCCGGCGGGTGGGAAGGGCTGGTGGCGAAGCGCACGGACTCGGTCTACACGCCCGGCAAGCGCTCCAGGGAGTGGGTCAAGCTCAAGCTGGAGGCGCGGCAGGAGCTGGTGGTGGGCGGGTGGACGGAGCCGCGCAACTCGCGCCAGCACGTGGGCTCGCTGCTGCTGGGCTACTACGACGGGGAGGGCCGGCTGGTCTACGCGGGGCACACCGGCACGGGCTTCGACCGCGCGGGGCTGGCGGACGCCATCCGGCGCATGAAGCCGCTGGAGCGGAAGACCTCGCCGTTTTCCGAGACGCCCCGGACCAACGAGAAGGCGCACTGGACCACGCCGCGGCTGGTGGTGGAGGTGCGGTTCAACGAGTGGACCTCCAAGGGGATCCTGCGGCAGCCGGTCTTCCTGGGGTTCCGCGACGACAAGGACGCTCGCTCCGTCGTGCGCGAGCCCGACGCGACAGCTTCGGCCGCGGGCCTGGGGCAGGGGAGAGGTGCAGGGGAAGTGGCCCCGGGCCCGCGGCAATCGGACAACACGGTGGCGGAGCGCCTGCTCGCGGTGGAGCAGGCGGGCGGCGACGGGGTCGTGCAGCTCGGCAAGCGCGACAAGCTCGCCTTCACCAACCTGGGGAAGGTCTACTTCCCGGCCCGCCACGGCGCCATCACCAAGGGCGACCTGGCGCGCTTCTACGCGGACACCGCTCGTTTCATCCTCCCCTGGATGAAGGACCGTCCGCTGGTGCTGCGCCGCTTTCCCAACGGAATCGAGGGGCAGGCGTTCTACCAGCAGACGCCGGACGCGGAGGTGCCCGCCGGGGTGCGCGTGGAGACCATCGTGGAGCCGGACGGCGACCACAAGCGGCGCCTCATCGGCGGCGACCTGGCGACGCTCCTCTACACGGTGCAGCTCGGCGCCATCTCGTACGACCCCTGGCACTCCCGCGTGGAGACGATGGAGTTCGCCGACTACACCATCCTGGACCTGGACCCGGGCGAGGGAACCGGCTTCCGCACGGTGGTGGAGGTGGCGAAGCTGGTGAAGGAGGAGCTGGACCGCCACGGTCTGCACGGCGCGCTGAAGACCTCCGGCTCCACGGGGCTGCACGTGTACCTCCCCCTCCCCCCCAAGACGCCGCTGGAGACGGCGACGCTGCTGGCGCAGTTCATCGCCACGCGGGTGGCGGGGCGCGCTCCCAGGATCGCCACGGTGGAGCGGATGGTCCGCCGGCGGCCCAAAGGGACCGTGTACGTGGACTACCTGCAGAACATCCTGGGGAAGACGGTGGCCGGTGTGTACGCCGTGCGGGCCAAGCCGGGCGGCACCGTCTCCACCCCGCTGGCGTGGGACGAGCTGGGCGACGCGCTCGACCCCCGCGACTTCACCATCCGCACGGTACCCGCACGCCTCGCCGAGCGCGGCGACCTGTGGGCACCGGCGATGAAGCGGCCGATCCCGCTGCGGCGTTTCCTCCGCGCCGCGCCGGCGGCCTGAGCCGAAGGATGAGCATGGACTTCGAATCGGAAGCCGTGATGGAGGCGTGGCTCGACGCGACCGCTCCGGGATGCGTCCTGGTGGTCTCGGAGAACGAGGTGATCCGCGCCGGGCTGCGGCTCCTCCTCCAGCGCAACCGCTACGAGGCGGCCGAGGCGCGCTCGGAGGACGAGGCGCTGCGGATGTGCGTGGAGTGGTTCCCGGACCTGGTGATCGTGGACCTCCCCGACCCCGCGGCCCCGCGCCTCCTGGAAGGGATCCGCGCCGAGCCCGGCTGCGCCGGCACCCTGGCCCTGCGCCTCACGGCCGACTGCGAGGCGGTGGCGAGCGGGACGGCGCGCTTCGACGGGTGCCTGGTGAAGCCGGCCGATCCGCAGCGCATCCTGGCGGAGGTGGTGCGCCTGCTGGAGCAGCGCTTCGGGCCGGGGCGGCGGATGGCGCCGCTGGAGGGACCGCGCGCCGCCGAGGTGGTAGCGCTGGAGACGCCCTTCCCGGCGCGCACGCGGGTGGCGGCCGTGCCCGGCAACGTGCACGTGCTGGCCAACCTGCTCCAGGAGCTGCGGGCGATGGGGATCCGCCACGGCCAGGCGCGCGACGGCGACGACATCGTGGTGGAGTACGTCTGCACCGTGGCGCAGGCGTTCGAGATGGGCGGCGACGCGGAGGGCCTGGCGCGGGCGCTGGAGGAAGCGTTCCCCTGGCTGGCGCACCGGCCCGAGGCGCTGCGCCGCCGGATCGAGCGGCTCCGGGGATTCGTCCCCTTCCGGCGTACGGGGTGACAAGTGACGGAAGCGACCCCCTCCGAGAGCCAGCGCCCCGCCTTCCGGTGGTGGGGCGAGCGCGACCGGATCGTGATCGGCCGCCGCTCTTCGCTCGGCGGCAAGCGCCCCGCGGAACCGGCCGACTTCCCCGCGGCGGCGGACCGGGTATGCGAGGCGGCGTGAGCGAGAACGCGCAGGGCCACGCGGCGCGGGTGAGCGACGAGGACCGGCAGTACGCGCTCTGCATGGCCTACATCTGCACGCGCCGCGCGGCCACCTACCCGGCCACCCGCGAAGCCGACGCCGCCGCCCTGCAGCGCGAGGCCGACGCCTGGCGTGCCCTCGCCGAGGGCGAGCTGCCCGAGGAGCTCACGGCCGAGCAGCGCGAGTGGATGGAGCGTGACAGGTAACGAGTTTCGGCCGTCCGGAGCAAGAGGATCGACCATGTAGCGGCCTGATCCCTCGCGCCCGCCGGGTCGGGCCCGGCCGGGGGCGGCGCAGGCCGCGGCGCGCGGAGAGGATGGACGCGATGGATCGCGCCCCCGCGATGAGCATGACCGGGTTGCGCCGAAGGTGAGGGGCGGCTCCTTCGCGACAACGAAGTAGCAGGAGAGTGCCGCCGGTGGCGGAAAGGCGGCGACAGGAACGCCGCGCCAATGCACAGGTGGGAGGGAACGAGGATGAGCCGAGCGCGGACGACCCGGGACCCGATCGAGATCCGCCTGTGGGTGGAGGAGCACGGCGGCGTTCCCCATGCCGACGGAGCGGGGGTGCTCCGCATCGACTTCAGGGCGGCGGCGCGCTCTCCCGAGGCGGCGTGGGTGCGCTGGTTCGAGCTGTTCGAGGCGAACGGGCTCGCGCTCCGCTACCTGCCGGAGGGCGCAAGCCCGTGCCACGAGCTGGTGAGCGGCCCGGCGGACGACGAGCGCCACGGCGCCCTGCGCCGGCCCGCGTCCGTGCGGCCGGCGCGCCTCCGCCCCGTGGCGTACCTGAGGCTCGCCGACCGATGAGCGGCACCGGGCTCCTGGCCCTGGCCACCACCCTGGGGATCGTGGGCTACGGGGTGTTCCTGCTCTGGTTCTGCTTCGCCAAGGTGGCTCACAGGCCGGCGCCCCGCGCACGCCGGCGGGGAAGGGGGAGGCGCTGATGTCCGCTCGCGATCCGGAAACCAAGACGTGGGGCACGACCATGGAACCCCTCACCCGCCGCCAGGTGGAGATCCTCGACTACCTGCGCGAGTACCTGGCCGACAAGGGCTGCGCGCCCAGCCACGAGGAGATCGCGGAGCACTTCGGCTACCGCTCCATCTCCAGCGTGGCGGAGCACCTGCGCACGCTGCAGGAGAAGGGCTACATCCTGCGCACGCCGGGGCGCTCGCGCGCGCTGCGCCTGCTGCGGCCGGGCGAGGTGGCCGAGCCGGAGCCCGCCACGGGGTTCACCCTGGCGGACGGGGTGCAGTACGTCCCCCGGCGCTGGCTGCCGGCCATGTTCGCGGCGTGGATGACGGACTGGCTGACGGAGAGGGGTCACCCGGCGCCGGACGAGGCGCAGCTCAAGGCGTGGGTGATGAGCAGGATGCGGCGGCGCGCGTCGTAGGGTGCGCGCCTCAGCGGTAGGCGGGGCGGAAGCCGAGCATGTCGCGCTCGAAGAGGCCGGGGTCGGCGCGGTAGCGCAGCGTCCAGCTCTCCTCGTCGGGCAGGTCCAGCTCGCGGTGCACGGCCAGGATCATCTGGCGCAGCCGCTCGGCGGGCTCGCCGGTGCCCACCAGGGTCTCCACGATCTCGTCGCCCCCGGCCATGGACGCCCCGGCGCCGGCGGGAACGCGGCTCGCCTCGGCGGCTTTCTGCGAAAGGAGCCAGAAGCCGTCCGGGTCCAGCGCGAAAATGTGCTCGGCGATCTTCGCCGAGCACCAGTCCAGGTATTTGATCCGGAGCGAGGGGTCCTGCGCCATCCCGCACGGGTGTGAAAGGAACGAGAAAACTCGCGTTCCGCTCACTGTGCCGAATATTGGGCGCTAGGTCAAGCTTTTTGTTTGCGGAGCGTTTCCGGCCAGCACCTGGAAGATGGTTTCCCGCATGGCGCAGTAGCGAAGCATCTGGGCCACGAGCTCCGGGTCCCGCTGCTGGATCGCCTCCACCCGGTTGGCAACGTCGCTGGGCAGCGTCAGTACAACGGGGCGGGCATCCATCATTCTCACGGTCTCGGGAGGCTCGGGAAGCTTCTGTGGGAGGACCCGGCGGCGCACGGCGCGGCGTCGGAGGGCCCAAAGTAAGCACCGGGGGGCGTGCCGGTCAACCCCTTTGTAACTGCATGTAACGGAACGGTTTACGCGCAAGTGCCTGTGCCGCAACCGGTTGCGCGGGGTGTCCCGGAAAGGGCCCGTCCGTGCAAAGATTGGACGTCTGGGAACGCCCTTGCGGAAGGGGCGGGGTGCTCCCCAATATGGAGGCACTCCCGCTTTCCGAGCTCCCCGCAGGCCCCCGCCGTCCGACGGTTCCCACCTCCAGTGGATGCATCCATGAGCTGGTCGTCCCTCCAGGCCGCACGCGGTCTGCGCCGCGTGGTGCGCTGAGCCCATGCCAGTCATCGCGATCGCCAACCAGAAGGGCGGGGTCGGCAAGACCACCACCGCCGTGAACCTCGGCGCCAGCCTGGCCGCGGCCGAGAAGCGCACGCTCGTGGTGGACCTGGACCCCCAGGGCAACGCCTCCAGCGGCCTCCTCCCGGCGGAGCTGCGCAACACGGCGCGGTCGTCGTTGTACGGCGTGCTCTTCGACGGGGCGCCGCTGGCCAGCGCCGTGGTGCGCTCGCCGGACATCGCGTTCCTGGACGTGGTCCCCACCAGCGAGCACCTGCTGGGCGGCGAGGTGGAGATGGCCAGCCTCCCCGGCCGCGAGCAGCGGCTGCGCGAGGCGCTCCTCCCCATCCGCGACCTGTACGACTTCGTGCTGCTGGACTGCCCGCCCGCGCTGGGGCTGTACACGCTGGGCGCCCTGGTGGCCGCGGACAGCGTGCTGGTGCCGGTGCAGGCGGAGTTCTTTGCCCTGGAAGGGCTTTCGCAGCTCATGGAGAACCTGGAGCTGGTGAGGACGCTGAACCCGTCGCTGCGCATCGAGGGCGCCCTCATCACCATGTTCGACGGGCGCCTGTCCCTCGCGCAGAGTGTGGCCGCGGAGGTGCGCGGGTACCTGGGCGAGCGCACCTTCGCCACCGTCATCCCGCGCAACGTGCGGCTGGCCGAGGCGCCCAGCTTCGAGCGCCCCGTGCTCGCGTACGATGCGCGGTCCGTGGGGGCGCGGAGCTACCTGTCGCTGGCCGTGGAGCTCATGCAGCGGTACGGGATGAACGCGCCCGTGTCCGAGGAGAGGAAGGGGCGGGCGGCGGGGTGAACTGATTGGGCTCACACAGAGACACAGAGGCACAGAGATTGGTTCATCTCTGTGCCTCCGTGTCTTTGTGGATTGTGGCTTTGTGGGCTTGAGGGGAGAGGATGCCGGACGACGACCAGGAGCGATTGAAACGACGCTGGACCTACGCGAAGTCCGCTCCGTGGACTGTTCCTTCGATTCCAGCCGGAGCCGGATAGTCCCCGCAGGGGACTTCGCGTGGTTCCAGCGGTGATTTCAATCGCTCGCGGAATGCCGGCGCCTCTACCCGCCGGGCCCGTATCTTCCCGCCGGCACCTCCGCCGGCGCCTCTACCCGCCGGCCCGTATCTTCCCGTCGGCGCCTCTGCGGCACCTCGGCCGGCGCCTCGCGTCGGCACCTACGGGAGCGGGCTTACGGCGTCTGTGCGGTCGAAGTGGATCACGGCGTCGAACTGGTCGGCGATGCTGGCCAGGAAGTAATGGCTCTGGCGCTCCGTCTGGGGGGCGTAGACCACGCCGACGGCGCGCTCCAGGCGCATGTCCTGGAGGGCGGGGGCGGCGGGGGAACCGCGCAGGATGAGCAGGAAGTCCTGGATCCCCGTTTCGTGGAAGAGGGCGGAGTAGCTTCCGGCCAGGGCGGGACGCAGCGCCGTCGCGCGGCCCGGCGTGCCCCACGAGGCCGCGGCGAGGACGGTGCCCTCGTAAGTGGTGAAGCCGAGCAGGAAGGTGTCGTTGGGGGCCCGCTCGCGCATGAGCTGGCCCAGCGTGAGCTGCCCCCGCGCGCCGAACTCCGTGGCGCGCGCATCGCCCACGTGGGAGTTGTGGGCCCACACGGCGATCCTGCCGCGCTGGCCGCGTGCCTCCAGGTGCGTGGCCAGCGCCGTCAGCGTCGCGGCCATGTGGCGGTCGCGGGCGTTCCAGGCGGCGTCCCCGCGTTCGGAGTTGCGGCGGTAGAACTCCTCCGCGCCGCGCACCACCCGCGCGCTCTGCACGGCGTCGAACAGCTCGGGGTCCGCGGGGGCGGCAGCGAAGCGCCCCTCCATCTCGGCGAGCTGCTCCGCCGCCTGCGTGGCGCACGACGCGGCGGGGGAGATGGACGCTTCGCTCCCGTAGCGCTGCGGGTCGCGCTCGTAGGGGGCGAAGCAGGCGTAGCGCGTGCGCGCCCTCGAGGCCGCCGCGGGATCGACGCGCTCCAGGTACGCGATCACGTCCCCCTGCGAGGGGTAAAGGCTGTACACGTCCATCCCGTAGAACGACACGCGGTTCCCCGCCGCCCGGCCCGCGTTGAGGGCGCGCAGGTCGCGCACGAAGTCGCGGACCTCGGCGTTGCGCCACATCCAGAGGGGGAACTCCGTGAAGCCGGAGAGCGCCGCCTCGGGCGATGCGTCGCCGCCGCGGCCGTGCAGGTACTCGTTGACGCGCCGGCCGGCGGGAAACTCGCCTTCCACAACGATCGCCGCGAACCCGCGCTCGTCGATCAGCCGCCGCGAGATGCGCGCGCGCTCGGCGTAGAACTCGTGCGTGCCGTGGGTCGCCTCACCCAGCAGCACGTAGCGGCTCTCGCCGACGGCCGACATCAGCGGATCGTAGTCGGCCGCCGCGCCGGTCAGTGGGCGCGCGGCGTCGCGAACGGCGCGCACCGTGTCGTCCCTGCTTCGGACGCCGGTGGCCGGTTCTTCGCAGGCCGCCAGGGCGGCGCAGGCGGCGAGGAGATAGAGGCGCATCCTGGTCATGGGAACCACTCTCATCGGGGCTCAAACGTTTGTGGGACATCCGCATGCGTCGCATGGGGAGTGCCGCCGCCGCGTCACCGGGGGTCCGTGGCGGAACATCTGACGCGGCGTAGATTGGGCGGCAGCCGTGCGGGCCGGGTGCGCCCCTTGCGTCCGCCGGGCGCGACGCGCCGCGCACCCCACGCGCGACCCACGGTCCTCAACTCAAGACGGAGGCACACGATGCCGTTCACCCTTCCGGATCTGCCCTACGCGTACGACGCGCTCGAGCCGCACATCGACACGCAGACGATGCAGATCCACCACGACAAGCACCACGCCACCTACGTCACCAACCTGAACGCCGCGCTGGACAAGCACCCGGAGTTCCAGGCCGGCGACGACATCGACGCCCTCCTCCGCCGCATCGACGAGGTGCCGGAGGACATCCGCAACGCCGTGCGCAACAACGGCGGCGGGCACGCCAACCATACGCTCTTCTGGCAGGTGATGGGCCCCAACGGCGGGGGCCAGCCCACCGGCCCCCTCGCGGACGCCATCACGCAGGCCTTCGGCGGCTACGACCAGCTCAAGACGCGCATGGTGGACGCCGGCAAGGGCCGCTTCGGGAGCGGGTGGTCGTGGCTGGTGGTGGACGACCAGGGCAAGCTGCAGGTGATCGACACGCAGAACCAGGATTCGCCGCTGATGGCCGGCTACACGCCCATCCTGGGCGTGGACGTGTGGGAGCACGCCTACTACCTCCGCTACCAGAACCGCCGCCCGGACTACCTGGACGCCTGGTTCAACACGATCAACTGGGAAGAGGTCGCGCGGCGGTTCACGCAGGCTTCGTAACAGCAGGGGTCACACAGAGGCACAGAGGCACGGAGATGGGTTCTTCTCTGTGCCTCTGTGCCTCTGTGTGATACATTGAGAAGACTCGAAAACGGGAATGGGATCGAAGATGGCTCGTCTGTTTCGGAAGAAAGAAGAAGGGAAGAAGTCGCTCTGGGACCGGATCGTCGACGTCGCGCTGACGGACGTGACGGTGCTGGTGAAGGGGATGGACGAGGGGTCGCTGGAGGGGCTGGAGGAGACGCTGATCGCGGCCGACTTCGGGGTGCCTTCCACGCTTCGGCTGGTGCGCGTGGTGGAGACGCTGGCGGAGCGCGGCATCGCGCGGTCGCAGAACGACTTCCTGCGCGCCGTGCGCGAGGAGATCGTCGCCATCCTCTCCGCCGGGCGCTCGGACACGGCGCTGCGCTTCAACTACGACGAGGGGCCCACCGTCCTGCTGATCGCGGGGGTCAACGGGGTGGGGAAGACCACGACCATCGCCAAGCTGGCCCACCGCATGACGCGGCAGGGGCGCAGGGTGCTGATCGCCGCGGGCGACACCTTCCGCGCCGGCGCCGTGGAGCAGCTCCGGCGCTGGGCGGACCGCGTGGGGTGCGACTTCGTGGGCTCGGAGGCGGGGCGCGACCCGGCGGCGGTGGCCTTCGACGCGCTGGAGCGCGCCATCGCCAACGACGTGGACGTGGTGATCGTGGACACGGCGGGACGCCTGCACACCCAGGGCGACCTGATGAAGGAGCTGGAGAAGGTGCACCGCGTCATCGGCAAGAAGCTCCCCGGCGCCCCGCACGAGACGCTGATGGTGCTGGACTCCACCGTGGGCCAGAACGCCCTGGCGCAGATCCGCAGCTTCGGCCAGACGCTCCCCCTCACCGGCATCGTCCTCACCAAGATGGACGGCACCGCCAAGGGCGGCATCGTCGTGGCGATCAAGGAAGAGTTCGACCTCCCGGTGAAGTTCATCGGCGTGGGCGAGGCGCTCGACGACCTCGTGCCCTTTGAGATCGAGGCGTTCGCGGAAGAGGTGCTCACGGGGTGACTCCGCTGTGCCTCTGTGTCTCCGTGTGAGCCACGCAGTTCACGGACTCCAACGCGCATCCAGTGGCCCGCCCCAAGCCCTACGTTCTCCCCACCGCGCCCGACGCGGCCCCCGCGTACTCGGAGCTGGATCGACCGATCCAGTTCCTGAAGGGCGTGGGGCCCAAACGCGCCGATCTCCTCAAGAAGATGGGGCTGCTCAGCGCGCGGGACCTCCTCTTCCACGTCCCGCACCGCTACGAAGACGCCAGCACCATCACCAGGATCGCCGCGCTGGAGCCGGGGATGGAGGCCACCATCATCGGCCGCATCGTTTCCAAGGGCGTGCTCCCCACGCGCCGGGGGCTGCGCATCTTCCAGGCGGTGGTGCGTGACGGGAGCGGGCTGATCGAGTGCTCGTGGCCCGGGCAGCCCTTCCTGGACCGGCTGCTGAAGAAGGGCGACCTCCTCCTCCTCTCCGGCACCGTGCGGTTCTACCACGGGCGCCAGTTCCAGCCGCGCGAGTACACCATCATCGCCTCGGAGGGGGAGGACTCGTCGGAAGAGACGGGCGCCATCTTCCCCGTGTACCCGGCCACGGAGGGGCTCACGCACCGCCAGGTCCGCACCCTGATCGCGGACAACCTGGACGGCCTGCTGGAGTCCGCCAGGGACGAGGACCCGCTGGACGACGAGCTCCGCGAGGACGCCGGCATCCTCCCGCTGTGGAAGGCGCTGGACTCCATGCACCGCCCGTCGTCGCTGGCCGAGGCGGAGCAGGGGAGGCGGCGGCTGGCGTTCGAGGAGCTCTTCTTCCTGCAGATCCTGCACGCCCGCTCCCGCCGCGAGGCCGTGATGGTGCGCGAGGGGATCGCCTTCGAGCGGCGCGACCACCTGGTGCGCCCCTTCCACAAGCAGCTCCCCTTCACGCTGACCGGCGCCCAGAAGCGCGTGCTGAAGGAGATCGGCGACGACATGGCGGCGGCGCGCCGCATGAACCGCCTGCTGCAGGGCGACGTGGGCTCGGGAAAGACGGTGGTGGCGCTCTTCGCGATGCTGCGCGCGGTGGAGAACGGCTACCAGGGCGCGCTGATGGCCCCCACCGAGATCCTGGCGGAGCAGCACGCGCGCACCATGGTCAAGCTGCTGGACGGCCTTCCCGTGGGCGTGTCGCTCCTCACGGGGCGGCTGAGCGCGAAGCAGTGGAAGGAGGCCGCCTACCGCATCGCCGTGGGCGACGCGGACGTGGTGGTGGGCACCCACGCGCTGATCCAGGAAGCGGTGGAGTTCCACAAGCTGGGGCTGGTGGTGGTGGACGAGCAGCACCGCTTCGGCGTGAAGCAGCGCCTCGCCCTCACCGAGATGGGCTCGCACGCGGACACGCTGGTGATGTCCGCCACGCCCATCCCCCGCTCGCTGGCCCTGACGCTGTACGGCGACCTGGACATCTCGGTGCTGGACGAGCGCCCGCCCAACCGCCTCCCGGTGCGCACGGCGCTGCGCAACGAGTCCGCGCGCCCCAAGGTGCTGGCGTTCGTGCGCGAGCAGGTGGAGCGCGGGCGCCAGGTGTACTTCGTGTACCCGCTGGTGGACGAGTCCGAGAAGCTGGACCTGAAGTCGGCCACGGAGGAGTTCGAGTCGCTGCGCACCCTCTTCCCGGACCGGACGCTGGCCCTGATCCACGGCCAGATGCCGGGCGAGGAAAAGGACCGCGTGATGCGCGCCTTCGGTGCCGGCGAGGTGGACATCCTGGTCTCCACCACGGTGATCGAGGTGGGGATCGACGTGCCCAACGCCACGGTGATGGTGGTGGAGCACGCCGAGCGCTTCGGCCTGTCGCAGCTGCACCAGCTTCGCGGCCGCGTGGGGCGCGGGTCGGAGGAGAGCTTCTGCATCCTCCTGTCCCCCGGCGGCGAGCACCTGGAGCGCCTGCGCATCTTCGCCTCCACCGAGGACGGCTTCGAGATCGCCGAGGCCGACATGCGCCTCCGCGGCTACGGCGACCTTTTCGGCGCGCGCCAGTCCGGCCTCCCCGCGTTCCGCTTCGCCGACCTGGAAAAAGATGCCGCGCTCCTGCAAAAAGCCCGCGGCGAAGCGCGCCGGATCGTGGACGAAGACCCCGACCTGGAACGCCATCCACTCCTGCGCAAGGCGCTCCACGCGCGCTACGGGGAGCGAGCGAAGCTGTTCCGGGTAGGCTGACTCGCACAGAGACACAGAGAAAAGCGTTTCTCTGTGCCTCTGTGTCTCTGTGTGAGATCAGGGTTGTCTTCGCGGCGCCAGCGTGTTGCGGATGCGCTGCAGCTCTTCGCGCAGATCCTTGATGGTCTGGTCGCGCTCGGCCACTTCGCGGCGCAGGCGGGCGGCTTCGGCGCTGTTCTCCGAGCCGCCGGTGGGCGCGGCGGGCTCCGGCGCGCCGGGGCGCGTCACCACGCGCGTCTCGCAGGCCAGGGCGCCCACGCGCACGTCGCAGGGGCGCTGCAGCTCGCTGACCAGGCGGAGGAGCGACGCGGCTTCGCGCCCGTGGTAGCCGCGCGTCTCCTGCATCGTGTCGGCGCCCACGTAGAGCTGCAGGTGCTGGCGGGCGATGGTCAGGTCCACGGCGCTGCGCGGCTCCAGGCTCAGCACGCCCAGGTAGAAGCGCGCCTCGTGCCCCTCCGGCGTGCGGGGATAGTCCGTCGCCAGGCGCTGGAAGGCGGCGGCGGCCACGCGGAACGAGTCCTGGTGATAGGCGGCGTGCGCCGCTTGCCAGAGCCGGGTCCGCTCGCCCGCGTCCGACCGTCCCCCGCGGAGAGTGGCGCACGCGGGGAGGAAGAGCGCGGCGAGCAGGATGAAGAGCGTTCGCATTATTTTCAGCCGTGGGGAAGCAGATCGCCACCCTTCGCGGACGGCGGCCGGTCGGGGATCACCATGGTGAAGGTGGTGCCCCGTCCGGGCTCGCTCGCTGCACTGATCGTGCCCCCATGCGCCTCCACGATCTCCCGCGCGATCGCCAGCCCCAGCCCGGAGCCCACGGAGCGCGGCTGGGCCTCGTTGTCCACCTGGTAGAACTTCTCGAAGATGTGCGGAAGCTTGTCCGCCGGGATCCCCACGCCCGTGTCCGCCACCTTGACGCGGATGTTGGCTCCATCGCGCTGGGCCACCAGGTGGATGGTGCCCCCCCGCCTGGTGAACTTGAAGGCGTTGGAGAGGAGGTTGCCGAGCACCTCGTTGAGGCGGTCGGCGTCGCCCACCACGTTCACCGGCAGGTCGTCGGCCACGTCCACCCGGAAGTCGATCCCGTTCTGGTACGCCAGCACCTGGAAGCCGCTCACCAGCTCCTGCAGGAAGTCGCGCACGTTGATGCGCCGCAGCTCCAGCCGCCCGCCGCCGGCCTCGAAGCGGGAGATGTCCAGCAGGCGGTGCACCAGGCGGGTGAGGCGGTCCGTCTGGTCGTTGACGGCGCCCAGCGTCTTCTTTTGCACCTCGTTCACCTCGCCGTAGATACCGTCCGCCAGCAGCGACACGTAGCCGCGGATGACGCTGAGCGGCGTCTTGATCTCGTGCGAGGCCACGGAAACGAACTCGGCTTTGAGCCGGTCCAGCTCGGCCAGGCGGTCGGCCATGGAGGTGAAGGAGCGCGCCAGGTCGCCGATCTCGTCCGGCCGCGCGGTGGGGACGCGGATCTCGGGGGCGAAGTCGCCCTCGGCCACGTGCGCCATCCCCTGGCGCAGCTCGCTGACGGGGCGCAGCACCCCGCGCGTGAGCCACGCGCCCAGCGCCAGGGTGACCAGGAGCGCCGCGGCCAGGGCCAGCAGCGTGGTGGTGGTGGCGCGGTTGGCCACCTCCTGCGCCCGCCGCACCTTGTCTTCGCCCTCCTGGTTGATGGTGCGCGCGATCGGCTCCAGGGAGTGCTCCATGGCGTCGAAGGCGGGGACCACCACGGACTGGCGGAACTCCGTGTTGGGATCCGCCACGCCCCGCTCCAGCCGCGACTGCTCTTCGCGGATGGCGCCGTGCAGGCGGCTGAACTGGCTGGTGGCGCGCAGCGCCGCGCCGCGGAACGCTTCGGAGGCGCGCGGGCGGCTGCTGAGGGTGCGCAGCTCGGCGGCCACCCGCGCCGCCGCCGTGTCCGTCTGGCCGCGCCAGTAGAGCGCGGTGTCGCGCGAGATGTTCCACAGCACCACGTGGTTGCTGTGGGCGTAGTCCAGCTCCTCCAGCCCGGTGTGGATGCGGCCCAGGATGGCGGTGGCCTCGGTGTCGCGGATGCGGAGCTGCGCCGCCACGTTCTGCAGCTCGCGCAGCGCGAACAGCGCCGACACCGCGGGTACGATCAGCACCACCGTGATGGCCAGCAGCGTGAGGACGAAGCGTGAGCGGAGCTTCATTCGGCGATATGGAGGTGCGAAGAAATGATCTCACACGGAGGCACAGAGACACAGAAAGACGTATGGCGCGAGGGGAGCGTCACGGTGCGCGCTCCCGGCGCTTGACCTCGTCCCACAGCACGTCCAGCTCGGCCAGCGAGGCGCCGCCCAGCGACACGCCGCGCTCGCGGGCCAGGCGCTCGACCCCGGCGAAGCGGCGGGTGAACTTGGCGTTGGCGCGCCCCAGCGCGGCGCTGGGGTGGGCGCCGGCCAGGCGCACCAGGTTGACGGCGGCGAAGAGGAGGTCGCCCAGCTCGTCTTCCAGGTGGTCCGCGTCGCCGCCCTCGATGGCCTCCCTCACCTCGTCCGCCTCCTCGCGCACCTTGTCCAGCGGCCCGCGCCAGTCGTCCCAGTCGAAGCCCACGGAGGCGGCGCGCGCCTGCAGCTGGAAGGCGCGCAGCAGGGGGTCCGCGCCGGCGGGGAGATCGTCCAGCAGCCCCCCGGCGGGGGGGCGCGCGGCGCGCTCGCGGGCCTTGATGGCCTCCCACTCCTCGGGCTCGCCGCCGTAGAGGTGGGGGTGGCGTCGGCGCATCTTTTGCTCCAGCCCGGCGACCACATCCTCCCGGCTGAAGGCGCCCTGCTCCTCGGCGATCACCACCTGGAAGGCCACGTTCAGCAGCAGGTCGCCCAGCTCGTCGCGCAGGGCGGCGGGGTCGCCGCTGTTGATCGCGCCGGCCACCTCGTGCGCCTCTTCCAGCAGGTAGCGCTGCAGGGAACGGGGGGTCTGCTTCGCGTCCCACGGGCAGTGGGCGCGGAGAAACTGGACCAGCGCGAGGGCGCGGTCCAGCACGCCCCCGGCGGCGGGGCGGACGGGCTCGGGGTCGGGTTGCGAGCTTGTCACAGGGGGCCTATACTACGCGATTTGTGCCAATTTCGCCAGAAGATACCGCGCGCCTCACCTCCCGCGCATGGGTGGAGGTGGACCTCGCGGCCCTGCTGCGCAACCTGCGCCACGTGCGCGAGGCCGCGCGCGGCGCCGCCCTGGTCCCCATGGTGAAGGCCAACGCCTACGGGCTGGGGCTGGCCCCCGTGGCGCGCCACGTCGCCGCGTCACTGGAGCCGGAGGCGCTCTGGGGCTTCGGCGTGGCCGCGGTGGGCGAGGGGGAGGCGCTGCGGCAAGCGGGGTGGCAGGGGCGCGTGCTGGTGACGGCCCCCGCCCCCCCCGGCGAATTCGCCCGCGCGGCGGAGGCCGGCCTCACCCTGGCCCTGTCGGAGGTGGAGGCGGTGGCGCAATGGGCGGACGCGGCGCGCGCCGCGGGCCGCCGGCTGGCGTTCCACACCGAGATCGACACGGGGATGGGGCGCGCCGGCTTCCCGGCGGACGAGGCGGCGGCGTGGGGCGCGGCGGTCGCGGAGCGCGCAGGGGACCTTTTGGAGTGGGAGGGGTGTTTTACGCACTTCCACTCCGCGGACGAGCCGGTGCTCGCCTCGGCCGACGCCCAGCACGAGCGCTTCCGCGCGGCGCTGGGACTGCTGCCGGAGGGGGCCGGGCGCCTGGTCCACACCGCCAACAGCGCCGCGTCGGTGCGCCGCGCCGGCTACGCGGGCAACGTGGTGCGCCCCGGCATCTACATGTACGGCGGCGAAGCGGGGCCGGGCGTGCGCCCCGAGACGGTGGCCGCGCTGCGCGCCCGCCTGGGGCGGGTGCGGCGGGTTCCGCCGGGCACCACGGTGGGGTACGGCGCCACCTACACGTCCGCCCGCGAAGAGCGGTGGGGGACGCTGGCGATCGGCTACGGCGACGGGCTTCCCCGGCGCCTGGGCGCCGCCGGGGGCGAAGCGCTGGTCCATGGGCGCCGCGTGCCGATCATCGGGCGCATCTCCATGGACATGACGGTGGTGGACCTGACGGGCGTGCCCGGCGAGGTCCGCGCGGGCGACGTCGCCACCCTGATCGGGCGCGACGGCGGCGAAGAGATCCGGGTGGACGAGGTGGCCTCCCGGTGCGGCACCATATCGTACGAGATCCTCACGGGGCTGGGGCTCCGCCTTCCGCGCACCTACCGGGGCGCGGCGGCCGGCGCCCTCTGACTCACCGGGGCGGCCGCGGCCGCCCTCACACACACCGTTCTGGTCTTCTGATGCTACGTCGTATCGGCCTGCGCAGGACCTTTCTGCTCGCCGCGCTGGTGGGCACCGCGGCGTGCGGCGACGAATCGCCCACGCTGGCGGGCGACCCGTTCTTTCCCGGGGGCGCGCCGCCCGTGACCCGCGAGGTGATCATCCCGGCCGGGTCCGCGTTCCGGCCGCTGGGCGTGTTCACCGGCTACAGCGGGCCCAACGACGCGCCGTACTCGCTGGTGGCGAACCGCTTCGGCGGGGAGCTGAGCGCCAACACGCTCTACCGCACGGCCAGGGCCTTCCCCGCCGAGCTGCGCTACACGCAGGACAACGTCAACCGCACGGACACCCTGTACCGCGCCGTGAGCGGCTCGCTGGTGGTGCGCGTGGACTCGGCGGCCTCGTCGCAGGGGCCGGTGACGCTGCAGGTGTTCAGCCTGGCGCAGGACTGGGACGCGCGCACCGCCAGCTGGGAGCTCGCGGTGGACAGCGGCGGCGTGCGCACCCCCTGGGCCACCCCCGGCGGCACCCGCGGCGCGCGCCTCGGCCAGGGCGTGTACACGGCGCAGGCCGCGGGCGACTCGGTGGTGCTCCCGCTGGACTCGGCCGGCCTCGCCATGCTGCGCGACACGCTGGGCTTCGGCCTGGTGCTGACCGCCGCGGAGACGGGCGTGCGCCTGCAGATCAACGAGGCCGACCGCCCGCCCCTGCTGCGGGTGGGGCTGCGCCCGGGCGCGCCGGTGCGCGACACCGTCATCACCACCGACCTGCCGCTGGGCGACCAGCGGAACACCTTCATCTTCACGCCGGAGCCGCCGCAGCCGGCGGGGCTGCTGGCGGCGGGCGGCATCCGCTCCGCGCGCTCGCTGTTCAGCCTGTCGTTCCCGGACACGGTGGACGCGTGCCCCGCCGGCGGCGGCGCCTGCGGCCGGGTGGCGCTGCGCGACGTGAGCCTCAACCGCGTGTCGCTGCTCCTGCGGCGGCGCGACGTGGGCGCCGCGTTCGCGCCGCAGGACACCACCATCCTCTCGGTGTTCTCCATCACCGAGCCGGAGCTGGGGCGCCGCGCGCCGCTGGGCGAGCCGGTGCTGGAGCCGGACGTCCGGGTTGTGGCGGTGATCCGCAACCTGCTGACGCCCCAGCGGGCGGCCCTGTTCGCGCCGGCCGACACGCTGGTGGAGCTGGACTTCACGGGCTTCGCCACGGCCTCCATCAACGGCGACACGCTGCCCACCACATTTGCGCTGCTCGGCGGGCCGGCGGTGGGGATCTCGTCCGTTCGCCGCTTCGAGACCTTTGGCCTCGCCGCCTTCGCCCCGGAGCCCCGGCTCCGCATCGTCTACACCCTGCGTGCCCGCCCCGAGCTGCCATGAGCCGTACTTTCCGTAGGGCGGCCCTCGCGGCCCTGGCCCTCGCCGCCGCCCACGCGGGCGGTGCCTCCGCGCAGTCGGTGCTGGCCCCGCGCGGGCTGGGCTACCCCATCGAGCCGCTGGAGGCGCGCGCCCGGGGGATGGGCGGGGTGGCGCTGGGGCTTCCCGAGCCCAGCTTCTCGCTGGTGAACCCGGCCGGCGCCGTGGGGATCCTGGCCACCGCCGTCTCCATCACCTTCCAGCCGGACGCCTTCGACGCCACCGCGGGGAACGAGGCCACGGACGGCACCACGGCGCGCTTCCCCACCGTGCAGGCGGCCTTCCCCGTGCGCGGGCGCTTCGCCGTGTCGCTGGGGTACGGCTCGTTCCTGGACCAGAACTTCCGCGTCACCCGCAGCGACTCCATGACGCTGAGCACGGGGCGCGTGGCCGTGCAAGACCGCTTCCGCTCGCAGGGCGGCATCGCCCGCTTCCGCGGCGGCCTGGGGTACCAGGTGAATCCGCGCCTGGCCGTGGGCGTGGCGGTGGACGCCTTCACGGGCGCCGTGCGCGACACCTCGCTGCGCTTCATCTCCGGCCTGACGCCGGCGCAGAGCGCTTCCACCGTCACCTACACGGGGGTGGGAGCGGCCGCCGGCGCGCGCTGGTCGCCGATCCCCGCGCTCACCGTGGCGGGCGCCGTCGCCGGCGGCGGCGAGCTGACGGCCGACGTGGACGACGAGACGGCGGAAGACCGCACCTACTCGCTCCCCCTCACGGTGGACGCCGGGGCCAGCGCCCGCGTTTCCAGGCACACCGTGCTGGCCGCCAGCGGCCGCTGGGCCGGCTGGTCCGCGGCGGGCGACGACATCGTGAACCGCGGCGGCGCACGCGACGCGGTGAACGCGTCCGCCGGGCTGGAGTACGACGGCCTCACCATCCTGGGGCAGCCGTTTCCGCTGCGGCTGGGCGCGCGCATGGCGCAGCTCCCCTTCCGCTGGCTGGACGAGGACTCCGCCTTCCCGGACGAGCGCGCGGTGAGCGCGGGGATCGGCGCGCGGCTGGCTCGCGGCGGTGCCCTCTTCGACGCCTCCATCGAGCGCGGCACCCGCGGCGGCGACGACGCGGGGTTCGAAGAGTCCTTCTGGCGCGGCTCCGTCTCGATCACCGTCTTCGCCCGCTGAAGAGCGGTTTCGGGCGACAGCATGGCTCACATGGAGACACGGAGACACAGAGATTGCTTTCTCCGTGTCTCCGTGTCTCTGTGTGAGCCCCGTCTGTTTACATGGATCACGAGATGACCGCAGCGGGCCTGTTCCTTGCCTTCGAGGGGGTGGAGGGCTCGGGGAAGACCACGCAGGTGCGCCTCCTGGCCGCCCTGCTGGCGGAGCGGGGGCGGGCGCCGGTGGTGGCGCGTGAGCCCGGCTCGACACCACTCGGCGAGCGCGTGCGCGCCACCGTGCTCTCGGACCTGGAGCTGGCCGTCCCCGCCCGCAGCGAGCTGTTCCTGATGCTGGCCGCCCGCGCGGCCTTCGTGGACCAGGTGGTGAGGCCGGCACTGGCCGAGGGCCGGGTGGTGATCGCGGACCGCTTCGAGCTCTCCACCCTGGCCTACCAGGGGGGCGGGCGCGGGCTGCCGGCGGACGAGATCGTGGCCTGCAACGCCGTGGCCACGGGCGGGCTCTCGCCCCACGCCACCGTGCTGCTGGAATTGGACCCGGACGAAGGGGCCCGCCGCCAGCGCGCCGCCGGGATGGACCCGGACCGCATGGAGAGCGCCGGGGCGGAGTTCCACGGTCGGGTGGCGGCCGCGTACCGCGAGATGGCCGGCCGCGTGGCAGGAGTCGTGCGGGTGGACGCGGGAGCCCCCGCGGACGAGGTGCACCGCCGCGTGGTCGCCGCACTCGCGTCCCGGTTCCCGGAAACCTTTCCGGGGAGCGGGTTTACAAGATAGGCAGGTGCTGTGGCGGTTTTCAGGCCCCGAGTCCTGAGTCCTGGGTGCTGAACTGCACGGACGGACGGCATCGGGTCTGGCAACTAGGCACCAGGCACTAGGCACTACCTGGTCTCGCACGACCCACGGGGGAGGGTGTCCCCGCATTAGCTCCATGGGAGGCGGAATGAAGCTCAACCGTACCGTCGTTGCCCCCGCGCTGGTGGCCGGCGTCGCACTCGTGTCCGGCGGATGGCTCCTGCAGCAGGGGGCCGGCGCGCAGGACAGCGTCTACCGGCGCGCGGAGCTGTTCGACGAGGTGATCCGCTACGTGCAGACCCGCTACGTCGATCCGCAGCCCGCGTCGGAGCTGTACCAGAAGGCCATCAAGGGGATGCTCCGCGAGCTGGGCGACCCCCACACCTCCTTCATGTCCGCCGACGAGTACGCGCAGCTGCACCTGCAGACCAGCGGCGAGTACGGCGGCGTGGGGATCCAGATCGCCCCGCGCGACAACTACATCACGGCGGTGGGCGTGCTCCCGGGCACCCCGGCCGAGCGCGCCGGCGTGCGCGTGGGCGACCGCATGATCGAGATCGACGGCCGCGACGCCAAGGGGTGGAGCGACGACGCGGCGGTCAAGGTGCTGCGCGGCCCCAAGGGGACACCGGTCTCCATCAAGGTGCTGCGCGTGGGCGTGGACGAGCCGATCACTTTCCGTATCACGCGCGCCGAGATCCGCGTGCAGTCGGTGCCGTACGCCTACATGGCGGCGCCGGGGGTGGGGTACGTCAACCTCACGGTGTTCGCGGAAACGTCCACCGACGAGATCCGCGCGGCCATCGCGCGGCTGCGCGGCGAGGGGATGAAGTCGCTGGTGCTGGACCTGCGCCGCAACCCGGGCGGGCTCCTCAACCAGGGCGTCTCCGTCTCCGACCTGTTCCTGAAGACGGGGCAGCCCATCGTGGAGACCCGCGCCCGCGACCCGCGCGAGAGCGAGACCTTCCGCGCGATGGACGACGCGTCGTACCCGGAGCTCACGGTGGTGGTGCTGGTGGACGAGTACTCGGCCAGCGCCGCGGAGATCGTGGCGGGCGCGCTGCAGGACCACGACCGCGCGCTGGTGATGGGGAGCGCCACCTACGGCAAGGGCTCCGTGCAGTCGCTCTTCCCCCTGTCGGGCGGCAACTTCCTCAAGATGACCACGGCGAAGTGGTACACGCCCGTGGGCCGCTCCATCCAGAAGGAGCACGAGGAGGGTGACGACGCCGAGGCGGCCGAGGAGACCGCCGAGGTCAGCGAGACGGGCGCGCCCATCATTCAGGACACCGTCACGCGCACTCCTTTCCGCACGGACGGCGGGCGCACCGTGTACGGCGGCGGCGGGATCGTGCCGGACCTGGTGGTGACGCAGGACACGGCCACGGCGGCCGAGAAGGACTTCTTCCGCGCCCTGGCCAAGGACGTGGGGAAGTGGGAGAGCGAGCTGCTGCGCTTCGCGGTGGAGTACGGCCGCGCCAACCCGGGGCTCACGCCGAGCTTCCAGGTGACGCCGGAGATGCGCAACACCCTGTTCGAGCGCCTCACCCGCGCCGGGGTGGCCGTGACGCGCGAGCAGTTCAACGCCGCGCAGCGCTTCGTGGACATCCGCCTGGTGGACGAGATCTCCCGCTCGCGCTTCGGGCCCTCGGTGGCCGCGCAGCGCAACGACGCCGGCGACAAGGTGCTGCAGGAGGCCATCCGGCTCCTGCGCGCCTCGCCCAACCAGGCCGCGCTCTTCCGCGCGGCGCAGGCGGCGCAGCCCCCGCGCCCCGCCGCGGCGACACGGAAGTAGCGGAGCCGTGTAGAAGCGGCCAGCCGGGCAACGAACTTTGGGAGGAGGGGTGCCGAGGTGCCTCTCCTCCTTTAGTTTTGAAAGTGCCTAGTGCCTGGTGCCTAGTGCCTAGTGCCTGGTAACTGCAGGCCCAAGACTTCTGTTACTAGGCACTAGGCACTGAGCACTAGGCACTATCGTTCCGACGTTGGACGACACACCGTAACCCTTTCGTCGAGCGGCGATGACCGAGAGTCTGGTGGAGCTGGTGCGCGGGGCGGTGGGGGAGAGCTGGCACCGCGTCCACGTCGCGGTGGTCGACGCGGAGGGGCGGCTGCGCGCCTCGTCCGGCGACCCGGAGGTGGTGAGCTTCATCCGCTCGTCGTCCAAGCCGCTCCAGGCGCTCCCGCTGGTGGAGGACGGCGCCGCGGAGCGCTTCGGGCTCACGGACGCGGAGCTGGCGCTCTGCTGCGGGTCGCACGCAGGGAGCACGCGGCACGTCGCCGCCGCGGAGTCCATCCTGGCCAAGGCCGGGTGCACCTCCGAGGCGCTGGCCTGCGGCGCCCACGCGCCCTTCGACGCGCAGGCGCGCCGCGAGCTGGAAGAGGCGGGGCTGGCGCCGGGCCGCCTCCACAACAACTGCTCGGGGAAGCACGCGGGGATGCTGCTCCTTGCCCGCGTGCGCGGGTGGGAGACGGACGGCTACCAGCGCGTGGAGCACCCCGTGCAGGGCCGCATGCTGGCCGAGGTGGCGCGCTGGGCGCGGGTCCCGCAGGAGGCCGTGGGGCTGGGGACGGACGGGTGCGGCGTGGCGACCTTTGCGCTGCCGCTGCGGCACATGGCGCTGGCCTACGCCTCCCTCGCCGCCGCCGTGCGCGCCGGCGACCCCGGGCCCGCGCGCATCGTCACCGCCATGACGGAGCACCCGGAGATGGTGGCGGGCGAGGGGCGGCTCTGCACCGAGCTCACGCGGGTGGCCGGCGGGCGCGTGTTCGCCAAGGTCGGCGCGGAGGGCGTGTACTGCGTGGGCGTTCCCGGCGCGGAGCTGGGGATCGCGCTCAAGGTGGAGGACGGGGCCGACCGGGCCGTGGGCCCCGCCATCATCGGCGTGCTGCGCGAGCTGGACCTGATCTCGGAGGACGACCTGGGGCGCCTGCACACCTTCGTCTTCCCCGAGGTGGTGAACACGCGCGGGGAGACGGTGGGGCAGCTCCGCCCGCGCATCCGCCTCGCCACCCCCGATGGCTGACGCCGCCCTCCTGCGCCTGGCCGCCTCGCTGGGCACCCGCGACGCCGCGGCCATCCGCGCGGCGATGGAGGGAGCGCTGGGGTCGGACCCGGTGGCGGTGGAGGAGGTGATCCTCCAGTCGCACCTGTTCGTGGGGTTCCCGGACGCGCTGAACGCGCTGGGGCTCTGGCGCGAGGCCAGCGGCCATCCCGCCTCCCCCTCGCTGGGCGAGGACCCGCGCGCGTGGGACGCGCGGGGGGAGACGGTGTGCGCCGCCGTGTACGGCTCCAACTACGAGAAGCTGCGCGCCAACGTCCGCGTGCTCCACCCCGACCTGGACGGGTGGATGGTGGCCGGCGGATATGGCCGCGTGATCGGCCGCCCCGCGCTGGAGCTGGCCACGCGCGAGCTGTGCATCGCCGCGCTGCTGGCGGTGTGGAACGTGCCGCGGCAGCTCCACTCGCACCTGCGCGGCGCGCTGAACGCGGGCGCTTCCGTGGAAGCGGTGGATGAAGCCGTCGAGATCGCGTGCGGCTACCTGGACGCGGAGCGTGCGGAGCGGGTGCGCGCGCTCTGGGCGGACATCAAGAGATGAACTGCGGTCTCGCACAGAGACACAGAGGCACAGAGGAGAGGCGTAGAACGTGTTTTTAGATCACGCGACAATCCAGGTGAAGGCCGGCGACGGCGGGAACGGCGAGGTGTCGTTCCGGCGGGAGACGGGGGTGCCGCACGGCGGGCCCAACGGCGGCAACGGCGGCAAGGGCGGCGACATCATCCTGCAGGCGGATCCGCAGCTCTCCACGCTGATGGACTACCGGTACCAGCAGCACTACCGGGCGCCGCACGGCGGGCGCGGGCAGGGCTACGACCGCACGGGGCGCGACGGCGAGCCGCTCGTGCTGCGGGTGCCGCTGGGCACCGTGGTGCGCGACGACGAGAGCGAGGAGACCATCGGCGAGCTGCTGCGGCCCGAAGACCGGGTGGTGGTGGCGCGCGGCGGTCGCGGCGGTCGCGGCAACGCGGCCTTCGCCACGGCCACCAACCAGGCCCCGCGCCGCGCGGACCCCGGCCAGGAGGGCGAGGAGCGCCGCATCACGCTGGAGCTCAAGCTGATCGCGGACGTGGGGCTGGTGGGCGAGCCGAACGCGGGGAAGTCCACCTTCCTCTCCGCCGTCTCCGCCGCCACGCCCAAGATCGCGGATTACCCGTTCACCACGCTCACCCCCAACCTGGGCGTCGTCACGCTGAGCGACCACCGCTCGTTCGTGATCGCGGACATCCCGGGGATCATCGAGGGGGCGCACGAGGGGAAGGGGCTGGGGCACCAGTTCCTCCGCCACATCGAGCGCACCCGCACGCTGGCCATCCTCATCCCCGCGGACGCGCTGGAGCCGCAGACGGAGTACGACCGGCTGCGCGAGGAGCTGCGCCGCTACTCCGAGGAGCTGGCGGCCAAGCCCCACTGCGTCGTCTTCAGCAAGGCGGACCTGCTGCCGCCGGAGTGGGAGCAGCCCACGGTGGCCGCGCCGGACGCGTGGGGGCAGTTCGTGGTGTCGTCGGTGGCGCGGCGGGGGCTGGACGTGCTGCTGGAGGGGCTATGGACGCACGCCGCGCGCGAAGTGGCCCGCGAGATCGCGGAGGGCGAAGAGCCCGAGCCCTGGCGGCCCTGAACCGGTGCCCCTCGACGCCGCCGCGCTGGAGCCGCTGCTCCGGCTGGCCGTGGTCCCGCGCGTGGGGGCCGGCCGCATCGGCACCCTGCTGGCGCGCTTCGGCACCGTGGAGCGCGTCCTGTCTGCCTCCACGGCGCAGTTGGCGGCGCTCCCGGGCTTCGGGAGCGAGATGGCGCGGCGCGTCGCGGAGGCCTCTTCACCCGCGGGGCGCGAGCGGGCCCGCTTCGCCCTGGAGCTGATGCGGCGGGTGGGCGCCGTCGCGATCACGCCGGACGACGCGGCCTACCCGGCCGCCTTCCGGCTCCTCCCCGATCCGCCGTTCCTCCTCTTCGCCAGCGGCCGCCTGGAGCTGCTGGCGACGCCCGGCGTGGGCGTGGTGGGGACGCGCGCGCCCACCGGGTACGGCCGGCAGGCCGCCGCCTCGCTCTCGGCGGAGCTGGTGCGCGCGGGCTACACCATCGTCAGCGGGATGGCGAAGGGGATCGACGCGGCGGCCCACGCCGCCGCGCTGGATGCGGGGGGCGGCACGGTCGGGGTCCTGGGGCAGGGGATCGACCGCGTGTACCCGCCCGAGAACGGCCGCCTATTCGGGCGGATGCGCGAGCGCGGGCTGCTGCTGACGGAGCTGGCGCCGGGCGAGGACCCCAACGCCGGCAACTTCCCGCGCCGCAACCGCCTGATCGCGGCGCTGAGCGAGGGCGTGCTGGTGGTGGAGATGGGCGAGCGGAGCGGCGCGCGCCACACCGTGGAGTACGCGCTGGAGATGGGACGCGAGGTGTTCGCCGTCCCCGGCCCCATCGGCTCGGCCGCGAGCGCGGGGACCAACCAGCTCCTCAAGGAGGGCGCGCGCCTCGTCACCTCCGGGCACGACATCCTGGAAGAGCTCCAGGGGGTGGGTCGGCCGCCCGCTCCCGCCGCGCCTCCCGCTCCTCAGCTGGAGGGCGCGGAGGCCGCCGTCTTCGCGCTCCTCGCCGCCGAGCCGCGCCACGTGGACGAGCTCGCCTCGGCCGCCGCCATGCCGTCGGGCGCGTTGCTGACGGCGCTCCTCACTCTGGAGCTGCGCGACCTGGCGGAGGCGCTTCCGGGCAAGCAGTTCCGGCGCAAAAGCTGAACTGCAGGGTCACACAGAGACACAGAGGCACAGAGACACAGAGACACAGAGACACAGAGACACAGAGGCACAGAGGCACAGAGAAAACTTCATCGCCGTACCGCTGTGGCCTGGTGCGCGCCACGCCGGGGGATGAATCCCCCGGCTGGAAAGACGGGAAGCCCGCTGAAGCGGGCTCAATAGCCGGACCCATGCGAGCGCGCTTCAGCGGGCTTCCCGTAGTCCCAGCGGGGGGATTTATCCCCTCGCGCGGGCGGGCACATGGCCGCTACGTGCGTCCTGGCACCAGGCGGCGGAGGACGGCCCATTCGCCCGCGCGGAAGAAGCGGGTGAGGAGGAGGAGGGCGGGGAAGGCGAGGAGGAGGAGGAGCTTGATGCCCGCCTCGGCGGCGGTGCCGGCGTCCACGAGGCGCGGGAGGAGCCAGCGGTCGGCGGCGAAGATGGCGGTGCCGACGGCGGCGAGATGGGCGAGGCGGAACCACTCGAACGGCACCGGATAGACGCGGTTCGCCTGCCAGGCGCCCAGGCCGGCCATCAGCGCGTACGACGCGGGGGTGGCCCAGGCCACGGCGACCATTCCGCCGCGGCGCGCGGCCACGAAGCAGATCACGAGGTTGACCAGGGCGCCGGCGCCGGAGATCCAGGGGAGGACGCTCGTTTTCCGCTCAACGTACAACCCCGCCGTCACCACGGCGTACACGCCGCTGAACGCGTAGCCCAGCAGGATCACGGGGACGATGGAGAGCCCGAACCAGTAGGCGGGGGTGCGTGGGAAGTTGTAGACGGCGGGCACCTGCACGAGCACCGGGAGGAAGATCGTGACGGCGAGCAGAACGCCGCTGCACACGATCATCAGACCCGTCAGGACCCGCGAAAAGAGCTGCGGGGCACCGGGCTGCTTGGCCTGGGTGAGGGAAAACGGCGTCCACGCCATGCGGAACATCTGCACGACGAGGAGCATCGCCACGCCCAGCTTGTAGTTGAAGGAGTAGATGCCGACCACGTCCTTGGGGTCCATCCCGTACACCGCGCGCGCCGATGCGTCCGGCAGGGCGTTGAGCACGATGCGGTCGCCATTCTCCACCAGCGCCACGGCCAGCGCCGCGGGGATCAGCGGCAGGGCGTAGCGCCAGAGCGGGCCCCATTCCGCGCCCCGCAGCAGCGCCGGGCGGAAGAGGCGCAGCACGATGGGGAGCATCAGCGCCAGCACCACGGCGTTGGCGACCAGGTTGGAGAAGAAGATGGCCGAGACGTCCCAGTCCAGCGCGCCGATCAGGATCACGTTGAGCGCGATGCTGGCGCCCGCGAAGAGCAGCTTCAGCGCCGCGTAGCGCTTGGCCTGGTTCGCCATCCTGAGGTGCGCGTACGGCACGGTGAGCAGCGCGTCCGTGTAGACGATCGCCAGGATGTAGCGGATGGTGTACTCCGGCAGCTTCATCACCGCGGCCAGCCAGGGCGTGGCCAGCCACCCCACCGCCACCCCGGCCGCGCCCACCAGCGCGATGGTGCCGAACGACATGCTGAACGTGCGCTGGCGCACCGGGAGCGGGGCGTCGCGCGTGGCGGCGGCGCCGCGCATGTACGCCACCTCCAGCCCCAGCAAAAAGATCAGCGAGACGAGCGGGATGTAGGTGTAGACGACGCTCTGCACCCCGTTTTCGGCGGGGGTGAAGGCGTAGGCGTAGTAGGGCGTCAGCAGGTAGCTGAGGAAGCGGCCCACGATGGAGCTGAGGCCGTACACCAGCGACTCGGAGCCGAGCCGCCGCAGCCGCGCGCCGAACCCGCGCCCGGCGGAGGGCGCGGCGATCCCCGAGCCCTCGGCCAGCGGCGACGAGGATTCGTTGGCTTCGCTCACCGGAGCACGCGCGGATGGGTGTTCACTGCCTCGGAAGTCGCAAGGGGCGGGGCCGGCACGGCGCTCCCTCTCGCGAGCCTCGTGCCGCGCGGAACGTCCCGCTCCCTGCGGTGTCCCTGAGGCTCACCCTCGCAAGGAGGAGGTTTGCCGTCTGGCTCGTCCGCGCCGCGCGCGCTCTACATCCACGTCCCGTTCTGCGTGCGCCGCTGCTCGTACTGCGACTTCGCCGTGCAGGCCACGCGCGAGGCGCCCACCGCGGTGTGGCTGGACGCCGTCGTGGGCGAGATGCGCCTGGTCTCGCAAGAGCGCGGGTGGACGGCGCCGCTCGCCCTGGACACGGTGTACGTGGGCGGCGGCACGCCCTCCCTGCTCGACGTGGGCGCCATGGCCGAGCTGCGCCACCGCCTCACCCCCTACGCGGAGTGGGACGACGCGGCGGAGTGGACGTGCGAGGCCAACCCGGAGAGCTTCACCGCCGCGACGGCCGCCGACTGGCGCGCGGCGGGCGTCAACCGCATCTCGCTGGGGGCGCAGACCTTCCACGAGCCGGCGCTGCGCTGGATGGGGCGGATGCACGGCGTGGAGGGCCCCCGCCGCGCCATGGACGCCGCGCGCGAGGCCGGCTTCGGCAACGTGAGCGTGGACCTGATCTTTGGCCTGCCGCGCCGGCTGGAGCGCGACTGGGGGGCGGACCTCCACCACGCGCTGACGCTGGAGCCCGAGCACGTCTCGCTCTACGGGCTCACGGCCGAGGCGGCGGCGCCGCTGGGGCGCTGGGTGCTGGAGGGGCGCGAGACGCTGGCGGACGAGGACCGCTACGCGGACGAGTACCTCCTCGCCCACACGCACCTGACCGCCGCCGGCTTCCGCCACTACGAGGTCTCCAACTTCGGCCTCCCCGGGCGCCAGTCGCGCCACAACGGCGTCTACTGGACGGGCGCCCCGTACGCCGCCCTGGGCCCCGGCGCGCACGCCTTCTACCCGCCGCTGCGCCGCTGGAACGTGCGAAGCTGGGACGCCTACCGCGACTCCGTCGCCGCCGGCCGCCTTCCCGTGGACGACGAGGAGACGGTGGACGAGGAGACGCGGGCCCTGGAGCGCGCCTGGCTGGGCCTGCGCACCGACACCGGATATTCCCTCGCCGATGCCCGCGACGCCGAGCTGCGCCTCGCCACCCTGTGGCGCGCGCACGGCTGGGCCCACCCCGACGATTCCACGCTGCGCCTGACCGCCGAGGGGTGGCTCCTCCTGGATCGCCTCGCAGTGGACCTGGCGGCAGCAGCCGAGGGAGGGGCCGCGCTCGCGGTCTGATCCGAATTCCGCGTGTTCGTCGTAGGGGCGCGATTCATCGCGTCCGTGCCATACGCCCCACCGGTCCTCGTAGTACGGGCAGCCCCACGTGGCTGCCCGTGCCGTCCGGCGGAACGAACTAACCCGGAGCGCCGGGACTGCGGCGGCGATGGATGAACTCGACGATCGGTGATCGTCTCGCGGCAGGGCACGGGCACCCACACGGGGTACCCCTACGGAAGCTGCGGTGCGCTCTGCAGAGAGGCACCCGGTCGTCGGGATGCTCCGTTCCAACTCTCGACAACTGTGCGATTTATCGCGCGCGTGCCGTCCGCTGCTCGGCTGCATGCCCATCGTGCGCGGGCAGGAACGAACGCCGGAGCGCGCTGAAGGGGCGGGCGCGATGAATCGCGCCCCTACGTACAGATATGTGGGAATCGCCTCCTCCCCCAGCAGTTTGGGGGAGGAGGTCGGGAGGTGAGGGCCTCATCGCCCGCAGTGCGTCGGGCGCCGAAGGCACGGGCGCGAGGAATCGCGCCCCTACACGAGCCCCGGCATTGACGCTCCAGCGTGATGGCGCGAGATTTCACGGGTTTTTTGCGCGTTTTCCGCCCCCATCCGCCATGACCGAGCAGCCGCTTACCGAGCGCGAGCACGAGGTACTGGAGGCGGTCATCCGCACCTACGTGGAGACCGCCGAGCCCGCCGGGAGCCGAATGGTGGCCCGGCGCTTCGGGCTGGGCATCTCCCCGGCCACGGTGCGCAACACCATGAGCGACCTGGAGGAGAAAGGGTACCTCTTCCATCCGCACACCTCCGCCGGCCGCGTCCCCACGGACCTGGCGTACCGGCTGTACGTGAACGCGCTCATGGCCCGGCCGCGCCTTTCCTCGCTCGAAGAAAGCACCATCCGCCGCGAGCTGGCATCGGGGGCGGGGGAGGGGGCGGCCATCGAGCAGCTCGTGCGCAGGGCGGCGCAGGTGGTGGGGCTGCTGACGCAGGAGCTGGGCGTGGCCATGGCGCCGCGGCTGGACGAGGCGGTGCTGGAGCGGCTGGACCTGGTGTGGCTCGGCGAGGCCAAGGTGCTGCTCGTGCTGCAGCTCCGCGCGGCCGGCGTGCGCACCATCTACGTGGACGTGCCCGCCGCCATCGCGCCGGGTACGCTGGAGTCGGTGCAGCGCGTGCTCAACGAGCGCCTCGGCGGGCTGACGCTGGCGGAGATCCGCGCCACCCTTCCCGACCGCCTGCGCGACACGGTGGCGGGCGACCGCGCGGGGGCTTCGGAGCTGCTCAACGTCTTCGTGCAGTCCGCGGACGAATGGTTCGCGGGGCCGGGGCACGGCGACGCGGAGCTGCACCTGGGACGCGCGTCGGTGCTGGCGGAGCAGCCGGAGTTCGCCAGCGGCGAGCGGCTGCGGGCGCTGATCGAGCTCACCGAGCGCCGCGACCTGCTCAAGCGGGTGGTGGGCGCGCGGCCGGCGGGCGGGATGAACATCACCATCGGCGTGGAGAACGACGATCCCGCGCTCTCCAACTTCACCCTGGTGACCTCCGAGTACCGCTCCGGCGACCTCAAGGGGGTGATCGGGGTGATCGGGCCCACCCGGATGCCCTACGAGCGCGTGGTTGCGCTGGTGGACACCACCTCCACACTGATCTCCGAACTGCTCGGCTGAAGGCGGGCCGCTCCGAATAGAGGCTGATGCGAGACTACTATGAGATCCTGGCCGTGGAACGCTCCGCGGACGGGGACACGATCAAGAAGGCGTACCGGAAGCTCGCCCTGCAGTTTCACCCCGATCGCAACGGGGGCGACAAGGAGGCCGAGGAGAAGTTCAAGGAGGCCACCGAAGCGTACGAGGTGCTCCGCGACGCCGACAAGCGCGCGGCGTACGACCGCTACGGCCACGCGGGCGTCAAGGGGCGCGCGGGCGGCGGGCAGCAGCAGCAGTACGGCGGCTTCGGCTTCGAGGACGCGCTCAACATCTTCATGCGCGACTTCGGGGGCTTCGGCGGGCTGGAAGACCTTTTCGGCGGCGGCGCGCGGGGGGGCGCCGGGGCGCAGCAGCGCGGCAAGGACCTGCAGATCAAGCTGGAGATCTCTCTTGCCGAGGTGGCTGCGGGGGTCAAGAAGACCGTCAAGATCCGCGCGCTGGACCCCTGCACCACCTGCACCGGCACCGGCTCGGAAGACCCGGCGGGGCCGGTCACCTGCCCGGGGTGCCAGGGGGCGGGGCAGGTGCGGCGCGTGCAGCGCAGCGTCTTCGGCCAGTTCGTGAGCGCCAGCGTGTGCCCGCAGTGCCAGGGCACGGGGCAGATCATCAAGAACCCGTGCAGGAAGTGCAGCGGCGACGGGCGCGAGCGCGGCGAGCGCACGGTGGAGGTGGCCATCCCCGCGGGCGTCAGCACCAACAACTACCTCACCCTGCGCGCCCAGGGGAACGCCGGCCCTCGCAACGGCCCCCGCGGCGACGTGATCGCCGTGATCGAGGTGGAGGACGATGCGCGCTTCGAGCGCGACGACACGGACCTGATCTTCGACCTGCCGCTTTCCTTCAGCGCCGCGGCGCTGGGGCACGAGGTGGAGATCCCCACCGTGTACGGCGAGGAGCGCATCCGCATCCCCGCCGGCACGCAGAGCGGCGAGACGGTGCGGCTGCGCGGCAAGGGGCTGCCGCAGCTCGGCGGCGGCCCGCGCGGCGACCAGCTCGTGCGCATCCACGTGTGGACGCCCACGGAGCTGTCTGCCGAGCAGGAGGAGCTCTTCCGCCGCCTGGCGGAGCTGGAGGGGCCCGTCCCCGGCGGCAAGGGCAAGCGCTCGGGGCTGTGGAGCCGCGTCAAGGACGCCTTCGCCGCGTGAGCGCGCCCGACCGCTGGCTGGTCCTGTCCGTGCGCCTGGCCGACGCCGAGCTGCGCCCGCTGGCGGTGGACGCCCTGGTGGCCCTGGGCGCGGGCGCCGTGCAGGAGACGGGCGACGCGCTGGTCACCTACCTCCCGCCGCCCTCCGACCCTGAGGCCTTCGCCGACGAAGCGCGCGCCGCGGTGGCCGACGCGCTGCCGGACGGCGCGGCGCCCGAGGTGTCGTGGCACTGGCAGGACAACGAGGACTGGGCGCGCACCTGGAAGCAGGGGCTGGCCCCGCGCGTCCTCTCGCCGCGCCTGGTGGTGAAGCCCACGTGGACGGAGTGGGAGGCCGTTCCGGGCCAGGTGGTGCTCGACGTGGACCCGCAGATGGCGTTCGGCACCGGCGAGCACGCCACCACGCGCGGCTGCCTGCGCCTGCTGGACCGGGTGGTGCGCGAGGGCGACCGGGTGCTGGACGTGGGCTCCGGCTCGGCGATCCTGGCGATCGCGGCGGTGCGGCTGGGCGCGCGCGAGGCGGTGGCGGTGGAATACGACCCCGACGCCAACCTCAACGCCCGCGAGAACATCGAGCAGAACGGCACGGAGGGGCGCGTCCACATCGTGGAGGCGCTGGCGGAGCCGGGGATGCTGGCGGAGATGGGGGCCTTCGACCTGGTGCTCGCCAACATCCTCAGCGGCGTCATCCGCCCGCTGCTCCCGGCGTTCCGCGACGCGCTGGGCGGCGCGCCGGGGGGGCGCCTGATCGTGAGCGGCATCCTGCTCAGCGAGCACGCCGACGTCCTGCGCGACGCGGAGGCCGCCGGCTTCCGCATGGAGATGACCGACGAGGAGGACGAGTGGTGGAGCGCCCTCCTGGTCCCCACCCCGGTCCCCTGATGAGCTGCATCTTCTGCCGCATCGCCGCGGGCGAGATCCCGTCCAAGCTGGTGTACCAGGACGACCAGGTGGTCGCCTTCCCGGACATCCACCCGGCCGCGCCGGTGCACATCCTGGTCGTCCCCCGCAAGCACGTACAATCCGTCGCCCACCTCGCGGACGGCGACGGCGAGCTCGCCGGCCGCCTCCTCCTCGCCGCGCGCACCGTGGCCGAGCAGGCGGGCGTAGCCCAGAGCGGTTACCGCGTCATCATCAACATCGGCGACGAGGGCGGCCAGACCGTCCCCCATCTCCACCTGCACGTCATCGGCGGAAAGCAGCTCACCGGCCACGGAACGGCATAATCTCACACAGAGACACAGAGGCACAGAGAAAGACGCTTTTCTCTGTGCCTCTGTGTCTCTGTGTGAGACTTATTTGTTGCGATCGGGAAAGCTCATGTTCTCCGGCGCCACGGCCGCGCGCAGCTCGCGCACGGCCGCCGAAGCGCTCCCGCCGGCGCGGGCGGCCCGCCCGGCGAGCACCCGCAGGATGTCGTCCCAGTCGGTGTCGTCGGGGAGGCTCTGGAGGAGCCGCATGGCCTCGCTCTTGGGATTCATCACACGCCCGCCGGTTCGCCCTGCGGCTCGAAGGAGGTGATGTACCCCGCCATGGCGGACGCGGCCACCGTGAAGGGCGAGGCCAGGTACAGCTGGCCCGGACCCGAGCGGCCGGGGAAGTTGCGGTTGATGGCGCTCACCGTCACGTCCGTGGGCTTGCGGCTCACACCCGGGCCGGCGTTGATGCAGGCGCCGCACGACGGCTCGATGAAGGTGGCCCCCACTTCCTGGAAGAGGCGGTCGTAGCCCTGCTCCTGGCAGTAGGCGTACACCTCCTGCGAGCCGCACTGGATGTAGAGCTGCACGTGCTCCGGCTTCCGCTCGCCGCGCTCGTACGCCTCGCGGAGGACGCGGGCGTACATGTCCATGTCCTCCTTCTTCCCCGCGGTGCAGCTCCCGGCGTAGGCGATGTCGATCCTGACCTGCTCCCGCAGCTCCTCCACGTACATCCCGTTCCCCGGGTCGCCGGGAAGCGCGATCATGGGGCGCAGGGAGGACGCGTCGATCTCGATCGTCTTCACGTAGTCCGCGCCCTCGTCCGAGAAGAGCCCCTCGCAGTGCGCCTCGGCCTCTTCGCGGCTCATCCCGCGCTGGGCGACCAGGTACTCCACCGTCTTGGCGTCGGGCGCCACGATCCCGGTGAAGGCGCCCACCTCGGCCGCCATGTTGGTCATGGTGGCCCGCTCGTCCACCGAAAGCGCCTCCACGGCCGGGCCGGCGTACTCGATGATCTGCCCGATGGCGTGCCCGTCCTTGATGTACGGGTGGCGCAGGATCTCCAGCATGAAGTCCTTGGCCGTCACGTTCTCCGGCTTCTCGCCGCTGACCACCACGCGGAACGACCGGGGCACCTCCACCCGCACGTCGCGGGTGATCCACGAGTTGAAGATGGCCGTGGTCCCCACCCCGAACGCCACGCACCCCACCGCCCCCGCGTGCGGCGTGTGGCTGTCCGAGCCGATGATGATGTGCCCCGGCAGCGCGTACGCCTCCAGGATCTTGCTGTGGCAGATCGCCTCGGAGCCGTGCTTGCCGTGCCCCAGCTCGCCGTACAGCCGCACCCCCTGCTTCTCCGCGAACTCGCGCTGCTTCACCTCCAGCTGGTTGGCCACGTCCAGCAGCCCGAGCTGCACGCGCTCCGGCGACATGGCGTCCTTGAGGAAGGTCAGGTGGTCGCGAAAGAAGAGGATCGACTCCGGCTCCAGCACCTTTTCCTGCTCGCCCACCAGCTGCTCGAAGAAGATGGCGGACATGGGGGTCACGTACTCGTGGCTGAAGCGGATGTCCGTCTGCACGAACCCCGCGTCGCCGGGCTGGACCCACTCCACCCCGATCTCGCCGCGCGCCAGGTTGCTCACCCAGTGCCGCGCGAAGATCTTCTCGGCGATGGTCATGGGGCGCCGCTTGCGGCCGTGCGCGCGCCCCTCGGGCGCCGTCAGCTTGTCCGTCTCCACGTTGGAGGTGGAGGTGGCCACGAACTGCGCCGCGGCGTAGTCCACCCCCGTCTCCGGCCCGGGGCCGGGAAGGTTCCCCTCGCCGCTGCCGCGCATGGCGCGCACGTCGTCCGCGTCGGTGAGTGCCGGCGCGTCGCCGGGCTGCGCGTGGTGGCAGGAGATGGGAGGCGTGTTCACCTTCCCCTGCAGGCGCGCCACGTTGTAGTTGAAGAGGCCGCCGTGCTCGATGATGCCGCGCGTGATCTCGTCGGCCCCGTCCGTGAACTCGGTGAGGGGGATGGTCTCGCCGCTCCGGATGCGGTCGATCAGCTCGAAGTTGGTCGAGGTGAGGACGCCCAGGTTCTGGCAGTTCTCGCGGTAGATGCGCTCGATGTTCTCGGCGATCACCACGCGGATGCCGGCCATCATCTCCGCGTACGGGCTCTGCTCGCGCGACGAGCCCTTGCCGCGCCGCCTGCCGGACACGGAGGCCACGAAGCCGCCCTTCTTGACGCTTCCCTGCTTGATGGGGAACTGGTCGCCCGCCTTGAGCCCCAGGTAGGGGAACTCGCCCAGCGTCTCGTCGAAGTAGTAGCAGATGTAGGCGGGCGTGATCTCGTCGGTGGAGATGTTGTCGCGCAGCCGCGCGCGCACCTCGTCCGTGAGCTCCACGTCCTCGCCTTCCAGCTGGCGGCGGACCAGCTCGGGGTCGTCCACCAGGAAGAGGATGCGCCCTTCCAGCCGGACCTCCGGCGGAAGCTTTTCGATCTCGCGGGAAAGCAGGGAGGCGATCATGTAGCGGTGTTCCTGGGGGAGCGTGGGCGCCGCGTGCAACGCGTTGTCTGCCAACCTCCAAAGATGGTGAAGCGCGGCCCCCCCGGCAAGCGCCCCGCGCCACACCCTGACCCCTTTCCGCCGCTTGATCTTCCCGCCCCTCCCCGCTAAATTCCCCCTCTTCATCCGGGGCGTTAGCTCAGTTGGTAGAGCATCCGCTTTGCAAGCGGAAGGTCATCGGTTCGAACCCGATACGCTCCATGCGATCACGGCCCCGCGGCAGAGTTGCCGCGGGGCCGTAGTTGTTCGGAAAAGGGGCTCACACAGAGGCACCGAGGAGCCGTTTCTCCTCTGTGTCTCTGTGCCTCTGTGTGAGATCAGCGCCTTCGGCCTCGCGCCGCCGGCTGGGGCCGCGAATGGGAATCGAGGTAGAGCTGGCACTCGTCGGCGATCCGGGCAGCTTCGTCGGGATCGGCCTGGTAGAGGTCATGGAAGGCGCGCGAGCAGCTCGTGTGCGGGCTGAACGGGGACAGGTGCTGCGCGATGCTGCGCTCCGCGAGGGCACGACGCGAGGCGCTTCCAGTCGCCGCCAGATCCAACGCCATGAAGAGGGAGACGATGCGGTCCGAGCGCTCCCACAGCAGCTCCTCGCGGATGTCCAGCCGGAAGAAGTCGATGATCACCGACGCGCGGCGAAAGCGCGGGCCCGACTTGACGCGCGGAACAGGCAGATTCGCGCGGAAGGTGATCAGGCTCTCCGGATCGGCATCCATCTCGCCGAGAGGGTAAACGAGGAACGCGCCTTCCGACTTCAGGGCCCACGGGTCTTCGGCGCCCGAAATCCGCCGCCCGGCTACGGGGAAGTAGCTCCGCTTCAGCGCCGAGTTGCAGACTTTGCAGGCCGTGGTGTAGTTCCACGGGTTGAACGCCAGCAGGTAGTACCCTTCCGGCCAGTCGCCGCCCGTCTCGAACGAGTAGGAGAGCCGGTCGCGCCCCCTGGCCGCGGGCGGCCACCCGCGCACGGCGCCCTTGGGCCGGAAGTGCTCCACGTCGTGATCGACCGCCCCATACGGCGGGCCCGCAAGGCGACGCTCGCAGAAGGCGCACTTGTCGTGCTGCAAGCCGCGGTAAACGCCTTTGATGTCCGACCAGATCTTCACGCCGCCGTCCCACCGGCCCGCCCTCCGCAGCTCCTCCGTGCGCGCGCCGGCCTTTGTAAGCCATCGGTCGTCCAGCGCGTCGATCAGCGGCTCCAGCTCGTCCCGGGCGACCGGGTGGCGGATCATTGGTCTTTCCTCCTGGACCGCGCGGACTTCGCCCGCGCCTTGTTGCTGGCCCTGGAGCTGCCCGACGCGTTTTCCGCACGCTGCGTTTTCTTTGCGCCGCCACCAGAGGTCTTGTTGACGGCGGCCGCGGAGGCGGGAGTCTTGGACGCACTGGCACTCTTCTTAGCCGAACCCGTCCTCGCGGTACCGGAGCGCGCCGCGCCGGACCCCGAGTGCGGGGAAAAAGCCTCGCCCGAGCCCGTCCATTCGTCGCTTTCGGCAGACAGCTCTTTCAGGAAGGCGTATACGGCGTCGTCGTCGCCCCGGCGGGCCTTGCGCGATAACGAGCGGAGCGTGTTGACGGCCTCCGGCGCGCGGGTGGACTCCAGGCCGAAGTAGGAGCTCACCAGGATCTGGTCGGCATTGAGGCCGTGGATGCGCTCGTTGATCCGCTGGATGGTGGAAGCGCCCGTCTCGTCCGGCTCGATCAGGCGGATGTTCGCGGCCTGCAGCGTGCCCGCCACGATGGGGCTGTGCGTGGTCAGCACGAACTGCAGGTTGGGAAGCGCGCGCGCCAGTTGCGGAACCACCTCCCTCTGCCAGGCCGGGTGGAGGTGCAGGTCGATCTCGTCCACGAGCACCACGCCGTAGTTGTCGACCAGCTTCTTGCCTTTCGGCGCGCCCATGCACACGTGGTAAAGGAGGTCCGCGATCCAGCCGATGTACGCGCGGTACCCGTCCGACATGGCGCCGAACGGGACCTTTGTGCCGTTGTGCTCGAAGAGGTACTCGCCGTTGTTCTCCATTTGGTCCGTGATCCGCGTCCCCTCGGGGAGGAGGTCGTTGATCAGCCGGATCACCTGGGAGTAGCGCCCCTTGTTCTCACCCTGAAAACGGGGGAGCCAGGCGCCGAGCGGGGTGAGCGTAACCCCTTCCTCGAATAGCCCCGCGACCCTCTGGTAGCGGATGTTGCGCGACTTGGCACGGATGGAGGTGTCGAACGAGGCCGCGCCCTCCACGCGGCGGCCGGCACTGTAGCCAACGACCAGGAATGCGGGGGAGCTCTCGTGGAACATCCCCTCCCACAGGTTGTCCCCCCAGGCCGGGGAGACGACCCGCTCCACGTCGCCACGCCGCACGATCTCGGCGGTCACCTCTACGTTCAGCGGCGCGGAATGCCGCGTCCCGGTCAGGTCCTGCTCGTGGAGCACCAGCTCGGCTTCCAGACCCGCCCCCGGCATCACGCCCGCGCCGGTGCGCCGCACGAGGTTGTAGGGCGTGAACCCGGACGACTCGATGAGCGGCGACAGGATGGAGAGGGCGACGGCGCGCAGCACGGATGTCTTTCCGACGCCGTTGTCGCCCAGCAGCAGCGTGACGTTCGGGAGCTCCGGGGGCTCTTCGGAGCCGGGATGGCAGAAGCTCACCTCTGCGCTCGCGATGGACCGCAGGTTTGAGATGCGCAGCGATTTGACGAACACCCGATGCCTCCCGTGCGGGGTCTGAACGCGGGGCGAGGGCCCCCGTGCAATGTAGTGCCGGCGTGTGCGGGTAGACAGGCCAGCGAGCGGGGCGCGCTCTGGACGAGAAGCTCGTGGCGGCAATAAGATTCGCGGCCCCGGACGCCCGCGTGCCGGAGCCGCGCGGTGGCCCTAAGGAGTCATCCCGCGCGGCTGGCAATTCTATGATCGAAACGAGGCGGCATGGAGATATTCAAGGAGTTCGGGTTCGAGGCGGCGCACAGGCTGCCGAACGTGGAGGCGGATCACAAGTGCGCGCGGCTGCATGGCCACTCGTTCCGGGTGAAGGTGTGCGTGAGCGGGCCGGTGGACCCGCACGCGGGGTGGGTGGCGGACTTCGCGGAGCTGAAGCGCGCGTTCCGGCCGCTGCACGAACGGCTGGACCACCATTACCTGAACGATATCGAGGGGCTGGAAAACCCGACCAGCGAGAACCTGGCGCGGTGGATCTGGGCGCGGTTGCGGCCGGCGCTGCCGGGGCTCAGCAAAGTGGTGGTGCGGGAGACGTGCACGACCGGGTGCGTGTACCGCGGCGACTGAACCGCCCTGGCTCACACAGAGACACAGAGGCACAGAGAAGAACTTCATCTCTGTGCCTCTGTGTCTCTGTGTGAGCCATGCAATGTCCCACGCCTCCGCGGGGCCATTTTCTCGCGGCGTAACACGTTTGCACACAGAATGTTACACTCGTCCGTTGCCCGATCGTGGGAAACGGATTACTGTTGTGGGCTGGAAATGCTCGTCGTTTCCAGCCCTGCCCGCGTGGCTGCCCTTCCCGTGCCGCCTCCAAACACCTGACCGAGAACCGCACATGCTCACGAAGTTGCTTCGTGCCGCAGGTCCGATGGTGCTGGCTTTTTCGCTGATTTCCTGTTCCGACAGCAACGTCCTGGCGCCCAGCGCCAATGCGCGCCACTCCACCGCGGCCGCCGCGGGCGGGGTGGTGATCAGCCAGGTGTACGGCGGGGGCGGCAACAGCGGCTCCACCTACAAGAACGACTTCATCGAGCTCTTCAACGCCGGCACCGCCGAGGTTTCCCTGGCCGGGTGGTCCGTTCAGTACGCCAGCGCGACGGGGACGACGTGGCAGGTGACGCCGCTCTCGGGCACCATCGCTCCCGGCGGCTACTTCCTGGTGCAGCAGGCGGCGGGCACGGGCGGCACCACTCCGCTCCCCACCCCCAACGTCATCGGCACCATCCCCATGGGTGCGGGGGCTAGCAAGATCGCCCTGGTGAACGGCACGACGGCGCTCGCGGGCGCCTGCCCGCTCTCCGGCGCCGTGGACTTCGTGGGCATCGGCACCGCCAACTGCTTCGAGGGCACAGGGGCCTCCCCGTCTTCCAGCAACACCCTGGCGGTGCTGCGCAAGGGCGACGGCTGCACGGACACCAACGTCAACTCGGCCGACTTCACGGCCGTCGCTCCGGCGCCGCGCAACTCGGCGTCGGCCACGAAGACGTGCGAGGCCGCGCCGGCGCAGCCGGTGGCGAGCGTCAAAGTGGCGCCCGCTTCCGACACCATCACCGTCGGCACCGTGGTGGCGCTGACGGCCACGGCGAGTGACGCGTCGGGGGGCACGGTCGCCGGCACGTCGTTCAGCTGGACCAGCAGCGACGCGGCCATCGCCACGGTGGACGCGGCGGGCGCCGTGACCGGCAGGGCGGTGGGCTCGGCCACGATCACCGCCACCGCGTCCAACGGCGTGGCGGGCACGGCCACCATTCTGGTGATCGCGGTGACCGGGTCGGCCAGCAACGTGCGCGTGGTGGAAGTGCACTACGACAACGACGGCACGGACACCAACGAAGGCGTGGAGATCGAGGGCGACGCGGGCGGCTCGCTGGACGGGTGGAGCCTGGTGCTCTACAGCGGCTCCACGGGCTCGGCCACGCAGGGCCAGTCGTACGGCACCCCCATCGCCCTCTCGGGCACCATCGGCACCACCTGCGGCGCGCGCGGGGTGCTGGTGTTCAGCACGCCGGGGCTGCAGAACGGCGACAAGGACGGGTTCGCGCTGGTGAACGCGGGCGGCACGGTGGTCGAGTTCCTCTCCTACGAGGGCAGCTTCACCGCCACCAACGGGCCGGCGGCCGGGATGACCTCCACGGACATCGGCGTCTCCGAGGCGGCCAACACGCCCGCCGGGCGCTCGCTGCAGCGCGCGGGGAACGGCACCTGGTTCGGGCCTTCGGCCGCGAGCTTCGGGGCCTGCAACGCGGCCACGCCGCCCCTGCCGCAGTCGGGGATCAGCTTCAGCGGCCGCCACCCGACGACGGACCCGGCGCTCCCGGTGGGCTTCCAGGACCAGATCTTCGCCACGCAGCGCGACGCGGCCACCGGCGCCACCATCCCGACCACCATCACGTGGAGCTCGGAAACGCCGGCCATCGCCACCGTGGACGCGAAGGGCGTGATCACGGGGCGCGCGGCGGGCACGGCGGTCTTCCGCGCCACGGCCACGGACGGCACCACCAGCACCTACTCGCTTCCCGTCCACGTAGCCCCGGCCAGCGAGACGGCGCAGTACGGGCACAACGCGGAGTTCGGCGAGCCGAGCGACGCGGACGCCAGCGACGACCACATCCTGCGCTACACGCAGTTCACCTCGTCGTTCAACCGCAACCGCGGCACGCCGAACTGGGTGGCCTACAACATCGACGCCTCGCACTTCGGCGCCGAAGACCGCTGCGACTGCTTCACCTTCGACACGGCGCTCCCGGCCGACTTCCCGCGCTACACCACGGCGGACTACACCGGCGCGGGGACGTTCCACGGCTACGGCATCGACCGCGGCCACCTGGCCCGCTCGTTCGACCGCACGGCCGGCGCCTTCGACAACGCGCACACGTACTACTTCTCCAACATCATCCCGCAGGCGGCCGACAACAACCAGGGCCCGTGGGCGGCGATGGAGAGCTACCTGGGCGACCTGGCGCGCAGGGACAACAAGGAAGTGTTCGTGATCGCGGGAGTCGCCGGCAGCAAGGGGACGATCAAGAACGAGGGCCGCATCACCATCCCGGCGCAGACCTGGAAGGTGGCCGTGGTGATGCCGCGCGACCAGGGGCTGGGCAACGTGGACAGCGCGGACGACGTGGAAGTGTTCGCGGTGATCATGCCCAACGACGCGGGCATCCGCAACGTGCCCTGGCAGAGCTACAAGACCACGGTGGACGCGGTGGAAGCCATCAGCGGCTACGACGTGCTGGCGGCGCTTCCCAACCGGGTGGAGAGCATCGTGGAGAGCGGGACGCGCGCCCCGGTGGCCAACGCGGGCGGGCCGTACATCGGCACCGAGGGGTCGCCGGTGTACCTGAGCGGCAACGACTCCAGCGATCCGGACGGCGACGCCATCACCTACGACTGGGACTTCGGCGACGGCAGCACGGGCACGGGGATCTCGCCCACCCACACCTACGCGGACAACGGCACGTACCTGGTGAAGCTGACGGTGACGGACGTGTACGGCGCGGAGAGCTCGGTGACCACTTCGGTGGTGGTGGCCAACGTGGACCCCACGGTGCGCGTCTTCGCCGGGGCCACGCTCCTGCGCGGCGAGAGCTACACCGGCTCCACCTCCTTCACCGATCCGGGCGCGGACCGCTGGACGGCGACGGTGGACTACGGCGACGGGTCGGGCCCGCAGGCGCTCGCGATCGCGGGGAGCACCATGGCCCTCTCGCACCGCTACACCACGGCCGGCACCTACACGGTCACCGTGACGGTGCGCGACAGTGACGGCGGCGTGGGCACGCGTACGGCCACGGTGTTCGTGCAGAGCCCCACGCAGGCGATCCAGGACCTGCAGACGCTGGTCTCCACCCTGTCCCGCACGGGCACCCTGAACCGCGGCAACGCGAACGCGCTGGACGCCAAGCTGGGCGCGGCCGCCGCCTCGCTGGCCCGCGGCGACGAGACGCCCGCGGTCAACCAGCTGGAAGCGTTCATCCACCAGGTGAGCGCCCTGGGCCTGGAGGCCACCGGCATGATCCCGGCCGCGCAGAGGATCATCCGCAGCATCTAAAAAGCAGGGCTCACACAGAGACACAGAGGCACAGAGATGAACTTATCTCTGTGCCTCTGTGTCTCTGTGTGAGATTCAAGCGTCCGCGGTGCCTTCCATGGTGCGGGCGCCCTGGGCCGAGGCTTCCACGTTGAGGCGGATCACCAGGCCCAGGATCTCGCGGGCGGTCTGCGGGGAGAGGGTGGGGGAGTGGGGGACCAGGAGGGGGAGGGTAACCTCGCCCAGGCGCGCGCGGGCGGCGCGGGTCAGCATCACGGGCTCGCGCGGGTCCAGCGCGGCGATGCCGGCGGGGTCGTCGGCCAGGACCACGCGGAGCTGCTCGGGGCGCTCCAGGAGGTCCGTGTACATGGCGCGCATGCGGTTGCCGAACTCGGCCTCCGCGGCCACGATGGTCACCCCGCTCTCGCGCAGGCGGCGCTGCATGACGTCCACCACCTCGGAGTTGACGGTGAGGGTCACGGCGGGGATCCCCACGTTCTCCGCCGCCTTGCGCACCAGGCGCGAGTGGTAGCTGGTGGTCACCACCATGTCCACCGCGCGGAGCTGCTCCTCCACGCCGTGGAACTCCACCGAGCGGTCGGGGCGGGGGAGGGGGATGGGCGAGATGTGCACCGGCACCGGGTCCAGCCCGAAGTCGTTGGACAGCTCGTGGCAGTACGCCGTCATCTGGTCTTCGTTGCTCTCCACCACCGCGCAGCGGATGCGGCGCGTGGTGGTGCAGCGGCGGAGCAGCTCCGGCACCTCGCGCACCGTCATGCGGCGCTTCCACGCCTCCACCAGCACGCCCGCCATCCACCGCGCCGTTTCCGCCAGCAGCTCCCCACCGAGCTGGTCCTGCGGCGCCAGGTACACGCCGGAACGGCCGCGCACCTCCACCAGCCCCTCGTCTTCCAGCGTGCGGTACGCCTGGGCCACCACTCTGTGGTCCACCCCCATCTCGCGCCACAGGGCGCGGATGCTGGGGAGGCGGTCTCCGGGATGGAGGAGGCCCAGGTGAAGGGCGTTGAGGATGCGGTCGCGGAGCCGGTCGCTCAGCTCGGTCACCGGGTCGGTCACTCGCGTCTCCTGGGGCGGGTCCGGGACGGCGGCGGCCGCCGGGGTGCCCCCTGCAAAAGGAATATCCACAAAAGTTGGCCGCGCGGCGGGGCGTACGCAAGGCGGCGCGGAATGTTCCGTGCGTGCAGGGGGTGCGGAAGCGCGGCGCGTGCCCCGCCGCGTGCCCTGCGGCCGGCGCCCGCCGCGCCCAGGTGCTCCCCCGGACCCCAGCCCCCGTCCCCTTGTTTACCTTCGCGGCCTCGCCCGCCGGTCTGCGCCCCCGCTGATGCTGGGGCCCCTGCTGGTCGTCGCGGTGCTCGTGGTGCTGACCGCCTTCTACGTGGCCGCGGAATTCGCGGCCGTTTCGGTGCGCCGCAGCCGCATCCGCCAGCGCGCGGAAGACGGCGACGCCCTTTCCATCCGCCTCCTCCCCATCCTGGAAGACCCGGTCCGGCTGGACCGGTACATCTCGGCCAGCCAGATGGGGATCACGCTCACGTCGCTGCTGGTGGGCGCCTTCGCGCAGGCCACCATCGCCGTGCGGCTGGCGCCCATGTTCGTGGCGTGGGGGTGGATGGGGAAGGCCGCCGCCGCCTCGGCCGCCACCGTGCTGGTGCTGGTGGTGCTGACCGCCGCGCAGATGGTGCTGAGCGAGCTGGTGCCCAAGTACCTGGCGCTGGCCCGCCCCACCGAGGTGGCGCGCTTCACCGTGCTCCCCATGACCTGGTCGCTCGCGGCCTTTTCCATCTTTTTGGGGATGCTGAACGCGAGCGCGGCGGCCGTGCTGCGCATGGTGGGGATGAAGGCCGTGGGGCACGGCCACATCCACTCGCCCGAGGAGATCGACCTGCTGATCGCCGAGAGCCGCGACGGCGGGCTGCTGGAGGCGGACGAGCACCGGCGGCTGCGCCGGGCGCTGCAGCTGGGCATCCGCCCCGCGCGGCACCTGATGGTGCCCCGGCAGGAGATCGCCGCCGTGGAGCTGTCCACGCCGGTGGAGGAGGCGATGGAGATCCTGGCCGCCTCGCCCTACACCCGCCTCCCGGTGTACGAGGGCGACATCGACCACTTCGTGGGGCTGCTGCACACGCGCGACCTGTTCGTGCGCCACCTGGACCCCGCGCCGCTGGCCTCGCTGGCGCCGCTGGTGCGCCCCATCCTCTCCGTCCCCGAGAACGTGACGGCCGAGGCGCTGCTGGCCCGCATGCGCGAGGGGCGCAGCCACCAGGCGCTGGTGCTGGACGAGTTCGGGGGGGTGAGCGGGCTGGTGACGCTGGACGACGTGCTCACCGAGGTGATGGGCGGGATCGCGGACGAGTTCAAGGAGGCGGACCCGGGGCCCGAGGCGCTCCCCGACGGGCGCGTGCGGCTTCCCGGCTACCTGCGGCTGGACGAGGTGGAGCCGTGGATCGGCGTGCTGCTGGACGGCGAGTCGGACACGGTGGGCGGGCGCGTGACGGAGGAGCTGGGGCGCGTTCCGGACCCCGGCGCGCGCACCGTGATCGACGGGGTGGAGTTCGAGGTGGAGGCCGTGGAGCACCACGCCATCACCTGGGTGATCGCCGCGCCCCGGCGCGACGTGGAGGCGGCCGATGAGTGAGCTGATCACCGCCGTCATCGTGCTGGTGCTGGTGCTGGCCAACGGGCTCTTCGTGGCCGCGGAGTTCTCCATCGTCGGCGTGCCGCGCGTGGCCATCGAGCGCCGCGCCGCCGCCGGCGACCGCGTGGCGCGCACGGTGCTGGGCATCCTGCGCGACAACCGCCGGCGCGACCGCTACATCGCCACGGCGCAGCTCGGGATCACCGTGGCGTCGCTGGGGCTGGGGATGTACGGCGAGCACAAGCTGGCCGAGGCCATCGGCGGCGGGCTGCACGCGGCCGGGGTGGGGGAGTGGCGCTGGCTCCCCGCGCACACGCTGGCCAGCATCCTGGCGGTCATCATCCTCACCTACCTGCACATCGTGCTGGGGGAGATGATCCCCAAGTCCATCGCGCTGCAGCAGGCGGAGGGCACGGTGCTCTGGGTGACGCCCGTGCTGCTGCTGGTGCAGCGCATCTCCATCCTGCTCATCATCGTCCTTTCCTACCTGGGGAACGCGCTGCTGCGCCTCTTCGGCATCGACCGCGCGGCCACGCAGCCGGAGCAGGTGCGCACCCCCGAGGAGCTGCAGTACATCATCCGCGAAAGCGAGGCGGGGGGGATGCTGCGGCGCGACACCGCCAACGTGGTGCAGGAGCTCCTGGAGCTGGGCGACCTCACGGCCGGCGAGGTGATGGTGCCGCGCGTGCGGATCCACGGCATCCCCCTGGGCGCCTCGTTCGACGAGGTCACGCGCATCGTGCGCAGCAAGCCGCACACGCGCTATCCCATCTACGACGGGAGCCTGGACCGCATCGTGGGGATGGTCCACATCAAGGACCTCTTCCACCGCCTGCGCTCGCGCCGCGCCGTGCACGCCAACGACGCGCGCCCCGTGCCCTACGTACCCGAGTCCGCGGACATCGACACGGTGCTCACGGCCATGCGCGCCGCCCGCACCCAGCTCGCCGTGGTGATGGACGAGCACGGCGGCACGGCGGGGATCGTGACCATCGAGGACCTCTTCGAGGAGGTGGTGGGCGAGATCGAAGAGGGCCTGCACGACCGCCCCGAGGTGTACCGCGACGAGCAGGGCCGCGTGGTCGCGGAGGGCACCGTGCGGCTGGGCGAGGTAGGCGACTTCCTGGGCGTCGTCCTGGAGCACGACGAGGTGGACACCGTCAGCGGCCTGGTGCTGGCCGAGCTGGAGCGCCCGCCGGTGGTGGGCGACACGGTGGAGTACGACGCCGTGCGCTTCGAGGTCACGCGCGTGGAGGGCCACGGCGTGCGCGAGGTGATCGCGACGTCGCTGAGGTAGATGGGCTCACAGGGACGCACGGAGACAAGCTTTCGCCCCGCCGCCGTGTTTCAGTTGGAGCCGAATTTTGAGCGGAGAGGCACACGGATTGCCACCTGGGTGCCTACTGCCTGAAGATGCGGGTCCTTCCATGGTGTGTCGGCCCGCCCGGGCCCATCCGTGGAGGTACCCGATGCGGAAACAATTCGCGGCCGTGCTTGCGGCGGCGGCCCTCGCCGCCTGCCAGGACGGCATCACCGGGGCCGGCCCCGGCGCGCCGGTGGAGCCGCGCCTGCTGGCGAGCGGCTCCCGTTCCGGCTACGCATACGCCTGCCACACCAGCATCGCCCCCGACCAGGCCGCGGCCAACCAGCGGCTCGACGAGCTGTACGCGGATTGGAAGGCGAAGTACGTGCGGACCGCCGGCGCCAACCTGCGCGTGCTGTCGGCGATGAACGACAACACCTCCCGCACCTTCTCGGAGGGGATCGGCTACGGCATGCTCCTCTCGGCCTACTTCAGCGACCAGACGACCTTCGACGGGCTGTGGCGGTACGCCAGGAGCTACCACGACGGGTCGCGCGGGCACACGCTGATGCCCTGGGAGATCCTGGCCGACGGAACGGTGCCCGGCGGCGGCGATTTCGCCACCGACGGCGACGAGGACATGGCGTTCGCCCTCATCGTGGCCGACTTCCGCTGGGGCGGCTACAAGACGGACGCGACCGCGCTGATCAACTCGCTCCTCACCTACGGGGTGGAGGCGGACAACACGATCAACGCGGGCCTGTGGGCTTCCAACGACAACGTGAACCCCTCGTACTTCGACCCCGCGTACTACAAGGCGTTCGCCACCTATACGGGCAACTCCCGCTGGAACGACGTGGCGGCGCGCTCGCACCAGGTGCTCAACGCCATCGAGACCTTCAAGCCAGGGCGCCGGCTCCTGCCGGACTGGTCCACCGTGGCCGGCGACACCGCGGCCCACTTCCGCAAGCCGGAAGACCACGTCTACGGCTACGACGCCGTCCGGGTGCCCTGGCGGATGGCCAAGGACGCGGTGTGGAACTGCGACCCCGACGCGCGGGCCCGGCTCAACCGCATGAACGCGCTGTGGGTGGAGAAGGGCGGCCCCACCGCCATCCGCGACGAGTACACCCTGGAAGGGGTGGAGCGCAATCCCACCTGGCACAGCGACACCTTCAACGCCATGGCGGCGGCGGGCTCCATCGTGTCGGCGGACCGCGCGTTCGTGGAGACGTTCTACACCGACGCGGCCGACGTGCCGAGCTGGGACGTGGGCTACTTCGTGGATCACCTGCGGTTGCTCGGGCTGCTGCTGGCCACGGGCAACATGCCGCACCCGTTCTATTCCCTGATCGAGTCGTTCGAGCACGGGCAGACGACCGGCTGGAGGGGGTACTCCGACGCGGCTTCCACCGCCACGGCCACGCGCGTGGCTCCCGGTGCGCGCGACAGCCGGTACGCCATGAAGCTGGACTACTCCATCGGGTCGTACGGCGGGCTGATCCGCGAGTACACCACGGCGCAGGACTGGAGGTACACGGCCGGCTTCCGCTTCCGCTTCAAGGGGAGCGCGAGCGGCAACTACGTGCAGGTGGAGGTGCTGGAGAACCGGGATCCGGCCACCGGCGCCTCCGAGGGGTTCATCTGGGGCTTCGTGGACGACCAGACGGGGTGGCGGGAGATCACGGTGCCATGGACGGCGTTCACGCGCAACTCGTGGCAGCCCGCGGGGGCGCCTAACGACGGCTTCACCCGGGCCGAGGTGTGGGGCTTCGCGTTCCAGGTGCGCAACTCCGGCACCTTCCAGGTGGACGAGGTCACGCTGACGAAGTGGTGAAAGCGGGGGCTCACACAGAGGCACAGAGGCACAGAGAACAGAATCTCAGATGCTCAGCCAGAGCGCCGTGGCGCCGCCCAGGGTGACGCGCAGGTTGTCGTCGAAGGGGAGGGGGAGGAACTCGAGGACGGCGCCCGCGAGAGCGCCGAGGAGGGCGGCGGGGACGGGGATGCCGGGGAGGAGGAGGCCGATGGCCAGGTTGACGGCCAGGGCGGCGGCGAAGCCCTCCCAGCTCTTGCCCCACGAGGTGCGGTGGCGGCCGAAGCGCTTGCCCACCAGCGCGGCCGAGGCGTCGCCCAGGCCGTTGTAGAGCATCCCCGCCACGGCGACGGGGGTGGGGAAGAGGAGGAGCGCCACGGCGTACGCGGCCACCATGTAGGTGGCGCCCGCGAAGCCGTGGCGCTCGTGCGTGCGCAGCAGGGTGCGCGTGCGGCGAAGGAAGTGGAAGCGCGCCCAGCGGAACTGGAGGCGCGTGAAGTCCACGGCCACCGCCGTCAGCGCGACGCCCAGCAGCCCCGCCACCGCAAAGGGGCGGGGAAGCACCCACACCAGCGCCGGGAGGGCCACGGACGACACGTGGAACGCCTTGCGTCCCATCTCGCGCCGCAGGCCCCGCGGGGCCGCGGCGCGCGGTGCTTCGCTCACGCGGAGAGGATCCATGGGACGCAAGTTAGCGTCGCGGCGGGGGGAGGGCGAATCGGTACGGAACTTGACTTCGGGGCGGACGAGGATGTTTTCGTGTCGCCCCCGCTCCGACCCCCTCACGGCCAGGAGCGATCTCCGTAGCTCCTGACGGCAGATCGCGCGGTCGCCACCGTTGAACCCGGAACTACCATGAGGCCTCGCGTTCTCGCGGCGGCGGTCCTGCTCGCCGCGTGCGATTCCGGCGCGCCGGCGCCCCCTCCGGCCCAGGCGCAGGCCCCCGCGGCATATCCCTGCGCCGCCTCCATGGCGCCGGACGCGGCCGCCGCGCGCGCGGAGATCCGCCGCAGCTACGCGGAGTGGAAGCGCAGGTACCTCACGAGCGAGGGCGCGGGGCGCGACCTGCGGGTGAAGATGCCCGGCTACAAGGGCGGCGCGACCACCTCCGAGTCTATGGGCTACGGGATGCTCCTCGCCGCCTACCTGGGCGACCGAGCCGCCTTCGACGGTCTGTGGCGCTACGCCAGGCGGCACCGCAACCCGCGCGGGATGATGTCGTGGGAGATCACCCCCGACGGCCGCGTCCCCGACCCCAACGCCGCCACCGACGGCGACCAGGACATCGCGTTCGCGCTGGTGGTGGCGGACGCGCGCTGGGGCGGCTACCGCGGCGACGCGCACGCGCTGATCCGCAGCATCCTGCGCCACGCGGTGGAGCCGGGAACGGACGTGCTGAAGCCCGGCGACGTGTGGGGCGGCTCGCGGGTGACCAACGCGTCGTACTTCGCGCCCGCCTACTACCACGTGTTCGCCCGCTACACCCGCGAGCCGCGCTGGAACCGGGTGGCCGACGTCTCCTACGCCGTCCTGTCGCGGGTGGTGGCGCGCCACTCGCCCGCCACGGGGCTCCTCCCGGGGTGGACCACCGCGGCGGGCGACCGCGCGGGCGGCGACTTCGCGTTCCTCTACGACTACGGCTCCGCGCGCATCCCCTGGCGCCTGGCCATGGACGCCGCCTGGCACTGCGACCGCCGCGCGCAGCATCACCTGCGCCTGCTCAACCGCTTCTTCCAGCGCGTGGGCGTCCGCGACCTGCGCGACGGCTACCAGCTGGACGGGCGCCCGACGGGGAAGGGCCCGGCGGGGCCATCGTTCATCGCGCCGGCCGCCGCCGGAGCCGTCGTTTCCCCCGACGCGCGCTACCGGCGCGTCATGTGGAACGAAACGTTGCAGCTCCGCGACAGCGGCTACTACGGGGACTCGCTGCGCCTGCTGGCTCTCCTCTTCGCGAGCGGAGGGATGCCGGCGCCGCGGGTTCCGTAAAGAAATGTCACACAGAGGCACAGAGGCACGGAGACGAATTCATCTCCGTGTCTCTGTGCCTCCGTGAGAGCCGCTTTTCAGGTCGCGGGCGAGGTGCGGGAGGAGGAACCAGGGCTCCAGCAGGTAGCGGCGCCACACGCGGCGCGGGTGCGAGCAGAGGCGGTAGAGCCACTCCATTCCCACCTGACCCACCCAGCGCGGCGGGATGGGGAGCTCGCCGGCGAAGAGGTCCATCAGGGCGCCCAGGTTGAAGACCACGTTGGCATCCAGCCGGTCCAGGTGGTCCACGATCCAGTGCTCCTGGCGCGGCATCCCCATGCACACGGCCAGGATGTTGGGCCGCCACGCGCGGATCTCCTCCAGCACCGCCTCCGCCTCCGCGCTCCCCGGCGTGGCGTCGAAGAAGCCGTGATGGGTGCGCAGATCCAGCCCCGGAAAGCGCGCGACCAGGTTGGCGGCGCCGCGCTCCCCCACGCCGGGCTCCGACCCCAAAAAGAACACCCGCCACCCCTTCTCGGCCGCGATGGCCAGCAGGCCGGGCATCCAGTCCACCGGCGCGTGGCGGTGCTCCCGGCGGGCGGGCATCCCCAGGGAGTGGGCCAGCCACACCAGGGGCATCCCGTCCAGGAACGTCCAGTGCGAGCGCTCGTAGAAGCGCCGCATCTTGGGATCGTGGTGGCACAGGTAGATGCTGTGCATGTTGTGCCCGCCGATCACCCACCGCTGGTCCGACTCGACCGCGTCCACCACCGCCTGGTGCAGCTTGTCCGTGGTCAGCAGGTCGAAATGGACCCCCAGCATCCGGAACCCGGGGGTACGGGGAGGCGCGTCTTCACGGGTGGAGCCGTGCAGTTCCATCCACTTCCTCACATGATTGTCGGCGATTCCCCTCAGCTCCTCCGCGCGCCGCAGACCGCAAGTAGTATGCTGCCCCGCTGGCGCGAGTATTGCCCATGGGAAACACATAGGGCACGATGCACAGGTCGTGTGGGGCTCCCGTCTTAGCCCCTCCGGCACGCAGCCGTGCAGCAGATCCGGGTACCCCGCTCCAAAGGTGTTCGATGCTCGTGTTCGCCGAAGCCGGCATTCGACCGACCCGCGCCGCATCGCGCCTCGCGAAAGCCTCTCTCGTGCTCTCGCTGGGGCTGGCCGCCTGTACCGACGACAAGAAGGGCGGGCTCGTGGACCCGCCGGCCCTCACCTGCGCGAACGGCTCGGTGCAGGCGGGCGGGAAGACGATTCCCGTGGCCCCCAACGGCTTCGCGGCGGTGGGCAACAAGATCATCAGCGTGGCCACCTGCCAGCCGGCGCGCTTCGTGGGCGTGTCGCGCCCCGCGCTGTCGTTCTCGTCCGAGGGCGGGCGCATGGGCGTGGACACCTCCATGATGGCCGACTTCGCCCGCATGCGCGAGTGGCGGGCCAACACGGTGCGCATCGAGCTGGCGCAGTACTACTGGGTGGCGGCCTCCAAGCACCACGACCCGGGCTACGCGGCGCGGGTGGACCGGGCGGTGAAGGGCGCGCGGGCCTCGGGGCTGCACGTGATCCTGGTGCTGCAGGCCAGCGACCGCGGCGATCCCAACCATCCGCTGGAAAACGAGATGCACCAGCCGATGGCGGACGTGAACCACTCCATCCCCTTCTGGAAGGACGTGGCCGCGCGCTACAAGGACGACGGCGGCGTCCTGTTCGAGCTGTACAGCGAGCCGTTCCCCGTGGGCGGCGTGGGCGGGTTCAGCAACTGGGACATGTGGCTGAACGGCGGGCTGCACCCGTCGGACGCCGTGTACGGCAGGCGCCCGGCCTTCCAGGCCGCGGGGATGCAGCAGCTCTACGACGCCGTGCGCAGCACCGGCGCCAACAACATGGTGATCGCCGGCGGCACGCAGTGGGCGTACTTCCTGAACGGCGTAAAGGACCACCGCATCAAGGGCTACAACATCGCCTACGCCACGCACCCGTGGGAGTTCTCGTCGGACACGCGCCAGCCGGCCACGTGGGACAACGACTGGGCGTCGCTGGCCGCCACGGACCCCGTGATGATCACCGAGTTCGGCGACTACGACTGCAGCACGCCGTACGTGAAGGCGGTGCTGGACAAGGCGGACCAGCTCGGCCTCTCGTGGACGGCGTGGATGTGGGTGGCGCCCAGCCCCACCGAGTCCAAGCGCCAGGAGGGGAACGACGACCCCATCTGCAACCGCTCGCTGCTGATCATGGACTGGTCGGGTACGCCCACCAAGCCAGGGCAGATCATCAAGGACCGGCTCGCGTCGTACTGACCCGAGCCTCCCCTGGAACGATGGGTCCGGCCCGGCTGCGCGCGGGTGCGGACCCGTCCTTTTGCCACACGCCACGATGCCGACGCTGACGGACCGCACGGTCCTGCTGTTCTACAAGGAGTACGAGCTGGACAAGTGGCTCCCCGGCGACCGCTACCTCAAGCGCGTCGTCCGGCCGCTGTACGCGCGGCTCAGCGGGCGGCGCCACCGGGTGAGCGGCTTCCGCGTCGCCTACAACGCGCTGGTGGAGGCGCTGCGGCGCGGCGGCTACGACGTGCGAGCCAACGACTACGCGGCGGCCCGGCGCAATCCCCATCACCCCGTCGGCCTCTTCGGCTACCCGCACCTGCTGGAGGGGTGGGACCTGCCGAACCCGGCGGTGCTCGGCCCGGGGCTGTACGACCATCCCAGCCTGGCGCCGGGGTTGATGGAAGACGAGCGCAACCGCTTCTACCTGGTGTGCAGCGAGTGGATGCGCCGCATGTTCGCCCGTCGCTACGGCGAGTCGTGCGTGGTGTGGTTCAACGGCATCGACGCGGCGAAGTGGCAGGACACGCGCGGCCACGCCAAGGACATCGACGTGCTGGTGTACGACAAGATGTACTGGGACCGCGAGGGTTACGAGGCGCGCATGCTCAACCCCATCCTGGCGCGCATCAAAGCGGCGGGGCTGCGCACCCACTCGCTGCGCTACGGCTACTACGAGCCGGACGAGTACCGCGACGCGCTCAGCCGCTCGCGCTCCATGCTCTTCCTGAGCGCCAACGAGACGCAGGGGATCGCGTACCAGGAGGCGATGGCCTCCAACGTCCCCATCCTCGCATGGGACAACGGCTTCTGGCTGGACCCGCGCCGCGCGGACTTCGAGCCCGAGCCGGTGCCCGCCAGCTCCGTTCCCTACTTCTCCCCCGAGTGCGGCGAGCGATTCCGCGACTTCGGCGAGTTCGAGGGGGCGTTCGAGCGCTTCTGGTCGCGGCTGGACGGCTACCGCCCGCGCGGCTACGTGGAGCGCGAGCTGTCGATGGAGCGCTCCGCCGAGCTCTACATGTCCTACTACACCCGCGCCGCGGCGGCGCTCGTCCCCGCGTGAGCCGCCTGGCCGACCGCACCGTCCTGCTCTTCTTCCGGGACTTCGAGTCCGACCGGTTCGTCCCCGGCGACCGGTACCTGAAGCGCCTGGTGCGCCCCCTGTACAACCGCTTCAACCGCAAGCAGAAGGTGACCGGCTTCCAGATGGCCTTTCAGCTGCTGGCGGAGGCGCTGCGGCGGAGCGGGCACATCGTGCGGATCAACGACTACGCGGCGGCGCGGCGCAATCCCCAGCACCCGGTCGGCCTCTTCGGCTACCCGCACCTGCTGGAGGGATGGGACCTCCCGAACCCGGCGGTGCTCGGTCCGGGGCTGTACGACCATCCCAGCCTGGCGCCGGGGTTGATGGAAGACGAGCGCAACCGCTTCTACCTGGTGTGCAGCGAGTGGATGCGTTGCATGTTCGCCCGCCGCTACGGCGACTCGTGCGTGATCTGGTTCAACGGCATCGACGCGGCGAGCTGGCCCGATACCCGCGGCCACGCCAAGGACGTGGACGTGCTGGTGTACGACAAGATCCGCTGGAACCGCGAGCACTACGAGCCCGCGCTCCTCGACCCGGTCATGGCGAGCCTCGCCCGCCGCGGCCTGCGCGTGGAGACGCTGCGCTATAAGCTCTACGACCATGCCACCTATCGCGACCTGCTCGCTCGGTCGCGCTCCATGCTCTTCCTCTGCGAGCACGAGACGCAGGGCCTGGCCTACCAGGAAGCCCTCGCCTCCGGCGTCCCCGTCCTCGCCTGGGACAACGGCTACTGGCTCGATCCTCACCGCGCCGACTTCGAGCCCGACCCGGTCCCCGCCAGCTCCGTCCCCTACTTCTCCCCCGAGTGCGGCGACCGCTTCCGCGACTTCGGCGATTTCGACGCCGCCTTCGACCGCTTCTGGCCCCGCCTCCACGACTACGATCCGCGTGCATACGTGGAGCGCGAGCTCACCCTGGAACGCTCCGCCGAGCTCTACATGAGGTACTACAACGGCAGCCTCACCCAGAGACACGGAGGCACGGAGGTCAGGTAGCCTCTGTGCCTCTGTGTCTCTGTGTGAGCCCCGATTTCAGGAAGATCCAGAGGAAGCGCGGCGTGGTGACGAGGTAGCGCATCCCCAGGCGGCGCGGCTCGGTGGCGGCCCGGTGGATCCATTCCAGCCCGCGCTTCTGCATCCACCGCGGAGCGCGGCGGATCATCCCCGCCACGAAGTCGAAGGTCGCGCCCACGCCCAGGGAGACGGGGACGCCGAGGCGCTCGCGGTTCTCGTACATCCAAAGCTCCTGCTTGGGAGCGCCGAGCGCCACGAACAGGATGTGCGGCGCCGCGCCGCGCACGGCCTGCAGCACCCGCTGGGATTCTTCCGGATCGCGCTCGAAGCCCAGCGGCGGGCAGTAGGTGCCGGCGATGCGCAGGCCCGGAAAGCGCGCCTCCACCACGCGCGCCGCCTCCTCCGCCGCGCCCGGACGCCCGCCGAGGAGGAAGATGCGCAGGTCCGTGCCGGCGACGGCGGCGCACACCTCCACGAACAGGTCGATCCCGCTCACCTTCTCGGGGAGCGGGGTGCCCAGGAGGCGCGAGGCCCACACCAGCGACATCCCGTCCGGCACCGAAAGCCAGGCGGAGCGGTACACGGCGCGGAACTCCTCCACGTCCTGCAGCAGCGCCACGTGGTGCGCGTTGGGCGTGACGACCAGGGCAGGGGGGCCGCCGTTCGCCGCGCGCTCCACGATGCGGCGCACGGCGTCCTCCATGTCGCAGGGGTCCACCCCCGCGCCGCAGACGTCGATCCTCTCGGCGGCCATTCCGCCGGCTCAGCTCCCCGACGCGGCGGCGGCGGGCCCGGGGGCCCGGGCCGGGGCGCCGCCGGACGACTGCCTCGCGCGGAGGATGCGGTCGATCCCCGTGTGCTTGCGCTGGAACGCCTCCCACAGCCGCGCGAACGCCGGGCGCGGCGCGGCCATGCACGTCGTCCAGAACCCCACCAGCAGCACCCGGTCGCGCGCCCGGAACGACGGGTCGGCCAGGGTGGAGCGCATCAGCCGGCGGTACGCGCGGAGCCGGGACGCGGGGGTGCCCGCCAGCTTCTCCAGCGCGAATGCGTTGCGGGCGAAGTAGGTGTTCATCTCCGCCGCCCGCTCCAGCCCGAAGTGCCGCACGATGGTCTGCTCCAGCTCCACCGTGTAGCGCAGCCCCTCCGCCGTGGCGAAGCGCTTCAGGTAGTTGCCCTCCGCGTGCATGCGGTACTCGCCCAGCGGCTCCTGGATGGCTCGCACGGGGGCCGCCAGGCTGGCGCCCATGGTGAGGTACGCGTCCGCCGCGTCGCGGAAGGGGCGCGTGGCCATGGGGAGGAGGCCCCGGAACACGTCCGCGCGGATGATCACCCCGGAGGTCGCGGGGGCCACGTGGCGCGTGGTGGCCTTCACCTGCTCGCGCAGGTCGCCCTCGGAAAGCTTCGCGCGCATGGGGCGCACGTCGCCGGTGCGGCGGCCGTCCTCGTCCATCACGTAGAGCGGGTGCACGATCATCCCCGCCTCCGGGTCGGCCGTCACGGCGCGGAGCACCTCGGCCAGCTTGGAGGGCAGCAGGCGGTCGTCCGAGTCCAGCAGGACCACGTAGCGGCCCTCGCAGAGCGCGAACCCGTGCTCCAGCGCGGCGGACTGCCCGCCGTTGGCGGTGGACACGAAGACGACGCGGTTGGGGCGGGCGAAGCGCTCCGTCCAGGCGGTCACCACCAAGCGGGTGTCGTCCGTGGAGCCGTCGTCCACCACCACCAGCTCCCAGTCCGCGCAGCTCTGCGCGGCCACGGAGTCCAGCGTCTCCACGATGTAGCGCGCCTGGTTGTAGGCCGCGATCAGCACCGAGAACGTGGGGCTCACGCGGTCACCTCGCCGCTCCGGTTGAGGAGGGCGGAGCACACGGTGGCCACGTACAGCGCCCAGAAGATGTTGTTGGGGGTGGCCAGCATCGTCTCCGTGAAGTTGTAGACCAGCATGAACGCCAGGTACAGACCGGGCCAGAACCCCTCCGGCGTATGCGTCTCGCGCACCGCCCGGAAGGAGCGGGCGAGGGCGAACGCGAAGCCGGCGGCGAAGATGCCGAGCCCCAGCACGCCGAGCTGCAGGCTCAGGTCCAGGTACCCGTTGTGCGCGCCCGGCGTTTCCCAGCCGATCTCGGCCAGCGCCTTCGCCGAAGGCCCCTGCCATCCCAGCCAGAACGCGCTGTAGCCATACCCCGTCCACGGGCGCTCGGCGGCGCTGCGGATCAGCGTCGCCCACATCTCGGTGCGGCCGGTGAGCGTGGGGTCCTTGCCCATGGCCAGCAGCGCGGACTCCACGTTGGTCGCCAGCCACACCGCGACGCTCCCCCCCGCAAGTACGAAGCCGATGGCGATGGGCACCGCCAGCGTGTACGTAAGCCGCAGCGTGCGGAAGAGCGCCGCCAGCACCGCGAACACCAGCAGGATGGTGAGCGCCGACTTGGAGGTGGAGAGGAGGACCAGCCCGATGGAAAGGAGCGCGCCCGCCGTCCCGATCCACCGCCGCCGCAGCGTGGGACGCAGGATGAGGAAGACGACGGTGCTCAGCGCCATCATCTGCCCCAGCGTGTTCTTCTCGGTATAGATCCCCTGCCACGCCCCCGCGTGCACCCCCTGGTCCACCCCGTACGACGGCAGCGCCACCGCGAACACCACGCTCAGCACGGCCGCGACGCCCAGCGCGGCGGCCACGCGCAGCAGGAGGGTGCGCGTGTCGTAGCGCGAGGCGAGGAGGATGCCGAACGCCGTGGTGCCCAGGAAGGCAAAGCTGCGCCGCAGGGTGATGTCCGGCGCGCCGGACCAGGCGGTGGAAAGGAGCGCGAGCGCCACCAGCGCCACCGCCGGCCAGTGCCGCGCCACCGCCGCCGCCGCCGCCCGCCCGTGCACCAGCAGCAGGAAGAGCGACCCCGCGTGCAGCGACGCGAACATCAGCCGCAGCGTCATGTTCGACTCGTACCCCTCACCGCCCGGCGTCGAGCCGGGGCTCTCCAGCAGGAGCGGGACGAGCGCCTGCGAGAAGAGGAAGAGCGCCAGGACGACGAACAGGGTTTCCGCGCGCAGAAATGTGTCGCGCGCGAGCTCCTGCATCGCGGCGCGGCGCGGGGGCACCGGGCGGCGTACGGGGGCGGGGGGCGCGGCCCGGCGGGCGGGGGGGCTGAGCTTAGCGTCCATCGGTGGTGCGGTACTCGTTGTACTGCAGCCCCGCCATCCCGGCCAGGTTGCCGGCGCCGAAGCACACGTACCAGAGCGACTTCACCACCATGTGCCGCCCGAAGAGCCACGACACCGGGAAGAGCGCGGCCCCGGCGGCGATCCGCGCGAGGCCCTTGGCCACGCGCATCCCGCGCGCCCGCATCGAGGGCTGGAACTCGCGCTCGCACGCGCTCCAGGTGTTGGCGCCGCGGTACACGCGCAGCAGGATCCAGCGCACGCGGGTGCGGCTGCGGGGGATGTACTCGTGCGCCACCGCGTCGTCCGCCCACACCATCACCCGCCCCGCGTTGGCCAGGCGCAGGAAGAGGTGCGTGTCCTCGCCGCCCGTGAGCGCGAACCGCTCGTCGAAGGGCGGGTCCATCCCCTCCAGCGCCCCCGTCCGGATCAGCACGTTTCCCGCGCCGGGATCGACACGGCGGAAGCCCGTGGGGTCGCGTCGTGGCGTGAAGAACTTGCCGCGGATCACCCAATCCGGCGCGCCCTCTTCGAAGCGCTCCAGCACGGGACCCGAGACGACGTCGGCGTCGTACCCGGACTGCACGTGCAGCAGCTCGTCCAGCCACCCCGGCTCGGGGACCTCGTCGTCGTCGATGAAGGCGATGAAGTCCGCGTCGCGGGTGGCGGCTACGGCGCGGTTGCGGGCCTGCGAGACCCCGCGCCGCGGCTCGTGCTCGTAGCGCAGGGGCCAGCGCAGCCGCGGGCGCCACTCGTCGCACACGGCGGCTGCGGAACCGGCGGGGTCGTTGTCCACCACCACCACTTCCAGCTCGGGCGCGGGAGACTTCTCGAACGCCAGCGCGTCGAGCCCCGCCAGCAGGCGCGCCAGGCCCAGGGGCCGCAGGTAGGTGGTGACGCAGACGGCGACCCTCATGGCCGGGACTCGGCGGCCAGGGTGCGCTGCATCTGCAGCAGGCGGCGGCGCTGTGGGCTCATGATGCCCATCCGCGCCAGCGTCTGCACCAGCATCTCCTTGCGCTCCAGCCCCAGGATGCGCACCACCAGCCGTCCCGCGGGGGTGGGGGAGACGGCGCGGCGGCTCCCCAGCTCCTCCCCGCGGCGCAGGCAGGCGCGCGCCATCTCGCGGTGCCCGCTCTGGAAGCCGAGCAGCGCCGCCCGCTGGTAGCCGAGCCCCAGCGACGGCGCGAACGGCGCCATGCGGTGCTGCGACTCCAGGATCTCCGCCAGCTTGTCCAGCACGCGCACCTGCGAGCGCAGCTTGTGCTCCTGGAGAAAGGTCTGGCTCACCGACACGTGCGACGCGTCGTGCCAGCGGTAGAACGCCTCGCCGCCGGTGGCACCCACGGGGCGGACCCCCAGCGCCAGCGCCCGCATCATCAGGTCGCCGTCGTCGTTCAGGGTGAGCGACTCGTCCCACCCGCCCGTCAGCTCGTACGCTTCGCGCGTCCACAGCACGGCGCACGGGGGCGCCCACGCGGTGCCCTCGATCCACCCGCGCAGCGCCACGTCGGGGTCCGGCTCGGGGAGCGGGGCATCGGCGGGGGCGCGCTCCCACCGGCCGTTGCGGCTGCGCAGGCGGAGCCATGGGCAGAACGCGACGCCGCGCGCTTCCTGGCGCACCGCGTCCACCAGCGCCATCAGCGTGTCGGGCGAGATCACGTCGTCGGCGTCCAGGAACATCAGGAACTCGCCGCGCGCCGCCGCCGCGCCCAGGTTGCGCGCGTGGCAGCCGCCGCGGTTCTCGTCCAGGCGGATCGCGCGGACGTGGTCGGGGAAGCGCTCCGCGTAGCCGCCGACGATCCCCCAGCTTCCGTCGCGCGACGCGTCGTCCACCACTACGTGCTCGACGGACGGGTACGTCTGCGCCAGCACCGACTCGATCGTCTCCGCGATGAAGGGCTCGGCGTTGTGGCAGGGGGTGATGACGGAGACCAGCGGACGCGGCGCGATCATGACGTGGGCTCCGCGGCGCGTACGGCGCGCTCCATTCGCAGCGCGCGGCGGCGGCGCGGCGTGGTGACGC